>PLYQ01000106.1 GCA_003153415.1 Rhodospirillales bacterium | reverse complement strand
CTCAATCCACGAATGCGTGTCGACACGACGCTTTCGAATGTCCTGTTGCGCCACAAGCTGGCCACGCGCAACACGCTCGATGCCATGATAGCGGATCTGCTCAACTCCGTCGGCCTCGATGCCACCCAGTTTCACGACCGCTATCCGCATCAGCTGTNNGCTGTCGGGCGGCCAGCAGCAGCGGATCGCGATCGCACGAGCGATGGCGGTGCGCCCGAGGCTGATCATCGCCGACGAGCCGCTGTCGAGCCTCGATATGTCGGTCCAGGCGCAAATCCTGGATTTGCTGGTCAGCCTCAAGTCGAGCAGCAACCTTGGCCTGGTCTTGATCAGCCATGATCTCAACGTCGTCGATGCGATTTCCGACCGGGTGATCGTCATGTATCTCGGCAAGATCGTCGAGGCCGGCCCGACGCACCAGGTGCTGGGTCATCCGGCGAGCGATTACACGCGTTCGCTGCTGACGGCCAAGCTGGTCGCCGATCCGCATCTCGCCCGCGAACGCAGGCTGGCCATGGACGCCACGGTCGCTTCCGCGCCAAAATCCGCCCATTCTGAATCTCTATCGAGATCTGACCTGTAAGGAGCACCGTAATGAATATGACCTTCAGGCCGCTGGCGGCGCTTGTATGCCTTGCGGCACTTATCGTCGGTGGTGCGGGTGTAGGCCACGCCCAGGGCACGCCGAAGCGCGGAGGCACTGCAGTGATTGGTGTGAGCGTCGCCGGCGCCACGCTCAACACACAATTGACCTCTACGGTGACAGCCCTGACCATTGCCGATCTGTGGGCCAGCGGTCTCTACAAGTACGACGAGAACGGCGGCAAGAAGCCCCAGATCGCCAGCTCCTGGGATATCTCGAAGGATGGCAAGGTCTATACGTTTCATCTTCGCCCCAACCTGAAATGGTCGGACGGCCATGCGTTTTCTTCGGCAGATGCCGCGTTCACGCTTGCCGCCTTCGCCAAGTACAACACCTACCTGGTGAAGGTGCTGCCGAACATCGATCGTGCCGAAACACCGGACGCGAATACGTTCGTCGTCTATTTGAAGGAGCCGCAGTCCTCGGCGCTGGAAGCGTTCGACAAGGAAATCTTCCCGCTGATGCCCAAGCACATCTATGACGGCACCGACATTCCGACCAATGCCGCCAATCGCGCGCCGGTCGGGCTTGGCCCGTTCAGGTTCGTCAAATGGGAGGAAGGGCGCGGAATCACCTTCGAGCGCAACGAACATTACTGGGACCAGCCAAAGCCCTATCTCGACTCGGTCGTTGCCGTGTTCATTCCCAACGTGCAACAGCAACTGAACGCGCTCTATCGCGGCGAGATCGACGTGCTGCGGCCGGCGCTGCCGCAGGTCGGTCGAGCCATCGAGCAGGCCAAGGCCAAGAACACATTCGAGATGCGCGAGGTCAAGGTCAACGCCGCCGAGCGGCTGTCGCTCGACGTCAATATCAGCCATGAAACCTTCAGCAAGCCGCTGGTCCGGCAGGCCCTGCTGACGGCAATCGATCGTGAGCGCATCTCGAAGGATGTCTACCAGGGCCTGGCATTCCCTGCGATGAATGCGATCCCCGAGCAGTTCACCCTGCTGACAGACCCGTCGGTAGATTATAACAAGCAGTTCGCCTACGATCCGGTGAAGGCGGGCAAGATGCTCGACGAGGCCGGCTTTCCTCTCAAGGACGGCAAACGCCTTAGTCTGGATTTCACCAGTGCAACCAATGCCGATGCCTTCTACGCCGAACCAGCCGCACAGATAATCTCTGCGAACTGGCGCGCGATCGGCATCGACGTGAAATTGAATCTGATCGAAGGTCAGCTCTGGACCAACAAGGTCTTTAGAGACCGTAATTTCGACGTATCGATGGTCTCGTTGACGGCGCGCACCGACCCTCTGTTTGGTGTCGATCGCTCTTTTCTGTGCAACACCACAAACGTGCCGTATGTCAATCCGACCGGTTACTGCAACCCCGATCTCGATGCCATCGCGGCCAAGGCCGCCGCAGTGCCGCTGGAAGAGCGCCGGCAATGGTACAAGCAATACGAAGAGATCATTGCGCGCGACATGCCGCATTTGACGCTGACCAATGCGAAGAAGTTCTTCGCGATTTCAAGCCGCTTCGGCGGCCTCGATGAGGAAATGGATCTCGCCTTCAATGGCAATCCCAGCATGGCCAGCGTCTGGGTCAAGTAACGGCGAGCTCAGTCCATGGATGCGCTTATGAATGCGTTGATCCGGCCGCGAACCATCGCGGTCATCGGCGCCTCGCCCAACCGCCAAACGCTCGGCAACGTCGCGCTCGACAATCTTGCGAACTACAAGTTTGCCGGCAAAGTCATCCCCGTTCATGCCCAGGCAGCCGAGATCGCCGGCTTGCCCGCGGTCACCGCGATCGAAGCGCTTCCCGACGGCGTGGATGTGGCGCTGGCATCCGTGCCGGCCGCTGGCGTGGCTGATGTCATACGCCGGCTGGATAGCAGGGGCGTGCGGACGGCGATCGTCAATACCGCCGGCTTCTCGATCGAGCAGGAGGCCGAGTTGCGGCTGCTCGTGAACAACAGCGGCATCCTGATGCACGGCCCCAACTGCATGGGCCTGATCAATCTGTCCGACGCCACCCCGATTTACACCGGCGGTATCACGTCGCGCATCCGACGCGGGCCCGTGGCGCTGATCGCACAGTCGGGCTCGGCGGCGATCTCGGTGATCAATTCCAGTACGGCCGGCTTCTCGAAGATCGTCACCATCGGCAGCGAGTACCGGGTGACCGGAACAGACTATCTGCGGTGGTTCGCCACCGACGACGACACGTCAGTGATAGGGCTGGTGCTCGAGTCGATCCCCGACGCCGACCGTTTCGCCGACGCGGTCGAACTCGTTCACGCCGCCGGCAAGTCGGTGGTCGTTCTCAAGGTCGGCAGATCTGCGACGGGCTCCCGCGCGACGTTGGCCCATACCGGCGCCCTGATCCGCAACGATGACGCCTTCAAGGGCTTCGTCGAGCGCTATGGCATTCCCGTTGTCGATGACTACGAGGAATTGATCGCGACCCTCGAAGCGTTTGCTGTGAGCAAGAAGCGGCCAGGCCAGGGACATGTCGCGCTGATGGGAATCTCGGGCGGCGAGACCGCGCTCGCCTGCGATATCTGTGAGGAGATCGACCTGCCGCTCGCAATCTTCTCGGAGGCGACGGGCGCCGCGCTACGTAGCGCGCTGCCCGGTATCCCAGGCCAGAATCCGCTCGATATTGGTCAGAGCGTCGGCCGCCAGCAGGGTGCTGCACTTGCCGGCATGACCGCCGTCATGAAGGCGGACGAGATCGGAATTGGCGTCGTTCTTCAGGACATGCAGGCGTCGCTGCCGGCCAGCAGCCACCGCAACTATACCGGTCATCTGGGGACGGTCGCCGAACTCAGCCGTACCGTCGACAAACCCATCGTCGTGATCTCGCCGACCGCGGAGATCATGAGCGAACGGCTGCTTTCCCAACTGGAGGAAACGGGTGTGCCGGCGCTGCGTGGATTGTGGCCGGGGCTTGCTGCGGTGAAGAGCATGTTGGACTGGGCCGGGCGCAAGCGCGATCCGCGCCGTCTTGGCGATCGCAAATTGACGCCGGAGCGCGTCGGGATGCGGCAGGAGATGGTCGGCATCCGCGGCCCCCTGCCGTCGAAGCTGACGGCCCGCTTGCTCGCGAGCTACGGGATTCCCGTCGTCAAATCCGCGGTGGCCCGTTCAGCGGCGGAGGCAGTTATGCTCGCCGGCCAGATCGGATACCCGATGGTGGTGAAGATAGTGTCTGCGGAAGTGCCGCACCGTTCCGACGTTGGCGCGGTCCTACTTGGCATCAAGAACGAAACGGGCCTGCGGGCCGCGCTGGCGCTGATCGAAAAAAACGTCCGGGAAAAGCTGCCGAGCGCCGTAATCGACGGCTACGAGATGCAGGAAGAGCTGATCGATTGTGTGCAGGCCATGGTGGGGTATCAGGCGGCGCCGCCCTATGGCGCGCTCGTGATCGTGGGGTCGGGCGGTGTCCTGGTCGAACTCGAAGCCGACAAGGCGCTAAGCCTGAGCCCCGTGACCGCAGCCGAGGCGGGCGCCATGCTGGCGACGACCCGGCTCGGCAAGACGCTCGACGGCTATCGCAATCTGATTCCCCGCACCGACACGGCGCCCCTTGCCGGATTGGTGTCCCATTTGTCGGAGCTTGCGGCGGACTTCTCCGACCTCGTGCCGGAATGCGACCTCAACCCGGTCCTGATCCGCAAGGGATCGGGCGACGTCCGCGTTGTCGACGCCCTGTTCGTTGCTGCCGGTCAGTGAAGCGACAAGACCAGGCCGAGCGCCGGAAAGCCAGGCTTTTCGCACACCGCCGTGACCTCGAACTGGCCGCGTTGCGTCGACTGGCTCTGCGGCGACAGGCTGGCTGTAATCAACGCCACGACGAGGGCGGTGATCAGCCACTCATGCAGGTCGAAGAGTGCCATGCCGACTCGCCAGCAAGAACGATACCAGCCGCCTCGGGTGGGCTCGGTTGCCCGCCGAGCATGCGCGGGGAATAGTGACGAATTAGGAGGAACCATGATCCGAACCGGCGCCCAGTACAGAGACTCGATCCGCGATCGCCGAGAGGTCTATGTCGGTGGCGAGAGGGTGAAGGACGTCACCACCCATCCGCTGTTCAAGCCGCTGGTCGACATCCGTGCGAAGCCAAGCTTTGCGGTATGAAAACATGATTTTCCCGAATGGGTCTCGTCGATAAGAAACGGGCACCCCATCCCCGCCTCCGCAGCGACTCGAGAAGCGAAAAGAGGAAGCTTGTCCATGACAGTTGAAGAAGTCGATACGATCGTGGTCGGCGGAGGCCAGGCCGGCATTGCCATGAGCGAGCATCTGACGGACTGCGGCGTTCCCCATCTCGTGCTTGAACGATATAGGATTGCGGAACGCTGGCGCTCGGAGAGGTGGGATTCGTTGGCCGCGAACGGTCCGGCGTGGCACGACCGATTTCCTGGTATGGAGTTCCCGAACACTCATCCCGACAGCTTTCCGAACAAGGAGACGATCGCGGACTATTTCGAGGCCTATGCAAGGAAGATCGAGGCTCCTGTTCGCTGTGGAGTGGACGTGAAGGAAGTGGAGAGGCGGAAGGGTCGGGGTGGCTTTTCACTCAACACGTCGCAAGGCAGGCTTGACGCCAACAGCGTCGTCGTCGCAACCGGCGCCTTCCAGTCCCCGATCATCCCGCCAATCGTTCCTGAGAACTCGGATGTCTTGCAGATACATTCCGTCGCCTACCGCAATCCCGATCAGTTGCCGGAAGGCGCGGTGTTGATCGTCGGCGCGGGCTCCTCGGGAGTGCAGATTGCGGAAGAGCTGCTGCTGGCCGGCAAGCGCATCTATCTCTCGGTCGGCCCGCACGAGCGTCCCCCCCGAGCCTATCGTACGCGTGACTATTGCTGGTGGCTCGGCGTGCTCGGCAAATGGGACCTTGAGACAAGAGTGCCGGGCAGAGAGCACATCACGATCGCCGTGAGCGGAGCGCGCGGCGGACACACCATCGACTTTCGCCGGCTGGCCGCCGCCGGGATGACGCTCCTCGGCATGACCGAGGCCTACAAGGACGGCACAGTGACTTTCAAGCGGGATCTTGCCGAGAATGTCGCGCAAGGCGATGCCAACTATCTGGCGGTCTTGGATGAAGCAGACGCCTACGCCCTTCACAATGGTCTCGACCTTCCGGAAGAACCGGACGCTCGGGTGATCGGTTCCGATCCGGAGTGCATGACCAATCCGGTGCTTAGCCTGAACCTGGCTGATGCCGGGGTGAAATCGATCATCTGGGCGACGGGCTACAGCGCGGATTACAGCTGGCTCAAGGTCGATGCATTCGATGATCGAGGGCGCCCGAAGCATCAGCGCGGCGTTTCCTCCGAACCCGGGATTTATTTCTTGGGACTTCCGTGGCAGTCGCGAAGGGGATCGGCTTTCATTTGGGGCGTCTGGTATGACGCCAAGCACGTTGCGGACCGCATTGCCACGCAGCGCAGATACCTCGCGTACCATGCTGCGGCGAAGGCCGCGGGTCGATGAACGAAGGCTGGCGGGCCGAGGATCGCCGCAAGCTCCTCGCCTTCGCGCGTGATCTGCTGAATTCGGACTACGCGGGTCATCGCCTGACGTTTCAGCTTTTCGCCCAGTCGGCCCCCTTCGCGAATCTCGCCGCGGTCTATCGTAACTTCGACTGGGATGGCCCGCTGTCCTTCGTCCAGAAATCGGCGGGGCTGTCGGATCGGGTTATGGCCGCGGCCGACCGGAAGGCGAGCGACACCGCGGCAACGCAATGGGCCGGCGCGCGTGCGAGCAAAGTTGGAGCCGATTAGACCGTATGCGGATTGGCGGGCCGCGCCAGCCCGAGATGCTCGCGCAGGGTGCTGCCCGTATACTCGGTGCGAAACAGGCCGCGGCGTTGCAATTCAGGCACCACAAGGGTCACGAATTCCCGTAGTCCGCCCGGCAACGTCGCGAACTGCATCATGAAGCCGTCCGTGGCGCCCATGGCGATCCATTCCTCCATCACGTCGGCGATCTGCGCGGGCGTGCCCTTGATGGTCTTGCGGCCTCGCTCGTAACGCAGATAGAGCTGCCGCAAGGTCGGGTTCTCCTCGCGAATGATCTTCATGATGCCGTCAAAGAACGCCTTGTGAAGGTTGGCGCTTTTGGGCAGCCGGCTTTCCGGGATGGGTTCGTCGAGCGGCAGGTCCGACAAATCGGCCTCGAGGTCGGTGCCGAGGCGGAAGCGGCCGACATCGGGGTGGATCATCTCCTGAAGGGCCTGGGCCTTGTCCTCCGCCTCCTGCTGCGAGCTTCCGATGACCACGGGGAGACCGGCGAGAATCTTCATCGAGTCCGGCTGGCGTCCGTACTTGGCGAGGCGGCCCTTGAGGTCGTCGTAGCCGCGCTTGGCGTCCTGCGGGTTCGAGGCGCTGGCGAACACGACTTCTGCCGTGCGCGCCGCCAGTTCCAGCCCGGTGTCGGACGCCCCGGCCTGGATGATCACCGGCTTGCCTTGCGGCGAGCGAGCAATGTTGAGTGCGCCATCCACCTTAAAAAACTTACCCTCATGATGGACCGCATGCTGCCGCGTCGGATCGAAAAACAGGCCGCTGGCGCGATCGAGGATGAAAGCGTCGTCATCCCAGCTGTTCCACAGCGCATTCACCACGTCGACGAACTCGCCGGCTTTCTCATAGCGCAGCGCATGGGGCGGCAGGGTGGCATGGCCGAAATTGCGGGCAGCGTAGTCGTTGGCGGAGGTGACGACGTTCCACGCCGCGCGCCCGGCCGAGATGTGATCGAGCGAGGCGAATTGGCGAGCCACATTGTACGGCTCGGAGAAGCTGGTCGATACCGTGCCACCCAGGCCGATATGCGTCGTCGCACCCGCGAGTGCGGTGAGCAGCGTCACCGGCTCGAGTACGTTCATGAACATCGGAAAGCGGCTCCACGCATGGAGATTGTCCGTGCGTGCAGCCGGCGTATCGGCGATGAAGAACAGGTCGAAAAGTCCCTGCTCGGCAAGCTGCGCTAGGTTGCGGAAGTAGGCGATGTCCGTCGACCCGGCGGCATTCGCCTCCGGATGCAGCCACGCGGCGGGATGGCCCCCCGCCGCCTGACCGATCAGCAGGCCGAGGGCGATCGTCATTTGGCTGCTCAAGCGTTCAACTCCTGTCGATGATGCTCGCGCCATGTTCGCACAGGACTCGACGCGAGTTCGCCTGCAATCTCCGTGCTGGCGTGGCATAACCCTTGCTTCGCAACGTTTGACGGCATCGATGCACCTCCTGGCTTCACTCGCCGCCCATGGCTGGCATTCCGCTGCGTGGCGCGTCAGCGGCGCCGCGGGCTTCGACGGCGCCGCGCCTTTCCGGGCGATGGCGCGGACAGCCGAGCGGGGCGGCCTCGACGCCGTGCTGCTAGGCATGCCGACGGCTCCCTTGGCTCTGCGCGCGAGCGGCAAGGTCGATGGCATCCGGCTGGATCCCCTGCCGCTCGTGGGAGCGATGATCGGGGCCACCGATCGGATCGGCCTCTGCGGCTGGTGGCCCGGCGACGTCGCTGAACCGTTTCATGTCGCACGGGTCTTCGCGACGCTCGATCATCTCGCCTCCGGACGCACTGGCTGGATCACTGGGCTGGAAGGACCGCAGGAGTTGGGCACCCGATTTCGTCATACCGATTTGCCCGCGTCAGCCGAAGACTCGACTGCACGGCTGGTCGAGCTGATCGACGTTGCGCGGCAGCTTTGGGATAGTTGGGAAGATGGCGGCTTCGTCGTCGATCAGTCGAGCGCTACTTTCGCCGACCCGATGCGCGTGCATCCGATCGAGCACGCCGGACGGTTCTTCACCGTGCGCGGGCCTCTCAACGTGCCGCGTCCGGTGCAGGGCCAGCCGGTGATCCTGCATCGCGACGTGCCGTCAGGGACCATGCGGTCGGGCGCCGCCGCCAGTGCCGAAGTCGTGCTGGCGGAAGGCGCCACTGTCGTCGAGGCAGTAGCCAGCCGCCGGGACTGGCGCACGCTGGCGCAAAAGCATGGTCGCGATTCCGAAGGGCTGCGGTTCATCGTTCGCGTAATGCCGATCCTGGCCGACTCAGAGTCGGGGGCGCTCAAGCGCGCGGCGGAGCTGGATGGTCTGGCAGGCGTCGATGCGCAACAGGCAAGCGGGCCGCACTTCGTCGGCACGCCCGATCAGTTCGCCGACTGGCTCGCGCATTGGCACGGCGCGGGCGCCTGCGACGGGTTCGACATTCTTCCCGCAGTGCTGCCGGTCGATCTGGACATGCTGGTCGAGGCGGTGGTGCCGCAGTTGCGCCGCCGGGGTCTCAGGCGCGCCGGCTATGAGCATCCGACGCTACGCGGGCATCTCGGCCTGCGGCGCGCGCCCAGCCGCTTCGCTGCCTAGAGGAGAACATCACGTGTCACGGCGGCAAATGCATCTCGGCCTGTTCACCTATCCGGGCGGACATCACATCGCGGGATGGCGTCATGGCTCGGTCGATCCGCGGAAAATCCTCGGCTACGACTACTATCGTCGTTCCGCCGTCCTGGCCGAACGCGGCAGGTTCGACCTGATTTTCGTCGGCGACATGCTGGCGGCACGCGAGAAGGACGGCCGCGTCATCGCCCAGGGCGCGCTGAACAATATCGATTCCATCTCGATCACCTCGGCACTGGCGGGCGTCACGGACCATGTCGGGCTGGTGGCGACATTGTCGACCACCTACAACGAACCCTTCGCCATCGCCGAGCGCTTCGCCTCGCTCGATCACATCAGCGGCGGCAGAGCCGGCTGGAACGTCATCACGACGGCCAACGACGACGCGGCGTTCAACTTCAGCCGCAAATCGCACATGGAGAAGACGCTGCGCTACGAGCGGGCCAAGGAATTCGTCGATATTTGCAAGGGGCTGTGGGACGGTTGGGAGGAGGGTGCGCTCAAAGCCGACCGAACGAGCGGCGTGTTCGTCGATCCGGCGAAGGTGAAGGCACTCGACCACCAGGGCCAGTTCTTCTCTATCCGCGGTGCGCTCGAACAGCCGCGGCCGCCGCAAGGTTGGCCGGTACTGGTGCAGGCGGGCGGTTCACCCGCCGGACTGGAATTCGCGGCGACAATAGGCGAGTTGATCTTCGCCGCTCAAAGCAACCGAGCGGAGGCCGTGCGTTTCCGTTCGGCGGTAAAGGCCCGGATGCCCGTGCACGGACGCGACCCGGAGCAACTGAAAGTGCTGCCCGGGCTGCTGCCGATCCTGGGCTCGACCGAAGCCGAAGCGCTCGAAAAGGAGAAGATGCTGAACGAGCTCCTCCATCCCGCCGTCGGGATCTGGATGTTGAGCGAGCAGATGAATTTCCGGCTTTATGACTATCCGCAGGATGGCCCGCTGCCGACCGCCGACATCCGTGTAACCGGTAGCGGCTTCACGCCCCGCGTGGTGAGCCTCATGGAACGCGCCGATCGTGAGGGACTGTCGGTCCGCGACTGCGGAACCCTGGTCGCCGCCAGCCGTTCGCATGGATCGTTCGTGGGCACGCCGGATCAGCTCATCGACCACATGCAGCTATGGCAGGACGAGGGCGCCTGCGACGGCTTCAACATCATGCCGGCCTATTTCCAGGATGAGCTTGAGCTGTTCGTCGACCACGTCGTGCCGCTGCTGCAGCGGCGCGGGCTCTACCGTACCGACTACACCGGCACGACGCTGCGCGACAATCTTGGCCTCAAGGTCCCGCAGCGCGGGCAGGTGGGCTGAAGCGCCTTAGCCGGCCGGCAGCAGGGCGGTTTCGACCAACTGCCTGTCGCCGTAGCCATTCTGCGGCGGGAAGCCGTCCGCCAGCGGCCGCCGCTGGTCCATGGTCAGCCACAGCCGAACCATATGGCGTCGGCGCTCGCTCTCGGGGAAGTCGACGTAACTCGTGCGCGAATGCAGGCACACGTAGTTGTTGCAGAATTGGATGTCTCCGACCTGCAGGTCCATGTCGAGATGGATGTCGGGGTCCTGCGCCAGTTCGTCGAACAGATCGAGTGCGGCGCGTTCGATAGGTTCCAGCGGGATGCCTGTCTTGGTACAGGCCGCATTGATCTGATTGCGGATGAGGCGCACGCTCACCAGGCCGTCGCGGGCGCCGAACACCGGAAGGCGATGCGGCGTCACCGGGCTTTCGGTCAGGGCCGCTTCCCGCCGGATATAGTGGAAGCCGCGATAGAGCGGGGCCAGGTATTCCGGATGGCGCTTCAGGATTTCGTTATGCACCGTGACAGCACTGACGACGCTGGACAGGCCACCGCTGGCCGCGCGACGCAGGCACAGCAGGCCCACGACGTCGCCTGAATCGGTATGGAAGGGCAGATGTGCGCTGGTCTCGTAGCCGCGCACGTCGAGATCGCCGTACCGGCGGCCATGGTCGAAGACGTGCCCCAGCAGGTCGCCCTTCGGGTTCTGCGTAACCGCCTGGCCGAGATGGAGGCCCATGCCCCAGAAGATCGTACCGACGTCGTCGTCCGAATAGTCCGGCACGTTGAGGCCGCGCAGCAAAAAGAAGCCGCGGCCGGTGGTGACCTCCTGCATCCAGGTCCTCAATTGCGGCGCCAACGTGGGCAGCGCAAAATCCCGCTTGCTCAGGTCGGCAAACGGTAGGCCGCGTGCTTTCACGGACGCGAGCGCGGTCGCAATCTCTTCGTGATGCTGCGGTCCGAGCTGCACGATCCAGGAACTGTCGGCGGCGAGGCCGCGGCCGTACCACGCAGAGGGATGGCGAACGATATCAGCGAGAATTTGCGACATGGCGTGGATCTTTCCAACCACCGTGGAACCCTGAGGCGCGTTCGGCCCTGAGGGCCGAGACGTGCTAGTTGCCTCAAGGTTACCATAGGTTTGGACCCACAAGGCGTCTTCGATCGGGATTGGGAAGCTCTCAATATGCCCGCAATGCCGGCGAACGGCTTCGCCGAAGGCACGCCGGATGTTGGAGGCCATATCGTCGAAGGCTAGCAAACGGCGTGCCGCCAACAGGGTACTCCGGCAGGTTTTACAGGCGGCGATCCGGCAGGGGGCTTGCGGATATGGAGGCACACCGGCTACCAACCAGTGACGCTTTCATTCCAGGGGGGACCCCATGGATATCGTGCAATCCGGACCCTACGACCTCGTTCTGCGAGGCGGCCGCGTCATCGATCCGGCCCAGGGCCTCGACGGTCTCCTCGATGTGGCGGTGCGCGACGGTCGCATCGCTGCCATAGGCAAGGCCCTGCCGGGACCTGCGCGGGAGACGATCGATGTTCGCGGCAAGCTCGTGCTCCCCGGCATGATCGACACGCACGCTCATGTGTATCGCTATGTCAGCGGCCGTTTCGGGCTCGATGCCGACATGGTGGGCGTGCAGTCCGGGGTGACCACGCTGGTCGATCAGGGCGGGCCGTCGGTGCTGACCTTCCCGGGCTTCCGAGAATTTATCGTCAAGCCCGCCGCCAGCCGGGTGCTTGCCTTCATCTCGGCCTACATGGTGGGCGGGCTGGAAGGACATTATTACCCGGAGCTCTATCGCCCCGACTGTATCGCCGTCGACGACACAGTGCGGGTCGCCCGCGATAACGCCGACTTGGTGCGTGGTATCAAGGGCCATGCGGAGATCGGCGGCTTCACCCGCTGGGGCGATGAAGCGATGCGTCGCGCGTCCGAAATCGGCCGCGCGCTCGATCTGCCGCTCTACATCCATTTCGGCCAGCTCTGGCCATTACCCGAGGACAAGCATCCCTACGATCCCGATGCGATCCTGCCGGCTATGCTCAACATCCTGCGGCCGGGCGATATCCTGGCGCATCCCTTCACCCGCCATCCCGGCGGCTTCGTCGACCAGCATGGCAAGCTGCACCCGGTCGTTCGCGAGGCGCTGGCACGCGGCTTGAAGACGGATGTCGGTCACGGCTCGCACTTCTCGTTCAATATGGCGCGGCTGGTGCTGGACGCCGGCATTATCCCCGACACGCTGGGTGCCGACATGCACGGCTACAACACGACGATGCCCAAGCCGCGCGGTACGCCGGAGACACATCCCGACAAGGAAGAGATGCACATGTTCGCGGGCCACCAGAACTTCTCCCTGGCCTCGGCCATGACCAGCATGTTGGCCCTCGGCCTGACGCTCGAGCAGGTCGTTCCCATGGTCACCAGCAATTGCGCCGCCATGCTCGGCATGCAGTCGGAGATTGGCACCTTGCGTCCCGGCGTCGAAGCGGACGTTTCGGTACTGACCGACGAGCGAGGCCGGTTCCTGCTGCGGGACAACGAGGACACCGAGGTCGCTGCCGAGCATTTCATCCGCCCGGTGTTCTGCCTGCGTGCCGGTAAGCGCTTCGACTCCGATGCTGTGATCCTGCCTAAGCCGCTGCTGGCCGACGCCGCATGACGGCAGAGCCGGGCGGGCTCGGCGTCGGTGCCTCGCCTCGACGCAAGGAGGACGCGCGGTTCCTCCATGGTCGGGGTCGCTTTGTCGCCGACATCACACGGCCGGGCATGCTGGAGGTCGCTTTCCTGCGCAGCCCGATCGCGCACGCGCGGCTGCTGGCGGTGACCAAGCCGGCGGGCCAGGAGAAGCGCGTCTTCACCATTGCCGATCTCGACGGCATCGGCACCATTCGGGCGAATTCCGCCTTGCCCGGCTTCCGTGTCTCCGAACAGCCCGCGCTGGCAAAGGACAAGGTGCGCCACGTTGGCGAAGCCATCGCCGCCTGTGTCGCCGAAAGCCGGGCGGCGGCCGAGGATCTCGCGGCCATCTGCGTTCTCGACTACGAGGCACTGCCCGCCGTCTCCGACATGCGGACTGCGTGCTCGCCGACGGCGCCGTTGCTGCACGAGAGCTGGTCGATGAACGCGTTCCTCGAAACGCGGCGCGACGACGATGTCTCCGGGCTCGACGCCATTGCGGCCGCGAAGGTGACGCGCACCCTGCGGACCTCGCGCCAATGCATGGCGCCGATCGAGGGCAGGGGCGTGCTGGCGGAATGGGATCCGCGGCTGGAACAGATGATCGTCACGACGTCGACCCAGATGCCGCACGTGACCAAGTCCGGACTGGCGGATTGCCTTGGCCTCGATGAAGGTCAGGTGCGGATCGTCTCGCCTGACGTCGGCGGTGGCTTTGGGTACAAGGGCATCCTGCTGCCCGAGGAGATCGTCTGCGCGAGTCTTGCGATCCGGCTCGGCCGGCCGGTGCGCTGGCTCGAGGACCGCTTCGAGCAGCTGACGGCCGCGAATTGCCGTGAGCATCACTACGTCATCACGGCCTGGGCCGATCGGGCGGGGAAGCTCCTCGGAGTGGAATGCGACGCAATCGTCGATGCTGGCGCCTATTCCTCCTATCCGTTCGGCGCCTGCCTGGAGGCGGCGCAGATCGGCTCGATCCTGCCGGGGCCTTATATCCTTCCGCTGCTGCGCTGCCATACGGTTTCGGCGTGCACCAACAAGCCGCCGATCCTGCCCTATCGCGGCGTCGCGCGCACCGGCGTGTGCTACGCGATGGAGACGACGCTGGATGCGCTGGCGCGGCAACTCGGCATCATGCCGCAGGCGATACGGCTCGCCAACCTCGTGCCCGCGACGGCGATGCCGTACCGCAATCTGGTTGGCAAGGTGTTCGACAGCGGCGACTATCCCGAATCGCTGCGCCGCGCCGTGGCGGCGATCGACGTCGACAAGATACGCGCACGGCAGGCGGCGGGCGAGACCGTGGGCTTCGGCCTCGCGACCTTCTGCGAACAGGGCGCACATGGCACCTCGGTCTATCACGCCTGGGGCATTCCCTTCGTCCCGGGCTTCGAGCAGGCCTATGCGCGGCTGGCGCCCGACGGCGTCCTGGAGCTGCGCGTAGGCGTCCACAGCCACGGGCAAGGGCTGGAAACGACCTTGGCGCAGGTCGCGCATGAAATCCTCGGCATCCATCCCGACCAGGTCCGTGTGGTCCACGGCGACACCGCGTTGACGCCTTATTCCACCGGCACCTGGGGCAGCCGTGCGATGGTGATGGCCGGCGGCGCCGTTGCGGAAGCCTGCCGCCAGCTCGCCGAGCGCGTCGCCGCGATTGGTGCTGCGCTAATGCAGGTTTCAGGAGCGGACGTTCGCGTTGCCGACGGCAAGGTGCAACGCACGGACACCGACGGGTTCGTTACCATCGCCGATGTCGCGCGCACCTGGTATCGCACGCCGCAGAACCTGCCACCGGGCGTGAACAAGGGCGGCCTCGAGGTGACCGCGGGCTATCGCCCCGATCCGGATACCGGCACGCATTCCTATGCCTGCCATGCTGTTGTCGCGCGCGTGGACACCGAGACCGGCGCCGTGGTGCTCGAGGACTACGTCGTCGTCGAGGACGGCGGAAAGCTCGTGAATCCGATGATCGTCGACGGCCAGGTGATGGGCGGCCTTGCACAGGGCATCGGCACGGCGCTCTACGAGGAAATGCCGTACGACACCGAAGGTCAGCCGCTGGCGGCGACGCTGGCCGACTATCTGCTGCCCGGCACGACCGATGTGCCTGATGTGCGGCTCGACCACATGGAGACGCTGAGCCCCTGGACCACGTTTGGCCAGAAAGGGATCGGCGAGAGCGGCGCCATCGGTCCACCCGCTGCGATCGTGAATGCGATCAACGACGCGTTGGCCGGCTTGGGCGCGGAAGTCATGGACCTTCCGGCGAGCCCGTCGCGTGTGCTGGCCGCAATCCAGGCCGCACGCGCGGTCAAGGCATGAAGCCCGCGGTTTTCTCCTACGCCCGGCCCAAGAGCTGGTCGGACGCCGTGAAGCTCGTGGCGTCAGGCGCGCGTGCCGGCGCGGGAACGCAGTCGCTGGGTCCGCTGCTCAATCTCCGACTGGCCCAACCCGACATGATCGCCGACCTGCGGCATCTGCCGGACTATGCCGGAGTGGTTGTCTCAGGAGGCGTGCTACGCATCGGCGCCGGCACGACCCATGCGGCGATCGAGGACGGCGCAGTGCCGGGGCGTACCGGCGAGATAATGGCCGGGGTCGCGCGCCGCATCGCCTATCGCCCGGTGCGCAACCGCGGCACGATCGGCGGCAGTCTGGCCCACGCCGATCCTGCGGCAGACTGGGTCGCGGTGCTGCCGGCGTTGGGCGGCACCGCCATCGCGCTGGGGCTGCGCGGCGAACGGCGCGTCCCGTTGGCTGGCTTCGTCACGGGGATTTTCGAGACGGCCCTGGCATCGGACGAACTGCTGCGCGCCGTCGAGGTGCCGACGCTCCCGGCCGGCGTACGCTGGGGACACTGGAAGTTCTGCCGCAAGGTGGGGGAGTTCTCGAAGGTCACCGCCTGCGTATTGAGCGTACCGGGTACCGCACCGCGCGCCGTGCTGGCGGCCCTCGACCGGCCGCCGCTCGTCATCGAGGACGCGAGCGCCTTGCTGGACGACACCGAGGCGGAGGCAGCGCGCATCGTCTCGGCGTTTCCCGAGCTCGGCGAGTGGCGCCGCGCCGTGGCACAGACAGCGCTCCGAAAGGCCGTCGCTGCAGTGAAGCAGCCATGAGCCGGATCTCCATCTCGCTTACCGTCAATGGCGAGCGGACCGAGGTCGAAACCGAGCCGCGCGAGCATCTCGCCGATTTGCTGCGCGGCAGGCTGATGCTGACCGGCACGCATGTCGGCTGCGAGCATGGCGTCTGTGGAGCCTGTACGGTGGAGATCGATGGCGTTCCGGCGCGCTCCTGCATCACGTATGCGGGCAGTTGCGACGGCGCTTCAGTCCGGACCATAGAAGGTTTCGGTGACGACACGGTGATGGCAGCGTTGCGCGAAGCCTTCATGCAGGAGCATGCTCTGCAGTGCGGCTACTGCACGCCAGGCATGCTGGTCGCTGCTCGGGACATTGTGTTGCGGCTGCCGGAGGCAGACGAGGCACGGGTGCGCGAGGAGCTGGCCGGAAATCTGTGCCGCTGTACGGGCTACCGCGGCATCGTACGCGCCGTGCTGGGTGTCCTGGCTGCCCGGCGGCCGCGCTCAGGTCACGTGTAACGCCGGCCGTGAAAAATGAGAGGCCACCTCACTGGCGGTGGGTGCAGTCCACCGCGAACCNNAAATAACAGGGAGTTTGGCGGGGTACTTCTGACGTCACTGCCTAGAAACCCTGGAAATACTGGCTCTTCAGGGCTCTGGCCACGAATCTAGCCGTCCAAGAACAGGGAATTAATGTTGGGGGAACAGGGAATTACTGGGGCAGAACAGGGATTAGCTGAGCGTATAGTCGCTTCGCCGTTAGCTGAGCCCAAGAACAACAACACAACGTCTACCTAGGGAGGAACTCATGTTCCGGCAAATCGCGAGAGTCGCGACTCTTGCCGTTGTCCTGGTTGGCGCCGCCACGCTGCCGCTTCGCGCCCAGGACCAGAAGGGCACGCTGGTCTTCGCCGTCGAATCGCTCGGCGCCCAGACGCTCGATCCGATCCTCGAGGGCCGGCCGGGAAACGCGGTCTACCAAGCGGCGATGTACGATTCGCTGGTCGGCTTCGACCTCAAGAAAGGCGGCGTCGGCCCCGGCGTCGCCGAACGCTGGGAGCTCTCCTCCGACGGCTTGGCATGGACCTTCTATCTCCGCCCCGGCCAGACCTTCCACAACGGCGACAAGCTCACCGCCGAGGACGTGAAGTTCAGCCTCGAGCGCCAGATGGGGCCGAACTCGCTGGCATCGGCCGCGGCGAGCATGCGGCGGACGATCAAGAGTATCGAGGTGATCGACGAGCTGACCGTGAAGGTCCACACCACCAGTCCGCAGATCGGCCTGCCGGCCGGGCTGTCGCGCGCGGTGGCGCCGGAAGGCGCCATCATGCCCAAGGCCTATATCGAGCGCGTCGGCGAAGAGGAATTCCGCAAGAAGCCGATCGGCAGCGGCCCCTGGAAGTTCGTGCGCAACGTGCCTGGCGACCGCATCGAGTTCACCGCGGTGACCACGCCACACTGGCGCGGCCGGCCTAATTTTAAGGATCTGCACCTTCTGCTGGTGCCGGAGGAGAGCACCCGCGTCGCCATGGTACGCACCGGTGAGGCGGCGATCGCCTCGATCGGGCCGGAGACCATGCTGGGCGCTTCGCGCGCCGGGCTGGAGGTGCTGGCGGTGCCCGGCACGATGCAGGCGGTCTTCCAGTTCTGGGGTACCTACAAGCCGGAGGTCAAGGACTCGCCCATCGCCAAGCTCCGCGTGCGCCAGGCGCTGTCGCTGGCGATCGACCGCCAGCAGGTGATCGACCACGTCATGAACGGCAAGGCGCGCATGCCCTATCCCTTCGCCACCTTCGCCTACACCGATTATTTCAGCGCCCCGCGCTGGGAGAAATGGGCTGCCGAGGCCTACCGCTACGATCCGGTGCTGGCCAAGAAGATCCTCGCCGAGGAGGGCTACCCCAACGGCTTCGAACTGAAGTTCGCCAACACCGCGCTGCCGGGCACGCAGTTCATGGTCGATATCGGCACGGTGATCGCCGACATGTGGACCAAGATCGGCGTCAAGGTGACGCTCAAGCACTACGAGTGGGGCTCGTTCGCGCCGATGGAAATCGGCAACCAAGCGCCGCTCATCGGCTGGGCCTCGATGTACCGCACGGCGGGCCGGCCCGACGCGCCGTGGCGCTACGACGGCGCTTTCTCGCCCGAGAGCATCCAGCGCCTGCTCGGCGACAAGGAAAATTGCCAGGAGACCTGCCAGGAGTTCGTCAAGACCTACCGCGCGCTGCTGTCCGAGCTCGACCGGACCAAGCGCACGGCGCTGACCGACCACATGGTCGAGCTGGTGTCCGATTCGTGGACGGTGGTACCGATCATCGAGGGCATGGGATACTACGCCATCAACACCAAGAAGGTCGGGCGGTTCGAGGCGATCGCCGGCCGGCACGAGCTCGGCGACGTGTTCGAGCGGATCCCGCGCCCCGAACAGACGCCCTGGAAGAAATGAGAGCGTCCCTGGGGATGGGACGCTCGCGATGAAGCGCTACATTGCGCGCCGCTTGATGCAGGGCGTGGTCCTGCTCTGCATGGTGGCGACAATCGTATTCTTTCTCGGCCGGCTGACCGGCAATCCGGTCGACCTGATGCTGCCCGAGGACGCCACGCTCGAGGATCGCGCAGCCCTGACCCAGGCGCTCGGCCTCGACGGTCCGATCCTCGACCAGTTCGCGATCTTCGTCGGCAAGGCGATCCACGGCGATCTCGGCATGTCGATCCGCATGAGGCAGCCGGCGGTCGAGGCCTTCTTCGACCGCCTGCCCAACACGCTCGTGCTCATCCCCTGGGCGATCCTGCTGGGCATGTTGCTCGGCATCCCGTTGGGCGTGGTGGCGGCGGTCCACCGCGGCAGCTTCCTTGACCGAGCGGCGGGCACGGTCGCGGTGCTGGGCATCGCCATGCCGAGCTTTTGGCTCGGCATTCTGTTGATCTTCGTCTTCAGCGTCGAACTGGGCTGGCTGCCGTCCGGGCGCATGGGAGGCCCGGCGCACTATGTCCTACCGGTCATCACGCTGGGCACGTTCCTGGTAGCCGGCTTCATGCGCATCACGCGCTCGGCCATGCTGGAGGTGATGGAGAGCGAGTTCGTCAAGCTGGCGCGCATCAAGGGCCTGAGCGAAGGCGTGGTGATCTGGAAGCATTGCCTGCGCAACGCCCTGATCCCGGTGCTGACCCTGTGGGGCGTGTTCGTCGGCAACCTGATCACCGGCGCCATCGTGACCGAGACCGTGTTCGCCTGGCCGGGCATCGGGCGCCTCACCTACGAGGCGGTGATCTACCGCGACTTCCCGCTGCTGCAGGCGGTGATCATCCTGAAATCGATCTTGATCCTCTCCATCAACCTTGGCGTCGATATCCTCTATGCCTATGTCGATCCACGGATAAGGTTGGCCTGACCATGGCGCTCGCTGATCCACCCCCGCGCATCTCGTTGTGGCGCCTGGTCTGGCCGGCCCGGGTTCCCGGCGGCTTTCGCCGCACCTCGCGCGTGCCGTGGATACCGATCGCCATCATCTCGGCAATCGTCGTCATGGCGCTGTTCGCCCCGCTGCTCGCGCCCTATTCGCCGATCGACCAGACGCTGCGTGACAAGCTGCTGCCGCCGGCCTGGCTGGACGGCGGCAGCGAGAAGTACCTGCTGGGTACCGACGCCTTCGGTCGCGATATCCTGAGCCGCCTGATCTACGGCGCGCGGGTCAGCTTGCTGGTGGCGCTGCTGGCGCTGACCGCGGGCGGCGGTATCGGCCTCGGCGTCGGCATCGTCGCGGGCTATGTCGGCGGCGCGGTCGACAGCGTGCTGATGCGCCTGGTCGATGCCGCCTTCACTTTCCCGGCCATCCTGTTCGCGCTGCTGCTCGCCGTCACCATGGGCCAGGGCCTGGGCACGCTGGTGATCGCCATCACCCTGCTGCTGTGGGCCTCCTTCGCGCGCGTCATCCGGGGCGAGGTGCTGTCGCTTCGGCAGCGCGACTTCGTGGCGCTCGCCAGGGTGCGCGGCTGTTCGGCGCTGCGCATCATGCTCACGCACATCCTGCCCAACGTGCTCAACACCTTCATGGTGCTGGTGACGCTCAACATCGGCGTCGTGATCATCGCCGAGGCGACGCTGAGCTTCCTCGGCGCCGGAATCCCGCCGCCGACGCCGACCTGGGGCCTGATGATCTCCGAGGGCCGCGGCAGGCTCACCGATGCCTGGTGGGTGGCACTGATCCCCGGCATCGCCATCACCCTGATGGTGCTCTCGGTCAACCTGTTCGGCGACTGGCTGCGCGACCGGCTCGACCCCAGGCTGCGCCAGCTATGACGCCAGGTCTGATGGGGTCGACCGTTCTCGAAGTCCGCGACCTGCACACCCACTTCTTCCTGCGCCGCGGCGTGGTCAAGGCGGTCGACGGCGTGAGCTTCTCGCTGCGGCGCGGCGAAGTGCTGGGCCTGGTGGGCGAATCGGGCTGCGGCAAGAGTCTCACGGCGCTGTCGCTGATGCGCCTGCTGCCGAAGGGCGGCGCCCGCACGATCAGGGGTGAGGTGCTGCTCGACGGCGAGAACATCCTGGAGCGCACGCCAGCGGAGATGCGCGAGATCCGCGGCCGCCGGATCTCGATGGTGCTGCAGGACCCGCAGACTTCCCTCAATCCGGTATTCACCATCGGCGACCAGTTGCGCGAGGCGATCCTGCGCCGCAAGCGTATGCCGCGTGGCGAGGTGACGAAGGAGGCGGTGGCGGCTCTGCGCCGCGTCGAGATCGCCGCCCCCGAGCAGCGTCTCGGCCAGTATCCGCACCAGATGAGTGGTGGCATGAAGCAGCGCGTGGTGGGCGCGATCGCCATCAGCGGCGAGCCCTCGGTGCTGATCGCCGACGAGCCGACCACGGCGCTCGATGTCACGATCCAGCTTCAGTACCTGAAGCTGCTCAAGCGCCTGCAGGCCGAGACCGGCATGGCGATCCTGTTCATCACCCACGATTTCGGCGTCGTGGGGCGCATGTGCGACCGCGTGGCGGTGATGTATGCAGGCCGCATCGTCGAATGCGGGCCGGTGCGGCAGATTTTCGAAGCGCCGCAGCACCCCTACACCCGCGCGCTGATCGCTTCGGTGCCGAAGATGACGGGTCCGGTCGGCCGGCTCACCACGATCGAAGGTCAGCCTCCGTCGCTGATGGACTTGCCAGTGGGCTGCCGCTTCGCCTCGCGCTGTGCGCATGTCGAGCAGCGTTGCCTGGACGCCTATCCTGACACGGTCCAGGTCGCCCGCGAGCATACCGCCGATTGTTGGAAGGTCACGCCAGCATGAGCGTGGTGCCGCCACTGCTGCGCGTCGAGCGCGTGCGCAAACACTTCGCTTTAACTAAGGGCATCCTGTTCACACGCACGCTCGGCCACATCAAGGCGGTAGATGACGTTTCCTTCGATATCCGGGCTGGCGAGACGCTCGGCCTGGTGGGCGAATCGGGGTGCGGCAAGACCACGACATCCCGGATGATCCTCAATCTCGAGGAGCCAACCGAGGGTCGGATCCTACTTGAGGGCGAGCCGATCCACGCCCTGCAAGGCGAGGCGCTCCACGCCTATCGCGTCAAGGTGCAGGCGGTTTTCCAGGATCCCTGGTCGTCGCTCAACCCGCGCATGAAGGTGGGACGGACCATCGCCGAATCGCTGATCGTCAACGCCTGGGGAGACCGTGCGAAGATTGCCGAGCGGGTGCGTGAGTTGCTACTCCAGGTCGGATTGCGCCCCGAGCAGGCGCAGCAATATCCGCACGAGTTCAGTGGCGGGCAGCGTCAGCGCGTGGCGCTCGCCGCGGCGCTTGCCTCTCGACCCAAGCTGATCGTGCTCGACGAGCCGGTCTCGGCGCTGGATGTATCGATCCGTGCTCAGATGATGAACCTTCTAAAAGACATCCAGGCGCAGGATGACGTGGCGTACCTGCTGGTGGCGCACGATCTCGCCACCGTGCGCCACATGGCCGACCACACGGTGGTGATGTATCTCGGCAAGATCGTTGAGCAGGCGCCAACCGCTGCCCTGTTCGAGGATGTGCGCCATCCCTATACCAGGGCACTGTTCTCGGCCGTCCTGGTAGCGCGGCCGAACCCGCAGGAGGAGGAGATCGAGCTCAAGGGCGAGGTCCCGTCACCGCTCGATCCGCCGTCCGGCTGTCGCTTCCATACGCGCTGCCCCTACGTCATGCCGCGCTGCTCGCAGCACGAACCGGCGCTGCGCGAGGTCTCGCCGGGTCACTCCGTCGCCTGTTACTTGTTCGAATAGGAGAACGCGACGGCAAACACGCGCCGATAACCGGCGTTATGGCGAACCGGGGTTCGAACCCTCACGGTCCCTTCGACGCCGTCCCACGGCCGCCCGTGATGTCGGGCGGGAAGCCATGGCTACTGTACGGCCTGCCACCGGAGCCGAGGTCGTCGACGCCTGGCGAGCGAGCAGTTGAAAATGCCTTAATTTTCGAAGGTTTCCCTCGCGCCGTGGCATGGGACTTGCGTGAGATGTCATAGCGACTGTCGGCGTTCCAAGCTGGAGAGCGAGGCGTGCCCCCATCAAGCCTGCGTAGAATGATGCATCTCGGTGCCTTCGTGCACGAGACCGGTCAGCATGTTGCCGCGTGGCGTCATCCGGACGCTCATTATCATTCGGGCACGAGCTTCGCCGACATGGTGGAGATCGCGCAACTTTCCGAGCGCGGAAAGTTCGACTTCCTGTTCCTGGCCGATAGCGCCGCCGTCAATCTCGAGGGCAGCGCGGATGCCCGCGGCCGCATGGGCAAGGTGGTCAAGTTCGAACCCATGATGATCTTGTCGGCGCTCGCCGCCGTCACCAGGCATCTGGGCCTCGTCGCCACCTCGACCACGACCTTCAATCAGCCCTACACGCTCGCCCGCCAGTTCGCCTCGCTCGACCAGATCAGCGGTGGCCGCTCCGGCTGGAACCTGGTGACCTCGAACAATGAGCAGGACGCGCTGAACTACAGCCTCGACGAGCACCTCTCGCATGCCGACCGTTACGAGCGCGCAATCGAGTTCGCCGACGTGGTGACTGGTCTGTGGGACAGCTGGGACGAGGACGCCTTCACCCGCGACAAGGAGTCGGGCGTCTTCTACGACACCGAAAAAATGCATGTGCTGAACCACAAGGGAAAGCACTTCAAGGTACGCGGGCCGCTGAACGTCGCCTGCTCGCCGCAGGGTCGCCCGGTGCTGGTCCAGGCCGGCGCCTCGGGCACGGGTCGGGACGTTGCCGCACGCCTGGCCGAGATCGTCTTCACCGCCGCCACGACGTTCGACCAGGCCAAGGAATTCTACGCCGACGTCATGGCGCGCCTGCCGCGCTTTGGCAGGACGCAAAACGAGGTGAAGGTGATGCCGGGATTCTATCCGGTCGTCGCGGCCACCCAGTCGGAAGCGCAGGAGAAATACGACTACCTTCAGTCGCTGATCCAGAAGCCGGTCGGCATCTCGATCCTCGAACACACGATCGGCGTGCACGATCTCGACAAGCTGCCGCTCGACGGCCCGGTGCCGGAGATGGCCGACACCAACGGGCCGCTCAGCCGCCAGCGCCTGCTGCTCGAGCAGGCGCGCCGCGACAAGCTCACCTTCTGGGAGCTTTGCCTGGCCAATGCCGGGCCGCGCGGCCACGCCCTGTCGATCGGCACGCCCACGCAGGTCGCCGATGAGATGGAGCACTGGTTCTTCGACGGCGCCGCCGACGGCTTCAACGTGATGCCGGCCTGGACGCCAGGATCGCTCAAGGATTTCGTCGATCTTGTGATTCCCGAGCTGCAGCGACGCGGCCACTTCAGGACGGAGTACGAAGCCATGACCTTGCGCGAGAATCTCGGACTGCCGCGTCCCACTAATCGTCATCACGCCGCCCGTATGGCGGGAGCCGCCCAATGAGCCGCCATGGTCGGCTCGGCCGGCGCGAACTCGGCGGGTTGGCGATCGGTGCTTTCGCGGCCGGTGCCCTTCGGTCCGCTCAAGCGGCCGACGCCACGACCTTCGTCAGCGGCTTCGGGCTGCCGATCAATCTCGACCCGCATCAGATCTTCGATGTGCCGATGCAGGCGGTGATGCTGAACGCCTATGACAATCTCTATCGCTACCAGGGCGACCCGCCCAAGATCGTGCCGTGGCTGGCGGAAAGCCACACCGTGTCGGCGGACGGCCTCACTTGGGAGTTTAAGCTGCGCTCGGGCGTCAAGTTCCACGACGGCAGCCCGCTCACCGCCGATGATGTCGTCTACAGCTTCCGGCGCATGCTGGCGCTGGCGCTGGCGCCGGCCGGCGCCTTCCTCAAGATCCTGAAGCCTGAGGGCGTGACGGCGCCGGAGCCGCTCGTGGTGAGGTTCAAACTCGAGACCTCCTATGCGCCGTTCTTCGCGGCGATCCCCAGCATCTCGATCGTCAATCCGCGCCAGATCAAGGCGAACGAGAAGGATGGCGACTGGGCCAAGAGCTGGCTCGCCTCGAATGGCGCGGGCTCGGGCTCCTATCGCATCGTGCCGGCCGGTTACCGGCCGCTCGAGTACCTCGACATGGAGATCTTCGACGGCCATTTCCTTGGCTGGTCAGACAACCCCAAGCCGGTGCGAAAGATCGCCTGCCGGCCGACCAAAGAGAGCTCGACGCGACTGCTGGCGCTGCTCGATGGCTCGCTCGACTGCACCGACACTAACCTGCCGGCCGACCAGGTGGCACAGATCAACGCCTCGAAGATCGCCTACGTCCAGAAGGACGTCGTCATGCGGACCTTCATCATTCGCATGAACAACACTAAGCCGCCGTTCGACAACCTGAACGCCCGGCGCTGCTTTGCCCATGCCTTCAACTATATGGGCTTCATCACCGACATCCTGGGTGGCTACGCCACGCGCGATCCTTATCCCATGCCGGATACGCTATGGGGCATCCCCAAGGACGCCAAGGGCTACGACTACGACCTCGCTAAGGCCAAGGAATACATGGCCAAGGCGGTGGCCGAGGGCGCGCCGATGAAGCGGCCGTTCGAACTGCACGTCCAGTCGGAGAACGAGCAGAGCGTGCAGGGCGCGCAGTTGTTCCAGAGCGATCTGGCGCAGATCGGCATCAACCTCAAGGTCGTGGGCAACATCTGGTCGAACCTCACCACCGCCGCGGCCAAGCCTGAGACCACGCCCGACATGTGGGTGCATTGGGTCAGCACCTATTTCGTCGACCCCGAGAACTGGGTCGGCCAGATGTACGACAGCCAGTTTCACGGTACCTGGAAGGCCTCGGCTTACTACAAGAATCCTGAAGTCGACGCGTTGCTGCGCAAGGCGAGGGCGCTCACCAAACAGGAAGAGCGTGCGCCGCTCTACGAGGAGGCGATCCGCAAGATCATGGCCGACAGCCCGGACATCTGGATCTACAACTCCATGCAGCTCCAGGGGCTGAACAAACGGATCAAGGGCCGCCGCTTCTGCACTGTGGGCCAGGGTGCCGAGATGCGCTGGGTCACGCTCGCCAGCTGAGCATGCTGCGCTTCGTCCTGCGGCGCGTGGCTCTTGTGCTGCCCTCGCTAGCGGGGCTGCTGGTCGTCACCTTTCTGCTCATTCACGCCGTGCCGTCGGATCCCGCCGTGGCGATGGCGGGCGATGCTGCGACACCCGAACAGATCGAGCGTCTGCGCAAGCAGTACGGCCTCGACCGGCCGATCTGGGAACAGTTCGCCGTCTATCTCGGCAAGGTCGCGACACTCGACTTGGGCGAGAGCGCCTTCACGCGCCGGCCGGTGGCGCGCGACATCGTCCAGCGCCTGCCCGCCACTCTCGAGCTCACATTCTGCGCCTTGGCTCTGTCGGTGTTCATTGGTGTTCCGCTCGGCGTGATGGCAGGCCTGAAGCACAATACATGGCCGGATTATCTGTTGCGTGTGTTCTCGGTGCTCGGCATCGCGGTGGCGGCCTTCTGGTTCGCTATCATGCTGCAGCTCCTGTTCTCCATGCAGTTGGGCTGGCTGCCGCTGCGCGGCGAACTTGACGTATCGATCGCGCGCCCGACTCGGGTGACCGGCTTCCTGCTGCTGGACTGCCTGATCGCCGGCCGCCTCGACGCTTTCGCCGACGCTGCTCGGCATCTCGTGTTGCCCGCGGTGACACTGTCGCTGGGCGGGCTCGCCACTATCGTCCGTTTCACCCGCGCCGGCGTGCTCGACACGCTGCAGCACGACTTCGTGTTCTACGAACGCGCCATGGGCTACCGCCGGCTGCGTCTGATCTGGATCTACGTGCTGCGCAACTCGGTGACCGCGACAGTGACCCAGATCGGCCTGTTGTTCGGCGGCCTGATCGCCGGCGGCGTGGTTGTCGAGGCGATCTTCGACTGGCCGGGCATCGGCAGCTACACCGTGCAGGCGATCCTGACCGGTGATCGCCAGGTGATGCTGGCGGTGACGCTCCTGGTCGGCACCGTCTATGCCGGCGTGAACATCCTGGTCGACGTCGTGCACGGATTGCTCGATCCCCGCTTGATGGAGCGGACCTGATGGAGCACAGGTGATCCCGATCCTGCGCAAGCTTGGGCGCGACCTGCCGGCCATGCTGGGGCTCGGCATCGTGCTCGTCGTGCTGGTGATCGCCATCCTGGGGCCGCTGCTGGCGCCCTATCCCGAGGATGCGGCGGCCGCGCACCTGCTGCGCCGCCTGAAGCCGCCCAGTGCGGCGTTCCCGTTCGGCACCGACAATCTCGGCCGTGACATCTTCTCACGCGTCATCCTGGGTGCGCGCGGCGCGCTTTCCATTGCGCTCACCGTGGTGTCGACCGCCATGGCGATCGGCGTGCCGCTTGGCCTGATCGCGGGCTACCGCGGCGGCTGGTTGTCGGAGACGATCATGCGGGTTACCGACGTCGTGCTGGCGATCCCGCAGCTCGTCCTGGCGCTTGCCCTGGCGCAACTCATGTCGCCGTCGATCGAGAGCGCCATGCTGGCGCTGTCGCTCACCTACTGGCCATTTTTCACCCGCATCGTCTATGCCGAGACGCGGCGGTTGTCGGCATCGCTGTTCGTCGACGCTCTGCGCGGCATTGGCGCCAGCACGCCGCGCATCGTGTTCCTGCATATCCTGCCCAACGCCATTTCGCCGGTGATCGTGCGCGCCACCATTGGGCTCGGCTTCACCATCCTGGTCGCCGCGGTGCTGGGCTTCCTTGGCATGGGCGCCACGCCGCCGGCCCCTGATTGGGGACTCGCCATCGCCGAGAGCCGCACCTATCTGCCGCGCGCCTGGTGGTATGCGACATTTCCCGGCCTTGCCATCCTGATCACGGTCATGGGCTTCAACCTGCTGGGCGATGGCCTGCGCGACATCGTCGATCCGAGATTGAGACGCTCGCGATGATGCCGGTCCTGAGCGTCCGCGGCCTTAAAGTGTCGATCCACACCGACGACGGCTTGGCCAGTATCCTCGACGATGTCGGGCTGGAGCTGGAGCGTGGCCGAATCCTGGGCGTGGTGGGCGAGTCGGGTTGCGGCAAGTCGACTTTGATCCGCGCCGTCATGGGCATCCTGCCCAAGGGTGCCTCGGTAGATGGCGGTGAAATCTGGTTCGAGGGCGAGAACCTGTTGGCTTTCTCCGAGGCCGAACTGAACACCGGCGTGCGCTCAAGCCGCATTGGCTTCATCCCGCAGGATCCGCTGCTCGCCCTCAATCCCGTGTTCAAGGTCGGCACGCAACTGCTCGAGGTCATGCGCTGGCATGCGCCGGATGATGGCAGCCGCGGTAACGCGCGGCGCGCCAGGCATGTCGCCCGGTTGGTCAGCCTGCTGCGGCGCATGCAGGTACCCGACCCGGAACAGGCACTGGAGAGCTATCCGCATCAATTCTCGGGCGGCCAGCGACAGCGCCTGCTGATTGCGGCGGCGCTTGCCTGCGCGCCGGGCCTGGTGATCGCCGACGAACCGACGACGGCGCTCGATGTCACGACCCAGCACCAGATCCTGCTGCTGCTGCGCGAGCTCGTCGCCGAGTTCGGCATTTCACTGCTGTTCGTGACACATGATTTCGGCGTGGTGGCCGAGCTCTGTGACGACCTTTGCGTGATCTATGCCGGCCAGACGGTGGAAACAGGAACGGTGCGCTCGATCCTCGATGCGCCGGCGCATCCCTACACCCGCGCGCTGCTTGCCTGCCATCCCGACCGCGCGACATCATTCCTCGGCATTCCCGGCACCGTGCCTTCGCCGTTCGCCCGGCCGTCGGGCTGCCTGTTCGCGCCACGGTGCCTCGACGTGCGCCCGCTCTGCCTCTCCGCGCGGCCGCCGCAGGGCCGATCGAGTTCCGGCGCAGAAGTCCGTTGCGTGCAATACGCATGACTCCCGAACCTATCCTTGCGCTGCGCGACGTGTCCGTGCAGCTGGGCGGCCGCAAAGGCCTCCTTCGACGGACCGTGCCGCCGGTACGGGCGGTAAGCGGGGTTAGCCTCGAACTGCAGGAAGGCGAAATCCTGTCGCTGGTGGGCGAGTCCGGTTGCGGCAAGACGACCCTTGGCCGGACCATTCTCGGCCTGCAGCGCGAGAGTGCTGGCGAGATCCTGCTGGACGGAGCGAGTGTCGGCGGTTTGCCGTCCGATGCGGCGCGTCGCGCGCGACGGACGATCCAGTACGTGCATCAGGATGCCGCCGCGGCACTGGATGCATGGTGGAGCATCGGTCGCACGCTGGCCGAAGGACTTCTGATCCACGGCGTTCGCGATGCTGGCGAACGGCGCGACCGGGTTGTTGCGATGCTCTCAGCCGTCGGGCTCGATCCGGCCTCGGCTCGCCGCTATCCGCAGGAATTCTCCGGTGGGCAGCTCCGGCGCGTGGCGCTGGCCCGTATCCTTCTTTTGCAGCCGCGCGTGCTGATCCTGGACGAGCCGACGTCCGGACTCGACATGTCGGTCCAGGCGACGGTGCTCAACCTGTTGCTCGATCTGCGGGAAAGGTTCTCGCTCACCTACCTTTTCATCTCGCACGATCTGTCGGTGGTCGAACGGCTGTCCGACCGGGTGGCGATCATGTATCTCGGGCGGATCGTCGAGGCGGGACCGGCCAAGGAACTGTTCGCCGACCCGTCGCATCCCTATACGCGGACCCTGTTGGCTGCGGCGCCCCGGCTGAGCGGTCGGCGTGCATCGGGGCAGTCACTGGTCCGCGGCGATCCGCCGAGTCATGCGACGGCCCTGCCTGGATGCGCCTTCTTCGATCGCTGCCCCATCGGTGAGCCGGCCTGCCAGGCGTCAATGCCGCCACTGGAGCCAATCGCGTCGGCCCATGATGTGGCCTGCTTTCGAGCCGCGCCTTCGGGCGCCGCCGCCAGCGTTCATCACCGCGCAACCACGGCGCGGTCGGCAGCGTCGAGCGACATCGTCTCGCCGTTGCGGATAAGTTCGGCGAAGCCTTCGTTGGGCACCATCACCGTCAGGCAATAGAGCTTGTCGGGCCCTGTATTCTCGACCACGTGCTCCATGCCGGGCGGCAGCACCAGCGTGTCGCCCTTTTCGACGTCGTAGGTCTTGCCGCTGCAATGGGCGCGGCCGCAGCCGCTCAGCACGTAGAACATCTCGTGGGCGTGCTGGTGCACATTGGGCGGCGTCTTGCCGCCGACATCGAAGATCTCGACGACCGATACGAAGGGCGCCCGGTCGGCAAGCGGATCGACCATCATGACGAACTTGTTGGTATCGGCGGGCGAGATGCGCGACACGCGGCAGTCGCCGGCACGGCGGAACAGCGGCTGGTCCATGCTGATGGCTCCCGGTTGGTTCGTCCTCATACAGGGCAGCAAGTGCTATGCCAGGCACCCGGGTGGGTGGCACGGATCATGCTCCCGCCCGATGTGGGAGGAAATGTGACTAAGGCTGCAAAACCGACGGCGCTGGGTCCCAGCGCCCACAATGCCTGGCGGGTCGACGACAAACAGGCCGACCTCGTCCGCGCGGCCCGACCGGCGATGCCGGCGGTCCTGGTGGCCGAGCCCAAGGGCTGCACCATCGATCTTGCCCGCACGGCGATGATCGTGATCGACATGCAGAACGACTTTTGCCATCCCGACGGCTGGCTGGCTTCGATCGGCGTCGACGTGACGCCGGCCCGCGCACCGATCCAGCCGCTTGGCCGCCTGCTGCCCGCGCTGCGCTCAGCCGGCGTGCCGGTGATCTGGGTCAATTGGGGCAACCGGCCCGACCGCCTGAACCTCAGCCCCGCGCTGCTGCACGTCTATAATCCAACGGGCATTGGCGTCGGCCTGGGCGACCGTCTGCCCAAGACCGGCGCGGCGGTACTGGAAAAGGACAGCTGGTCGGCCGCGATCGTCGACGAGCTCGCGCCTGCACCGGCCGACATCTGCGTCGACAAATACCGCATGTCCGGCTTCTGGGACACGCCGCTCGACAGCATCCTGCGCAATCTCGGCGTGACGACCTTGCTGTTCGGCGGCGTCAACGCCGACCAGTGCGTGTTGCACACCTTGGCCGACGCCAATTTCCTCGGCTACGACACGTTGATGGTCGGCGACTGCACCGCAACCACCTCGCCCGCCTTCTGCTGGGACGCCACCGTCTACAACGTGAAGCAGATCTTCGGCTTTGTCGTGCCGTCGCAGTCGATCCTCGACGCCTTGGCCGCCTGACCATGTTGGAGGTTGCGCCACCGGTCACCGTGTCGATGCGCACGCGCGACGGAGTGCGGCTCGACGCCGATGTCTACCGCCCGGCCGGTGCGGCACCTTTCCCCGTGCTCCTGATGCGCCAGCCCTACGGGCGCAAGATCGCCTCGACAGTCGTCTACGCCCATCCGAGTTGGTATGCCGCGCACGGCTACATCGTTGCCATCCAGGACGTGCGTGGTGCCGGCACGTCGGAGGGTGTCTTCAAGCTGTTCGAGAGCGAGCGTGTCGACGGCGCCGATGCCCTGGCTTGGGCAGCATCCCTCGAGGGTGGCAACGGCCGCATTGGCATGTACGGCTTCTCCTACCAGGCAGCAACGCAGTTGCTGGCGCTCGCAGGTACGCTCGACACTGGTGGACCGAAGCCGGCTGCTCTCTGTCCCGCGATGATGGGCTGGGACGTGTTCTCCGATTGGGCCTATGAGGGTGGCGCCTTCTGTCTTTATGGCGGGATGTTGTGGGCGCTCCAGATGGGCGCGGAGCGCGCGCGGCTTGCGGGCGATAAGGCGGCTTACACCGCAATGCTGGCTGCGGCCAAAGGCCTGTCGCTATACGAGGCGCGGATGGCGTGGCCGTCGGCGCTGCAACGTTACGGGCGCCACACGCATTACGCCGACTGGATCAACAACCCAACCGCGGGTGGCTACTGGGATCGCATTGCACCCAAGGCGGCGCTGGCGGCCCGCACCGGCGATGTACCAATGCTGCATGTTGGTGGCTGGTTCGACAAGATGCTCGATGGCACGCTCGGCGCGTACGGTTCTATGTCGGGTTCGCGCGCATTGCAGCGCCTCGTCATCGGACCATGGGCTCACATTCCATGGGGACGCCGTACCGGTATCGTTGATTTTGGCGCGGCAGCGTCGAGTCCGATCGACGCGGAGCAGGTCGCGTGGTTCGACCATTTTCTGAAGGACCGTGACAACGGAATCGAGCGTGCGCCGCCGGTACGATTGTTCGACGTGGGTACCAAGGCTTGGTGCGATTTGGCGAACTGGCCACAGCCCCAACAGCAAGCCTGGCATATCGCAAGTAGTGGCCTTGCTGCAACGCGCAGCGAGGACGGAACACTTAGCCGCGAAGCATCTGCCCAGCCTAGTCTCGACACGCTGGTGCACGATCCGTGGCGGCCAGTGCCGTCGTTGGGTGGCCATGACGGCCAGCCTCCTGGGCCGCAGGATCGCGGTGCCCTCGACGGCCGCACCGATGTCTCCTGTTACACGTCGGCGCCGCTGGCGGCTCCCTTGTTGCTGGCCGGACGGGTGTCGGCGGAAATCCACGTCGATGCCGACGCGGTCTCGCATGATCTCTGCGCCGTGCTTTCGCTGGTGACGCCGGACGGCCGCGCCATCACGCTGACGCAAGGCTATCTGCGCGTTGTCGATGTGGGTGCGCCCGGCCCGCGTACAGTCGCCATGCGCGCGATGTGCGCCACGATCCCGGCCGGAGCGGCACTTCGCCTGTCCCTGCAGGCTGCGTCATTTCCGGCCTTTTCCGTCAATCCAGGCACCGGCGCCGGCGCCGCCGAGGCGCGCTTTTTCGATTGTCGCGTCATCACACTAACGCTTCATGGTGGGGGTACGCGCGCCTCGCGATTGATGTTGCCAGTAGAGGTGCCGTGATGCGTGTGATGGTCGTCTACGCTCATCCGGTCGAGACCAGCTTCAACGCCGCGATCTACGCTACCGTGACTGACGCGCTGCGCCAGCGCGGCCACGAGGTCGATGCCTGCGATCTTTACGCTGAGAATTTCCCGCCCATCATGAGCCGCGAGGAGCGGCTGCTCTATCGCGAGATTCCGGCCAATCGCGCGCTGGCGCGGCCGTGGATCGAACGTCTGGAGAAGGCCGACGCATTGGCGCTGGTGTTCCCGACCTGGGTGTTCGGGCCTCCCGCGATCATGAAAGGGTTCTGCGAAAAGGTCTTCGTGCCGGGCGTCGCCTTCGAGCTGGTCGACGGCAAGGTGCGCGGCGCGCTGCGGCATCTGAAGCGCGTCGGCGGCGTGTCGACCTATGGCGGCACACGCCTGCGGGCTCTTCTTGCCGGCGATCCGCCGCGCAAATTGTTCAGCCGCGTGCTGCGCGCCTATGTCGGGCCGGCGGTATCGGTCTCGTTCCTCGGTTGCTATGACATGAACCGCATCGACGAAACGCGCGGCAAGGCCTTCCTCGACAAGGTGCGCGCCACTTATGCGACGTGGTGATTACTCGGCTGCGATCTGGCGCGGCACGTGGCGCGTCTGCTCGGTCTCGCCGTGCCTGGCGAACAGGTCGAGCATCATGCGGCGCATCAGGAGGCCCGGCTGGTCCGAGGGCATGTGACGCTCGATGCCGGAATTCATGTCGAGCGGCACGTCAAAATCGGTGCCTTCCAGCACCTCACGGTCCTCCTCGGTGACCTTGCGGTCGAAGGCGATGATGTCGGCGGCCTTGGCCTGCTGCTCGGTGTCGTTGCGGAAGCAGAACTGGACGACCTGGCAGGTGCCGTCGGCTACCGGGGTTGCCGCGGTGACGATGATGTGGTCCAGCCCGCTCGGATAGCGGATATGCAGCCGGCGCACGAAGGGCATGTACCAGGTCGAGATCGAATGCCGGACGGTGGTGTCTCCGGAGTCCCGCAGGTTCTTCTTCTGCAGCTCGTTGTTCAGCACTGGCAGGTCGGCGCGGGAGACGAATCCGTAGTCGAAGGGCTCGAGGGTGCGCGGCGGCGGCTCGGGATTGTTGATGTCGCCGAAGGTATTGCGGTGGACGAAATTGATGTGTGCGCTGTCGAAGCTGTTCTCCATCAGCCTGAGCCCCGCGCAGTTCCACGGCTCGTAGAACTGGTCGATGCGGCGGTAGCCCGAGTCGGTCTCTTCCGGCCAGTCGGGGATCGGCGCCAGCGGCTCCTCGAGTGCTACCCAGACATGGCCGTAGCGCACCTCGCAGAAGAAGCTTTTGACCGCGCTGCCCTTGAGACCGGCCGAGTCTGGGCGCTGCGGGATGCGCACGCAGGTGCCGGCACTGTCATAGGACCAGCCGTGATAGGGGCAGACGATGGTCTTGCCGGCGACCCAGCCTTTGCTGAGCGCGGCCGATCGGTGACAGCAGCGGTCTTCCATCGCCGCGTACCGCCCGTCGCCGTCGCGCCACAGCACCAGCCGTTCGCCAAGCAGCGTGAACGGTTGGGGGCCGGCGTTGACCATGGCGACTGGCATCGCGGGATACCAGAAGCGGCGCAGGACGGGTTGCTTGGTGGCGAGCATCAGATCTACTCCGCTGCAGATGCGAGGGTGGGCACGACGACGGGGCCGTCACGGCGCACTTCGGCTTCGCCGTGCTCGGCAAAAAGCTTGGCTAGCATGCGACGCATTTCGAGGCCTGGCTGGTCGGTCGGCATATGGCGCTCGCCAGTGAGCGACAGCGGTACGTCGAAGTCGCAGGCCTCGAGGATCGCCATGTCCTCGTGCGTCACCTGGCGGTCGAACTCGATCAGTTTCGCGGCCGGCGCGTCGGCCTCGCTGTCGCTGCGCAGCAGAAACTGGATGACCTGCGAACGTCGGTCATCGATCGGCGCCGTCAAGGTCATGATGATGTGCACCAGGCCGTTCGGGTAGGTCACCTTCATCTTGCGGCTGAACGGCATCCACCAGGTCTTTTCGTAGTGACGGATCGTGCGGTCCGAGGCGATGCCAAGATTGGCCTTCTGGATATCGGGGTTCTTCACCGGTACGTCGGCATACATCACGAACCCCGCGGGATGCGGCTCGAGGCGCGGCGGCACAGGCTCGGGTTCCTCGACGATTCCGAAGCTCGCCTTGTGCACGAAGGCGAAGTGGGCGTTGTCGAAGCTGTTCTCCATGATGCGCAGCCCGGGCGCCATCCAAGGCTCGTAGAATTCGAAGACGCGGCGGTAGGCCGGGTCGTCGTACTCGGGCAGCTCCGGGATATCGCGCAGCGGCTCCTCGAGAGCCACCCAGACGACGCCGTAGCGCTCACTGCAGCGGAACGACTCGACGAAAATACCCTTGCCCGGTTCGTAGCATGGCCGCTGCGGAATGCGCACGCAGTGCCCGTCGCCGGCATAGGTCCAGCCGTGATAGGGGCAGACGATGTTGCCGGCCTCGAGCCAGCCTTTGCTGAGCGTCGCTGTACGGTGGCAGCAGCGGTCGATCAGGGCCGAGGCGCCGCCCGTGGCATCGCGGAACAGCACGATATTGGTGCCGAGCAAGGTGAACGGCAGGAGCGCGTTGCTTAACCGGTCGGCCGGTACGATCGGATACCAGAACCGCCGCAGGATCTTCTGTTGGGTTACCAGCATGGGTGTCTCTCGCTCACGTTAGCCTGCGGATTGTGCTGCGGGAAAGGGCACGTCGTCCGCCCACGCCTTCATCTTCCCCGGATTGAGGAGGCCCAGCGGGTCGGTTCGGCGCTTGAAAGCAAGCTGGGCCGTGTCGACGGTCTTCATGCCGCCATCTTCGAGAATGTAGGTGTGCGGGTCGGCCACCGGGCAACCGTTATCCTCAAGCCAACGGATGATCTCGTAGAGGCGCTTTTCGTTCGTGTAGCGCACGAGCTGCAGGCCGAAGGCCGCGACATGACCGTCGAGGCGGGTGAATTCGAGATGCATCGGTGTCTCGTCGCCAAACGTCGCTACGGTGTGCGCGATCTTGTCGAGGTAGTCGGGGCCGTCGAACAGGCACTGCAGGTAGGTGATCGATCGGTCGGCCTTCAGCGCCCACAGCGTCGTGTGGTTCCAGGTGAATTCGTAGAGCGGTGGGATGTCGCCCACCTCCTCGGCGTCGCGCTCGAAGACGATCTTGCCATCCATGGCTGTGGCGAGCGCCGCAAACGCCTCGCGCGACGGGTCGGCTATGACGCAGAGTGCAATGGCCCGGCCTTCGGTCAGGAGTGGACGCAGCGGCTTGAAATATTGCGCGGCACCCCAGTCGCAGACGGTCACCAGTTTGCGTGTGATGCCGTCGGCCTCGCACAGTGCCCTACCGAAAGCCGCTGCGCTGCCGACGTTGGCGAAGGAAACCACCACCTCGTGCCACGGCCAAGTACGAGCTAGAGGGATTTCAAGTTCGGTGATGATGCCGTTGGTGCCGTAGGCGTGGATCGCCTGCATCACCTCGCCGCCGCGCAGTTCGAGGGCGCGCGGTTTCTCCTCCATTGTGATGAGCCTCAGCCCCAGCACGTTGCCACGCGCCCGCAGGCCGCCGAACTGGATCGAGCCGACGCCGCCGGAGCCGCCGGCGATGAAGCCGCCGATGGTGGCGGAGCGCCGGGTAGAAGGATGGAAGCGCAGCTCCCAGCCCTGCGGCAGGCTGTGGCTTTCGAGATCGATCAACTTCAGGCCCGCGCCGACGCGGGCGATGCCGTCCTTCAGCCACAGGAAATGGTTCAGGCGCAAAAGATCGAGCACGATGCCGCCCTTGAGCGGCATGGCCTGGCCGTAGTTGCCAGTGCCGCCGCCGCGCGGCGTCACCGGGATCCGATACGCGTGGCAGTAGGCCAGGGCGCGGATGACCTCGTCTTCGTTGGCGGGGCAAACAACCAGATCGGCCGAGACATTCTTTAGCTTCTCGTTCAGCACCGGCGAGTACCAGAAGAAGTCGCGACTCTTGTTGCGCACCAGCGCGCGAGCCGCGATGCACTCGATCGGCGCCAAGTCGACTGGGACGCGCTGCCAGTCGATGGCGCTCATGCTGCCGTCCATCGGCTCATCTTTCCCGGGTTGAGCAGGCCCAGCGGATCGGCTTCGCGCTTGAAGGCAAGCTGCATGTCGGCTGATGGCACGCGCGCGCCCTTGTCCTCCAGGATATAGCTGTGCGGGTTGGAAAGCCGAATGCCAAGCGTGTCCATTTGGCGCACGATCTCCCACAGTCGCTCGTCGCTGGTGTAGCGCACGACCTGTAGCGAAGAGCAATTGGTGCGGCCCAGACGACGCTGAAATTCGGCGTGCGCCATGACCTCCGCGCCGAACATCTCGTGCGAGGCGATCAACGCTTCGACGTTAGAGTCGGGCGGAAAGATCGTCTGCAGATAGGTCACGGTCTTGTCGATCTTCAGCGCCTGCAGGGTCGTGTGGTTCCAGGTGTATTCGTAGAGCGGCGTGTGGCCACGTTCCTCGCGATAGGCGCGCTGCAGCGTGATCGTCCCATTGTGCTCGGCCGCCAGCGCCGCCACGCCGGCCTCGCCGCCCACCGCCACCATGATCATGATGACGTGACGGCCTTCGGGCAGCACGCCGTCGTCCAGACCGCGGAAATAACTTGGCAGCGGCCAGGCCATAAGGCTGTCGAGCTTCAGGAATAGCCCGTCGGACTCGGCAAGCGTCTGAGCAAAGTGCGCCGCGGCGGTGAAGTCCTCGAACGCTGCCACCATCTCGACCCAAGGATAGGCCGGTGCCAGTGGCAGCTCGACCTCGACCACGACGCCGGTGGTGCCGTAGGCGTGCAACGCCTTGCCAATGTCGGGTCCGCGCAGCTCGACGAGGCGTGGTGTCTCCTCGCAGGTGACGACCTTCAGCGCTAGCACCGATCCGGAGTCGCGCAACTGGCCGTAGCGGATCGAGCCGACTCCGGCAGCGCCGCCACTGACATAGCCGCCGACCGTGGCCTGCCGCCGGGTCGAGGGGAACATGCGCAGCTCCCAGCCACTCTGCTGGGCCAGCGTGTCGGCGGCTTCAAGCCTGACGCCCGCCTCGAAGCGGCCGCGGCCGCGCTCGATCCACAGCGTGCGGTCGAGCCTCGCCATGTCGAGCAGCACGCCGCCTTGAAGGGGCACCATCTGGCCGTAATTGCCGGTGGCGCCACCTCTCACCACCAGCGGAACGCCGAAGCGAGCACAAGCCGCAGCGACGCGAACTACCTCGTCGATACTGCGCGGCACTGCGATCAGGTCGGCCGCCTTGCCATCGAGTTCGCGCTTGAGGATCGGCGAATACCAGTAGAAATCACGGCTGCGTTGGCGCAGTTGCACGGGATGGTCGATCAGCTCCAGCCCGTCGAGTGCGGCGCGAAACGCAGGATCGGTCGCGATCACGCGTTGAGACCCAGTAGGGGATCGAGGTCGCGATAGTCGGGCAGCGAGGTGTCGATCGGTCGTCCACTACGCAGCACGATGCGGTCGCCCTGGCTGCGCGATAGCATCTCCGACATGAAGCGCGCCGACAGGAGCACCAGGTCGGCGGAATCGCCGACCTTGAGGCGCCCGCGATTGGACAGCCCCATGACCTCGGCCGGCACGGCTGTGACGGCCGTCGGCCAGTCGCCGAACGGATGGTCAAGATGGGCAATGCGCGTGGCCTGCGTCATCACCTCCAGCATGTCGTGGTCGCCGTAGGCGTGGAACGGATCGCGGCAATTGTCCGAGGCGATCGAGACCGCCAGGCCGGCGCCGCGCATTTCGTGCAGCAGCGTGACGCCGCGCCAGCGCGGCGTCCGCCCGGCATCGCGGCCCTGCAGGTACATGTTGCACATCGGCAGGCTCACCACCGCGATGCCGGCATCGGCCGCCGCACCCAGCGTCTCGTCGACGAACTCGTCCGGCTGCACGGCCAGCGAACAGCAATGACCGCACTGCAGCCGGCTCTTGAAGCCCAACCGCACGGCCATGCGGGCGATCTCGATCAGGGCGCGGGCGTTGCCGTCGCCGCTTTCGTCGACATGCAGGTCGAGGTCGAGGCCGCGCTCCATGGCGAGGCGAAACACCCGTTCCAACAGGCCGCCGAATTCCGGCGGCAGGGCATCGTGCCCGCGAGTACTGACCCGTGTGACGCATCCCAGGATGCCGCCCGACTCGGCCACGATGTCGGCGAGCTGCTCGCCTTGCGGCTGGGCGAAGAAGTCCATGGGCATGATGCTGACGGCCTGAAGGTCGATGCGTCCGGCCCACGCGTCGCGTACGGCGCGGAACACCGGCCACGAGATCTTCGCCTGCGGCGCCGGCGAGTCGATGTGGGTGCGTACGGCGACCGTACCCTGCGCCCAGGCGCAGCGAAGGCCGAATTCTATGCGCGCCGCTACGTCGGCTGCCGTCCAGTGCGCGGCGCGGTCCTTCGCCGTGCTGCTGGCGGCGCCCAAGAAATTGCCCTCCGGATTGGGCGAGCGCGGCCAGATATGGCCCTTGTCGAGATGGGTGTGGATGTCGATCAAGCCCGGCCATGCCATGCCGCCGCGCAGATCTGTCGACCCGACGGGGGCGCTGCCGAAGGGCGCAAGACCTGCGATGCGGCCGTCGCGGATTTCGATGTCGAGCCGCACCAGACCCTCGAAGTCGGGTTCGCCGACGCGCTCGCCGTCGACGAGGCAGGCCGGCGTGCGCGCATCGGCGAGCCAGTAGTGCGGCTGGTCCGGAATCGTGCCGAAGCCCGTGCGTTTCACGTCAGTTCTCCCGGCGCATAGCGCTTTCGTGCCAGCGCCTCAGGAGCAGATGGGAGATGAGACTCAGCACCAGGAAGATCAGGATTCCGGTGCCTGACACCATCACCAGCGCGGCGAACATGCGCGGGATCTTGAGCTGATAGCCGGCTTCAAGAATGCGAAAGGCGAGCCCTGAGGCGGTGCCGCCCGAGCCCGCGACGAATTCCGCGACGACAGCGCCGATCAACGCCAGACCGCCGGAAATGCGCAAGCCACCGAGGAAGTAGGGGAGAGCCGCCGGCAAGCGCAGATAGCGCAGAGTCTGCCAGCGGTTGGCGCCATAGAGCTGGAAGAGGTTGACGAGATTATGGTCGGCCGAATTGAGACCGAGGATGGTGTTCGAAAGGATCGGGAAGAAAGCTACGATCCAGGCACAGATCAGGAGCGACAGCAGTGTGTTGTTGACCCAGATGATGATGAGCGGCGCTATGGCCACGATCGGCGTTACCTGCAGGATGATCGCGTAGGGAAACAGCGACATTTCCAGCCACTTAGACTGGCTGAAGAGGATCGACAGCAGGCCGCCAAGCAGTACCGCCGCCAGCAACGCCAGACCGGTGATCTGCAGTGTAATCAGCAGCGAGCCTGAAAGCGTGCCCCAGTCGGTGATCAGCGTGCGGAAGATTCGCCAAGGTCCGGGAAGGATGTAGTAGGGCACTCCCGCCTTCCATACGATGAATTCCCAGAGGCCTAGCACCACCAGACCGATCACCACTGGCGCCAGGATTTTCTGCCAGGTTGCGATCGGCAGAAACAGCCAGCGCCGCTCCTCGAGGGGCGCCGGAAGGGCAGCCGCATCAGTACCGTCCCGGGAATCATCCTGCATGACGGTTGTCATGAAGCGATCGCCTCCAGGAGCTTGGTCGAGACGACCCGACACGAGGCTGCATACTCGGACGTGGTGCGGAAGGAGACGTCGCGAGGGAACGGCGCGTCGGTCGCAACGTCGGCGATTACGCGGCCCGGTCGGGCGGCCATCACCACAATGCGTTGCGACAGATATACCGATTCGAAGACTGAGTGGGTGACGAACAGGACGGTGAGACGCTGCTGTGCCCATAGTGCCAACAGGTCGTCATTGAGTTTCTGCCGGGTGATTTCGTCGAGGGCGGCGAACGGCTCGTCCATCAGAAGGATCTTGGGCTGGGTAACCAGCGCCCGCGCGATCGAGACCCGCATCTTCATGCCACCCGATAGTTCTCGCGGATAGGCATGCAGGAACGAGCTAAGTCCAACCGCCGACAGCGCTGCCTCGGCCCGCGCCGCCGCTTGCTTGGCTGGGACTCGCTTTAGCGTCAGGGGCAGCATGACGTTGCGCAGCGCCGTGGCCCACGGCATCAATGTGGCTTCCTGGAAGACGAAGCCAACATCACGCATCGGCCGGCCGTGCGAATCGTGGTCGGCCGTCGGCCACTCGATGCGTCCAGCGCTGGGGTTGCCGAGACCTGCAATCATACGCAGCAGAGTGGACTTGCCGCAGCCNNTCGCCCGGATCGAGCGGCACGTCGATGTCGTACTCGTCCTCGAGCAGCAGGTGCGCCCGCCCCTCCGCCCCGGGCAGGACCTTGGCCGTCAGGATGTTCGCCCCACCGATGAAGTCGGCGACGAAGCTGGTCTTGGGCGACTCGTAGATCTCGCCGGGCGTGCCGATCTGCTCGATGCGCCCGAGGTTGAAGACCGCGATGCGGTCGGACATCGTCATCGCCTCTTCTTGATCGTGCGTCACGTAGACGAAGGCGATGCCGAGCTTCTTCTGCAGGCGCTTGAGCTCGAGCTGCATCTCCTTGCGGAGCTTCAGGTCGAGCGCGCCCAGCGGCTCGTCGAGCAGGAGGATGGACGGGCGCCCGGCGATCGCGCGCGCGAGCGCGACGCGCTGCATCTGGCCTCCGGAAAGGGACGTCGTGCGGCGCTTCTCGTAGCCCGCGAGCTGGACCATCGCGAGGGCTTCGGGGATGCGCTTGAGGATTTCAGCTTCGGGCACCTTATCCATACGCATGCCGAACGCGATGTTGCCGGCCACGTCGAGGTGCGGGAACAGCGCGTAGTGCTGGAACACGGTGTGGACATCGCGCTCGTAGGGAGCCTGGTCGGTCACGTCCACGCCGTCGAGCTTCACGCGTCCCGAATCGGGCGTCTCGAAGCCCGCGACGATGCGCAAGGTGGTGGTCTTGCCGCAGCCCGAGGGCCCGAGCAGGCTCGTGAATTCGCCGGCACGCAAGTCGAGATCGACGCCGGTGACTGCCAGCGTACCGTTGGAAAAACGCTTGGCGACGCCTCGGATTTTGAGCACCGGCCGGCCGCGCGATGCCTCCGCAACAGGCTCCACGGCGGCTCGGACGGCGAGGGCTGTCACGCTTTGCCCACACCCTTGTTAACGAACTCCAGCGAGTAGGCTTTTTTCGGATCGACGCCTCTGGGTAGAACGCCGACGTCGGCCATCGAATTGTTGAAGCGCGACCAGCGGGCGTCCGTCATGGCGCCAATGCCCAGCGTGAGCGCGTCGCCTGACAAAGCCATGCCGTTTTCGTTCATGACCTTGATCGCGTAGGCGATCTTGTCGTCGGTCATGTCGGGGTTGTCTTTCTTGATCAGCGCATTGGCCGCCTCGACGGCGGGTCCACCCTTGAGATATTGTGCCCAGCCTTCAAGGCTGGCAGTGACGAAACGCTGCAGCACGTCCTTCTTCTCGGCCGCAAGCTTCTTGGAGGTGGTGATGGTGGTGTTGTAGTTGTCGAAGCCCGCATCGGCGATCAACAGGGGCACCGGATCGGCGCCGGCTTGGCGCATGGCGTAGGGCTCCGACGAGATGAATCCCTGCTGCACCAGGTTCTTGTCGGCAAGGAACGGTGCGAGATTGAAGGTGTAAGGCTTCATCTGCTCGTCGGTGTAGCCGTACTTGGCTTTGAGGAAGGGCCAGTAGCTGACGCGGCCGCCAGCGCCGACCAAAATGGTCTTGCCCTTCAGCTTCTCGAAACTGTCGTTGCCGACGCCGGCATGGGCAATCAGAACCTGCGGGTCCTTCTGGAAGATCGAAGCCACGCAGAAGAACGGCAGATCCTCCTTGGCGTAGTTCAGCGCCTCGATGCTGTTGCCCATCACCATATCGACGCGGCCACCCATCAGAAGCTGCGACAGGCTGATTTGTGGCCCGCCCATGCGCAGGTCGCAGTCGATGCCGTACTTCTTGTAGAGGCCGGCGGCGATCGCCTGATAGAAGCCGCCATGCTCGGCCTGAGCCCGCCAGCTCGTCTGGTAGCTGACCTTGTCCAGGGTCTGGGCGTTCGCGGTCTGGCCGGGCAGTTTCATCAGAACCGAACCCGCAGCGGCGCCGGCCATGCCCAACGTGGCGCGCCGGGACAGGCGATATCTGGTCATGCTCATTGTGCTTCCTCACCTTTGGTGAAGAGCAAAACGCAAATGCTGTGCCAGTTCCTTGAGCCAGCCTGTGCCTAATTCTTGTGCAGGGGCCCTGCGCGCAGGGCGTCAAGCGGGTAGCGGTGGATCTCGCCGAGCAGCTTCACGAAGCGGGCAGCAGAATGCTCGACCAGAAGCTTGCCGCGTGCGGCGTCGGCATCAGAGGCGTCGCCACAGGCGCCGGGCAGGCTGAGATCCTGCGTTTCCCAGCCGAAGCCAATGCTGCCCTCGGGGGTCAGGATCTCGTAGTCGCCCTCCATGTCGAGCGACCGTGGGCGGAAGTTGGCAAGTTCGTCCTGCCGCACCAGGTCGGGGTGCAGATGCATCATGATGGAGGTCTCGACCGAGCCACCATGGATGCCGTGCTTGAGCTCCGCCGCGGGAAACAGGCCGGCCGGCCGGCCGAGCGCGTAGGTGCTGGCCGTTACGACGAACATGTTGCGGCGCACACGGAGGTCGCGAGCCACGATATCGGCGATCTGCGGCTGGCCACCATGGCTGTTGAACAGCACGAGCTTACGCACGCCGGCGCGCGCCACGCTCTCGCCGATTTCGGTCCACAGGCGAATTAGCGTTTCTGCCGAAAGCGTCAGCGTGCCGGGGTAGGAGATGTGCTCATTCGACTTGCCGATCGGCATCGCCGGCAAGACCGTCACCGGCAGGTCCGGCGGAAGTAGTTCCATGGCGCGCGCCAGGATACCTCTATTGATCGCCGTGTCGACCTCGACTGGCAGATGCGGACCATGCTGTTCAATCGCCGCCACCGGCAAGATGGCGATCACAGCCGACATGTCGGTCTGCTGGAAGTCCTTGGTGGTCATCTCGACCCACAGGCGCCGTAGCTGGGTGGGCATGCAAAGGCTCCATTGGTCTCAACGTGACACGATGTGCAAGCAGCTTGCCATGTAGAGGATTGCCACCGATATCGGTTGTTCGCTGTGCCGGGTTGGATTTGGGGCCGAAATGGCTTGCCAGTATTGGCATAACAAGAGTGTATCGAGCGGGGCCAAATCGCCGCCTCGCCGAAGATCGCCTATCGCGGCGTTAGGCCTATTCGGACTGCGCCAAGCATTCGCCTCCTCACGCACTTCGTGTAGCCGACGTCGTCGATGTTACTGGCGCTGGGCCGCAAGACACTGACGTCCCAGGGGTCCAAGCGTGTGGGAAACCGCTGGATCGCATAGAGAGGTCTGGCGCGAAAGTTGCACGGTTCACGTAGCGGCTGTTGGGGCGTCCTCATGAACGACACGCGCGGCTTGGCCCTCAGGGCCTACCTCCGTTCTCCGTTAGACGCGGTCCTGCGCGGCTGGCTTCCCATCCTCGTGTTCGTGCTCTTGATCGGCGCTTGGGAAAGCGCCGCCCGGCTGTCTCTGGTCGATCCCATGATGCTGCCAGCGCCCAGTGACATCACTGCCAACTTCATCGATGGCTTCTCTACGGGAATCTATTTACAGCATCTTGAGGTGACATTATTCCAGGCGCTGTCGGGCTTTGCCTTGGCCTGCGCCGTCGGCATCTGCATCGGGTCCATTTCGTCCTTTTCCGAACGCTTTGGCCGCGCGCTGCAGCCGATCCTGATCGCGGTCGAGGCCACGCCCAAGATCGCGCTCGCGCCGCTGATCATCGTCTGGTTCGGCTACGGGGTGGGATCAAAGGTCGTGCTTGCCACGGCGATCGCGTTCTTCCCGGTGTTCATCGGCACGGTGGCGGGTCTTCGGGCGGCCGATCCGGGCCGGCTCGATGTGCTGAGGGCACTGGGCGCCAGCCGCGGCCAGTTGTTCCGGCTCGTTACCTTGCCCGGCGCGCTGCCGCACATCTTCGCCGGCATCAACGTGGCGGTGGTGTTTGCCCTGCTTGGCACGATCGTGGGCGAGTTTATGGGTTCCAAGGAGGGCCTCGGCACGCTCATCCTCTACGCCAATGGCAACCTCGACACCGCGCGCGTCTTCTCGATCCTCCTGGTGCTCGCGGCGACCGGCCTGGCGCTGCACTGGAGCATCGGTCGCATCCGCCGCCGCCTTCTATTCTGGGAAGCCAGCCCGCCCAACGTGCTCGCCACGACAGGTGGATGAGTGGTGGTTAGCGCAGAAACTGCTCGATTTTCGTCGGGGTAACAACACAAAGGGAATCTCAGATGCAAGACATGCTCGAGCCGGAAAATTTGTTCGACCCGCGCAACTTCGACAGCGTCCGTCGTCGCTTCGACGTTGCGGAGACGCTGCCGGCCTGGTGCTATACCTCCAAGAAATTTTACGAGCGCGAACGCGATCGCATTTTCTTCAAGTTCTGGAACTGCATCGGCCACCAGAGCCGCTTGCCCGACGTCGGCAGCTACATCAGCTTCAACTTCTGCGGCGTGCCGCTGATCGTGGTGCGCGGCCAGGATCGCGAGATCCGGGCCTTCATCAACTCCTGCCCGCATCGCGGTTCGGAGATCATGGAAGGCGAGGGCACCTGCCGCGTAATGAAGTGTCCGTACCACGCTTGGGCCTTTGAGCTGGACGGCAAGCTGATGGCGACGCCGCTGTTCGAGGAGTCGGCCACCTTCAAGATGGCCGATCACGGTCTGAAGCAGATCAAACTCGACCTGTGGGCCGGCATGATGTGGATCAACCTCGATCTCGACGCACAGGACCTCAAGAGCTACCTCGGCGACCTGCCGGAGCGCACCAAGCTGTGGGCCGCCGACGATATGGTTTGTGTCTCCCGGCGCGAGTATCCGGTCGCGGCGAACTGGAAGCTCTATCTCGAGAACTTCAGCGACGGCTATCACGTGCCGTTCGTTCACCAGCACACGCTCAACTTCAAGAAGGTCGCCAAACGCGACTTCCACGACCCCAGCATCCACCTGGGCAACTACCTGATGCATTACACTTACTTCGACGGCACGCGCGGCGTGCGCGAGCACCAGAAGAAGCTGCCCGAGCTCGACCTGCCGCCCGAGTTGAAGGTCGGGACGTTCTTCCCGGTCGTGCATGCCAACACGATGATGAGCTTCGCCATCGACATGGTCTCGGCGACCGAGGTCTATCCCGACGGTCCTGAGAAATGCACGCTCGTCACCTCCAATCTGGTGCCGAAGAGCACGGCCGACCTGCCGGACTTCAAGGAGATCTTCGCCCAGTACATGGCGAACGGCGATGTCGTGCGTAACGAGGACGTGATCGCGGCCCAGCGCCAGCAGAAGGGCCTCAGCTCGCGCTTCAACGGCCGCGGCTGCTTCACGCCGCAGGACAAGCTGGTCCACGACTACAACCTGTGGATCCTCGATCGCGTCATCGGCAATGCCGCGCCGTGATGCCTGATGGGGAAGATTGATCGCCTCACGCTCGACGAAAGCGTGGCCGTTTCCGAGTCGATCACCCGGGCGCCAGTGATCGCCACTCGCGGCCTGTGCAAGACCTATGCGACGAGCGCCGGCGAGACCGTCAACGCGCTGTCCCAGGTCAATTTTGACGTGGGACAAGGCGAGTTCGTGTCGCTGGTCGGGCCGTCGGGCTGCGGCAAGACTACGGTGATGCGCATCCTGGCCGGGCTGATCGACGGCTACACGGGTTCGGTCAACATCGGCGGCCGGGTCGTGCATGGACCCACGCCCCACATCGGCGTCGTCTTCCAGGACGCCAACCTGATGCCGTGGCGCACCGTGCTGGCCAACGTCACGCTGCCGGGACAGGTGCTGCGCCTCGACAAGAAGGCATGCCACGCACGGGCGCTCGAGCTGCTGGCGCTGGTCGGCCTAGGCGGCTTCGAGAAGAAGCTGCCGGGCGAACTGTCGGGTGGCATGCGCCAGCGCGCGGCGATCGCCCGGGCGCTGCTTCACGATCCCAGGATCCTGCTGCTCGACGAGCCGTTTGGCGCGCTCGACGCCATGACGCGCGACAACATGAACGTCGAACTCGCGCGCATCGCCGCTGAAGCCGGCAAGACGGTGTTCCTGATCACCCACTCGATCGCCGAATCGGTGTTCCTGAGCGACCGAGTGCTGGTGATGTCGAGCCGGCCGGGCCGCATCATCGAGACGATAAAGATCGACTTGCCGCGCCCGCGCAGCCTCGACGTCGTGGCCGATCCTATGTTCGCCGCCACCGTCTTGCGCATCCGGCGCCTCCTCGAGCAGAGCACGAGTGCCGACCTTCACGTCACGCTGGCGCATTAGCATGACCACGCAGGACAACCTGGCAGGTGTGGAGGCGACAGCGGTGTCGCCGCGGCTGTTGCGTGGGAACTTCCGCCTTAATTGGCGGCTGCGTCCGCTCCCCGACCTCGCGCTGACGTTCCTGCTGGTGTTCGGTGTCCTCGCAACCTGCCAGGCGCTGGTTTATTTCGGGATCGTCAGCCGCTTCGTGATTCCCCTGCCGACGAGCATCGTGCCCGCGCTGGGCGAGCTGATCGGCGGCGGCGGCCTGGGCGAACACATCTTGACCACCGTGTCGGAGGCCGCGACTGGCCTTGCCATAGCCGTGGTGATCGGCCTTTCGGTCGGCACCTTGATCGCCGAGTTCCGTGTGGCCGAGCGCATCCTTTATCCATATCTCATCGCACTGCAGACGATGCCGAAAATCGCCCTCGCGCCGGTCCTGCTGGTCTGGTTCGGCTTTGGCCTTGGCTCGAAGATCGCCGTGGCTGGGGTGATCTCGCTGTTCCCGGTGCTGGTGAACACGATCGCCGGCCTGAAGAGTTGCGACCCCGGCCGCCTCGACGTGCTGCGCGCGCTGGGCGCCAGCCGATGGGACTGCTTCCGGTTGGTCAAGCTGCCGAATGCGCTGCCGTTCATCTTCTCGGGCCTGAGCTCGGCGGTGATGTTCGCCTTGACGGGTGCGCTGGTCGGCGAGTTCGTCGGGGCGAGTAGCGGGCTGGGCTACCTCATCGTCCAGGCTAACAACAGCATGGATATCCCGCAGGTCTTCGCGATCCTGCTGATCCTCGTGGTCGTCGGCATGGCCGCCTTTGGTGGCATGCAGCGGGCCCGTCGCAAGTTCCTCTATTGGTCTCCCAATCAGGATTAGGTGCGTCATGATCAAACGTCGCGATTTTCTCGTCACTAGCGCTGCCGCCGCCGCTTTCCCGGGACTCGCGTTTCCCACCAACGCGCAGGGGCTGGTAAAGACCAGCTTCGGCCCGACAACGGTCGATATCTCCACCGGCCATGCCGGCCATTCGTCGCTGCCGACCGCGCTCGGCTATTGGAAGGAAGAGGGACTCGACGTGAACGTATTCGGCGTCGCGGGCGACACTGCGGGCGTCCAGCTGCTGTCCGGATCCAAGATCGATTTCATCAGCCTGGTAGGCGCGGGACTGCTCTCGGCGCGCGCCAAGGGCATTCCGCTCAAGGCCGTCTACATGCATGCCCGCATGCCGATTGGCCGCTTCGTCGTGCCGAAGTCGGGCGGCGTCACCAAGGTGGCGGACCTCAAGGGCAAGACGGTAGGCATGCCAGTGATCCACCCCGACCCCTATGTCGACGGCATCCTCAAGGAGGTCGGCCTCGACCCCAAGGACATCAAGGTCGTGGCGACCGGCACCGGCGCGCCGGCCCTGCTGGCGCTCAAGCGCGGCGACATCGCGGCGTGGATGTCGTGGGACACCGCGGTGGCCGAGCTCGAGAACCGCGGCATGGAGTTCACCGAGTTCCGGCCGAGCTACTTCGACTCGCTGTTCGGCAACGCCGTCGTCACGCGCGAAGAACTCATCCGTGACAATCCCAAGATGGTGGTCGGCATGTGCCGTGGCATCGCCAAGGCGGTGCATTTCGGGCTGCACAATCCCGACGCCGCCGTGCGCACGCACTGGAAGGTCTACCCGCAGAGCAAACCGCAGGGCACCGACGAGGCCAAGCTCCTGGCAGATTCACGCCGGGTCTTCATGTCGCGCTTCCAGGACTACGAGCTGCACGGCACCAACAAATACGGCGAGAGCCTCGCCAAGCAGTGGGACGACCTCGCGGAGCTGATGAAGGGCCAGGGCCTGCTGCCGGCCAACTTCGACGTGAAGCAGGCCTATACCAACGAGTTCGTCGACCAGATCAACGACTGGGATCGCAGCCGGGTCGAGGCGCAGGCGAAATCCTGGGTTCCGGCCTAGATCATTGCCGGCTTCGATCTCATGAAGCGCTGGTAGAAGCTCTGGAAATCCACCGTTCCGCTGACGCAAGTGTTGAATAACGGTGACGCGAGGCGAGCGTAGTTACCGCGCTGATAAGTCTGGCTAATCCAGGTCGCCGCACCACCGGGTTCGCCTCCGCTGTAGCCGCGACGTTCCCCCACGAGTGGTCCGTGGATTGCATCGACGCCACAGGAAACAGCGGAGAAGCGCGTTTTGGCAGCAAGTCCCTTCCATCTCGGCTGGTTTATGAACAACACCTACGGTGTGCATGGCTGGAACCAGCCATGGGGCGGCGCCGAAGGGTACGACTGGACGCAGCCTGATCTGCACATCGAGATGGCCAAGGCGCTCGAGCGCGCCTGCTTCGACTTCTTCCTGATGGAAGACTCACTGTTCGTCCCGGACAACTACGGCGGCTCCAGGGAATTCTACCTCGCCCGCGCGCTGCGGTCGCCGAAGAACGATCCGGTGCCGCTGGTGCCGTTAATCGCTCAGGCGACGACTCATCTCGGCATCGTGCCGACGATCTCTACCAGCTTCTACCCGCCCTATCTGCTCGCCCGTCTGATCGCCACCCTGGATCTGATGTCGAAGGGCAGGGTGGGGTGCAATTTCGTCACCTCCACGGCCGCGCGGGCGGCGCAGAATTTCGGCCTAGACACGCATGTCGAGCATGATCTGCGCTACGAGATGGCCTCCGAGTTCGTCGATGTGGTGACGCAGCTCTGGTCGTCGTGGGATGCCGATGCGATCGTCATGGATCGCGAGACCGGCGTGTTCGTCGATCACACCAAGGTTCGCGCCATCGATTTCAAGGGGCGCTTCTTTTCCTCGCGCGGGCCGCTCAACACCGCCCGCTCGCCGCAGGGCCGACCGATTCTCGTGCAGGCGGGTGGCTCGCCGCAGGGCCAGCAATTCGCCGCCAAGCACATGGACTCCGTTCTCGCAGCCCTCGGCACGGTCGCGGAGATGAAGGCGTTTCGCGCCGATCTGCGCAAACGGCTGGTGGCGGAAGGACGCGATCCCAACAGCTGCAAGCTGTTCTTTGTCATCGTGCCGACGCTGGGCGAGACGAACGAGGAGGCGCAGGAGCGATTCCGGCGCCGGCAGGCACAGCGCGAGGCATCACCGGAAGTGACCCTGGCGCAGATGGCCAGCCTCACCGACATCGATTTCGCGGCCTTCGACCTCGATGCGCCGATCGGCGAGCTCAGCACCAACGGCCAACAAGGCACGCTGAAGCGCTTCCTGGCCCAGGGCTGCACGCTGCGGGAGATCGCGCGCAACTACCGCTATGGATTCGAGGATCTTGCAGTGGGTACGGCCGACCATGTCGCGGGCGTCATGGCCGAGGTGATGGAGGACGTCGGCGGCGACGGCTTCGTGTTCAGTGGGCCGGTGACGCGGCGCCACGTCGCCGAGGTCACCGACGGTCTCGTGCCGGTCCTGCAGCGACGCCGGCTGGTCCGCACCGCCTACGAGCATAAGCACTTCCGCGACAATCTCTTGGCCTTCTGAGACGCAAGCCATGCTGCTCGGCAGAATGATCTTTCGTCGAATGCTCTGGGTCTTCCCGGTGGCCTTCGGCGTGGTCACGCTGACCTTCTTCATGGCGCGTGTGTTCAACGGCGATCCAACCGAGCTCTATGTCCCGCCCGAGGCCACGGACGCGCTACGCGCGCAGATCCGCGCCCGCCTTGGCCTCGCCGATCCGCTTCCCGTGCAATACGTAAACTATCTCTGGAATCTTCTGCGCTTCGATCTCGGCATTTCCTTCACCACCGGCCAAAGCGTGGCCGCGGATTTGTGGGACCGGCTGCCGGCCACGCTGGAACTCGGTCTGGTTGGCCTGAGCCTGGGCATTGCGACCGGCATCCCGCTCGGTGTGATCGCCGCGGTGTATCGCGAGCGCTGGCCGGATTTCCTGGTGCGCGGCGTCACGCTGGGCGGCATGGCCTTGCCGCAATTCTGGGTCGGCCTCGTGCTGATCAGCATATTCTTCGTGAGCCTGCGCATTTTGCCGGGGCCCGTCGGACGCCTGCCGATCGGCGTTCCGTTGCCGGCCAAGATCACCGGCTTTCTGATGATAGATACGCTGCTGGCGGGCGATCCGGCGCTGTGGTGGCAGGCGGTGCGGCAGCTCGTCCTGCCAGCTCTGACACTTGGCTTCAGCACCGCCTCGCCGATCGCGCGCGTCACGCGCTCGGCCATGGTCGAGGCGATGCAGAGCGATTACATCCGCACCGCGATCGCCATGGGACATGGACGGCGGGTCGTGTGGTTCCGCTATAGCCTGCGCAACGCGTTGCTGCCGGTCGTGACCCTGATCGGCGGCGTCGCCGGCCACATCTTTGCGGGCGCGGTGCTGCTGGAATCCATCTTTTCCTGGCCCGGACTCGGTCAATACGCCTTGCAGTCCATCGAGCGCTCGGACTTCGCCGCGCTTCAGGGCTTCGTCATCTACGCCTCGCTGCTCTATGTGCTCGCCTTCCTCGTGGTCGATCTCCTCTACATGTTCATCGACCCGCGGATACGCGCATGAAGATCGCGCGCCTGCCGCTGGCCACGCTTGAGACGTCGGTTGTTCCGTCCAGGGCGCGGCGCAAGCCGAAGTCCTATTGGGCGCTGCGCATCGGCATCGGCATCCTGGCCTTCTACATAGCCGTCGCTTTGCTCTCGCTCGTTTGGACACCGTACGATCCGCTCACGCCTGGCATCGGCGACGGCTACGACGCGCCGAGTCTCGCGTTTCCACTCGGCACGGACCGGCTGGGCGCCGACATGCTCTCGCGCCTGATGGCCGGCGCCCGCTACGACCTCGGCATTAGCCTGACCGCCGTGGCAATTGCGCTTACCGTCGGCACGACCATCGGCACGTTTGCCGGCTATTACGGCGGCAAGGTCGATATCGCGATCCTGCGCGGCGTCGAGATCTTCCAGGCGTTTCCCGGCCTGCTGTTTGCCATGCTGGTGGTGCAGGCGGTGGGAGCCGGCATCACGAACGTGATCCTGGTGCTGTCCTTCGTCGGCATCCCCGACTATCTGCGGCTCGCCCGCGCCGAGATCCACGCCAAGCGTCATTGGCAGTATGCCGAGGCGGCCCGCATGGTCGGCAATCCGCCCTGGCGTGTCGCCTTCCGCCATCTGCTGCCCAACAGCGTCGGCCCGGTGCTGGCCTTCACCTCGATCAACGCGGCGTTTTCTGCGCTGGTCACTGCCAGCCTCGGGTTTCTCGGCCTTGGGCTCGGTCCCAATACGCCGGAATGGGGCAGCATGATCGCACGCGGCCAGGACGGCGTGATGACGGGGCAGTGGTGGGTCTCGTTCTTCCCCGGCCTCGCCATCATGGGGCTGACCGGCAGCTTCTATCTGTTGGGAGACGCGCTCTCCGACATCACCGATCCGCGGCGGCGGCAGTGAGCGGCGTGCTGCTCGAAGTCGAAAACTACAGTGGCGCCTTCTGGTCGCCGACCAACGAACTCGTGCCGGTGCTGCATCAGGTGAGCTATCGGCTGAAGACCGGCGCCATGACCGCCGTTGTCGGCGAGACCGGCAGTGGCAAGTCGCTGGTGGCACTCTCGATCTTCGGGATTCAGCCGGCGGCCTTCGTTTGCACGTCGGGACGCATCCTGTATCGCGACACCGACCTGCTCGGCATCGACGAGAAGGAGATGCGCTCGCTGCGCGGCGCCGAGATCAGCATGGTGTTCCAGGACGCCCGCGCCGCCCTGAACCCGGTGTTCACGGTCGGCCGGCAGCTCGCCGACGTCTATCAGCTGCAGCACGGCGGCGGTCGGTCGGCGGCGATGGCGAAGGCGATCGAGGCGCTGCGCCAGGTATCCATTCCCGAGCCGGAGCGCCGGGCGCGGCAGTATCCCCACGAATTCTCCGGCGGCATGGCGCAACGCGCGATGATCGCCATGGCGGCGCTCACCTGCCGTCCCTCGCTGCTGATCCTCGACGAGCCGACGACCGGCCTCGACGTCACCATCCAGTCCGACATCATGGAGCTGATCGTCGAGCTCAGCCGCCAGCGCGGGCTCACGACCTGCCTGATCACCCACGATCTCGGCGTGGTGGCGGAGATCTGCGACGAGGTCGTGGTGATGAATGCCGGACGGGTCGTGGAGACGGGAACCACCGAGGCAATCTTCACCGCGCCTACTGAGACCTACACACGCCGACTTTTGGCGGCGAGCCAGCTCCTCGAGGCCGCGGCATGAGCTTCGTCAATATGAGCGTTGGGGATGCCATCCTGCAGGTGCGCGACCTGCACAAGATCTTCCCCGTCGAAGGCGGGCGCCGTCTTGTCGCGGTGGACGGCGTCGACCTCGACGTTGCCGCCGGCGAGACGCTGGCGTTGGTCGGTGAGAGTGGCTCGGGCAAGTCGACCGTGGCGCGCTGCATAGTGCGGCTGATCGAGCCCAGCGGCGGCGAGGTGACGATCGATGGCACGGCGATCGTGCCGTTGCCGACGAAGCGACTAGCCGGAATCTACCGGCGCATCCAGATGGTGTTCCAGGACCCCAATGCCTCGCTTAATCCGCGCATGAACGTGCGCCAGGTGCTGGACGAGCCACTGCGCCTGCATCTCGCGCTGTCGGGCGCCGAGCGGGCAGGGCGGGTGCGCGAGCTGGTCGAGATGGTGGGCCTGACGCCGGCGCATCTCGAGCGCTATCCGCACGAGTTGAGCGGCGGGCAGCGCCAGCGCGTCGGCATCGCCCGCGCCATAGCCGTGTCGCCCGACATCGTCATCCTCGACGAACCGACCTCCTCGCTCGATGTCTCCGTGCGCGGCCAGATCCTCGGCCTGCTGCTTGACCTGCAGCAACGGCTGGGCCTCGCCTATCTCTTCATCAGCCATGACCTGCAGGTCGTCCAGCACGTCGCCGACCGCGTTGCCGTCATGTATCTCGGCAGCATTGTCGAAACCGGCCCGGTAGCCGATGTCTTCCGCGATCCCAGGCATCCCTATACGCGCGCGCTGCTGTCGGCTGCCCCGGTGGCGCAGTGGGGTGTCAAACGCACGCGGGTGCGGCTTGCCGGCGAAATCGCGAGTGCAATCGATCCACCGGACGCCTGCCGTCTCGTCGGACGATGCCCGATGGCGCAGCCGTCCTGTTCGGCGGGCAAGCCGTCGCTGATCGATCTTGGCCAGGCGCATGCCGTTGCCTGTCCCGTCGTAGTCGACCGTCCGACCTAATCGAGAGGAAACAGCCATGCCTATTCAACGTCGTTCAATCGTCCAACTGTTGGGGTTCGCGACGCTGGCCTCGGCGATCGGTTTCAGCCCGGCGGCCTTCGCGGCCAAGCCGCTGGTGCACGCCATTCCGTCCGACATCGCCAGTCTCGATCCCGCCGACATTCGCGGCCAGCAGGACCAGGAGATCGGGGTCAACGTCTATGAGCGACTCGTGCAGCTCAAGTTCACGGAGCAAAAGGACGGCACGCTGATGGCCGATCCGGTGGAGGTGGTTCCCCAGCTCGCCGAGTCGTGGAAGGTCGAGGGACCCGTCATCACCTTCAAGCTCCGCCCCGGCGTGAAGTTCTATCCGACCGGCAATCCGATGACGTCCGAGGACGTGCGCTACAGCTTCGAACGCCTGGTCCGCATCACCGGCAACGGCAAGAACCAGGCGGGCATTGCCGGCCTCTTCAAGGCCGAACAGGTCGAGGCGGTCGATCCGATGACGGTCAAGATCACCTTCACCGACGGCACCGGCGTGCCGACCGCAGTTCCGGTGGCGCTGACCTCCATGAAGTTCCAGCAGTTCGCCATCATCGATTCCGTGGAAGTCAAGAAGCACGCGACCGCCGAGGATCCCTGGGCCAATACCTGGCTCATCAAGAACCTGGCGACCACGGGCCCGTACTACATCGCCAATCGCACACTCGGCCAGCAGCTCGAGCTCAAGGCCGTGCCGAATCACTGGTCGGGCAAGCAGCCGGCGTTCGAGGACGTGATCCTGCGCATTACCGGCAATGCCGACCTGGTGTCGCTGATCAAGGGCGGCGTCGTCGATTACGCGGCCGAGGGCCTGACCGGCCGGCAATACGACGCGCTTGCCGCGGCAGGATTCCCAGTGCTGCACGGCGAGACGCCGTCGATCCTGCGGATATCGATGGCGATGGACAAGGAGCCCTTCATTGATGCGCGGGTGCGGCAGGCGATGCTCTACGCCATTCCGCACGATCGCATCCTCAAGACCGCGCTGGCCGGCCGCGGCAAGCGCCAGGTCTGCCTCTACAATCCCGAGGACCCGACCTGCGCGAACTCCTACGAAAAGTACAAGCTCGATCTCGCCAAGGCGAAAGCCCTGCTGCAGGAAGCCGGCAAGCCGAGCTTCTCGTTCGACTTTTGGTACTCGACCGCGCTGCCGTACAACAGCGACATCGCAATCATCATCGCCGATTCGCTGAAGTCGATCGGAGTCACGGCCAACCTCAAGCCGACACCGGCATTGCAACTGCTTGACGCCATACGCGCCCGCATCAACGGCGCGGATCAGACGATGAGCGGTATGTATCTGAACGAAGCCGTCATCTGGCTGAACGATCCCTCGACCATGACCAACTCGACCGTCGCGTCGAAAGCCGCCTTGTCGGGCGTCGGCAACTGGGCGCGTTACAGCGATCCGGAGACCGATGAATTGCATTTCAAATTCCGCAATTCCAGCGACGTCGCAGCGCGCACGGCGGCCTACAAGAAGATCCAGGCGAAGGCCGCGGAAGCGGCGGCGACGATCAACCCGCTGATCATGTTGGGCCGCACCATCGTGATCAATCCACGGATCACCAACATCACCTTCTCGCAGGACCCGTACGCGCGTTACGCCTACATGAAGCTGAAATAGGCAGGAGAAAACCGATGACGTTCCCGACTCCGCCCGCCGCCGGCCCACCGCGCGACTTTGTGGGCTACGAAGGTAATCCGCCGCAGGTCACGTGGCCCGGTGGCGCCAAGATCGCGATCTCGCTGGTCGTCAATTACGAGGAGGGCTCGGAGCTGGCGATCGGCGATGGCGACGCCACGCGCGAGCCCAGCGGGCCGGCGAGCTGGCCGATCACCAAGCGCGATCTCGCGGGCGAGGGCGCGTTCGAATATGGCTCGCGCGCCGGCTACTGGCGCCTGCTCGACATCTTTGACGAGCAGGAGGTGAAGTGCACCTTCTACGCCTGCGCCGTCGCCCTTGAACGCAACCGCGATGCCGCCAAAGAAATGCGCGGCCGCGGCCACGATGTCATGTCGCATGGCTGGCGCTGGGAGGAAGTCTCCCTGCTGACCCGCGAGGAGGAGCGCGAGCACATTCGCCTCGCCATCAAGTCCATCGCCGAGACGACGGGCGAGCGGCCACTCGGCTGGTATTGCCGCTATGGGCCGAGCGTCCATACGCGCGAGCTGGTGGTCGAGGAGGGCGGCTTTGTCTACGATTCAGACGCCTACAACGACGATCTGCCGTATTGGACGATGGTCGGCGGTAAGAAGCACCTAGTGGTGCCCTATTCGCTGATGAACAACGACGGCAAGTTCAACTGGGGCGCCTTCGGGTCGCCGGCGGATTTCGAGAAGCACCTCAAGGCCAGTTTCGACCAGCTCTACAAGGAAGGTCAGACGCACCCCAAGATGATGTCGATCGGCCTGCACATGCGGCTGGTCGGCCATCCCGGACGGGCGCAGGCGCTGTCCAATTTCATCGCCTACGCCAAGACCTTTCCCAACGTGTGGTTCGCCCGCCGCATCGACATCGCGCGCCACTGGATGGCGCATCACGCTTGATCGGAGATCCCATGCCTTCAACACCCATTCCCGGTCCGGTGCGAGACGTCGTCGGCTACAACGGCAAGCCGCCCAAGGTCACTTGGCCGGGCGGCGCGCGCATCGCCATCTCGCTGGTCGTCAACTACGAGGAAGGCTCGGAGCTGGCCGTCGGCGACGGCGATACCTCGACCGAGCGCGGCTTGTCCGAGTCGGCGGTGCGCCCCTGGCCCGACGGTAAGCGCGACCTCGCCATGGAGACGATGTACGAATACGGTGCCCGCTCGGGCTTCTGGCGCCTGATGAGCATCTTCGACGAGTATGACGTGAAGAGTACTTTCTACGTCTGCGCGCTCGCGCTGGAGCGCAACCGCAAGGCGGCGCGCCTGATTCGTGACAAGGGCCACGACGTGGTCTGCCACGGCTATCGCTGGGAGGACGTCACACTTCTGACGCGCCAACAGGAGCGCGAGCACATCCGCCTAGCCGTGAAGTCGATCGCCGAGACGACCGGCGAGCGCCCGCTCGGCTGGTATTGCCGCTATGGACCCAGCGTGAACACGCGCGAGCTGGTAGTCGAGGAGGGTGGCTTCCTCTACGACTCGGATGCCTATAACGACGACCTGCCTTACTGGACGATGGTCGGCGACACGAAGCATCTCGTGATCCCGTACTCGCTGGTGAACAACGACTCGCGCTTCTCGCAGGGCCATTTCGGTCCGCCCGAGGATTTCGAGGAGCATCTGCGCTACACCTTCGACCGGCTCTACAAGGAGGGCGCGACGCATCCCAAGATGATGTCGATCGGGTTGCACATGCGCGTGGCGGGCCATCCGGGGCGCGCCGGGGCGGTTGCCAAATTCATCGAATACACCAAGTCGTTTCCCGATGTCTGGTTCGCGCGGCGTATCGAAATCGCCAAACACTGGCAAGAGAATCACACGTGACCGATACCTCTGCAGTCAAGGATACCGCGCGAAAGGCAATCGATGCGGCATCCATGACGCTGTTCGACATCAGCACGAAAATGCATGCCGAGGTCGAGCTGGCGTTCGAGGAGGTCAAGGCGCAGGCTTGGCAGTGTGCGGCGCTAAGTCAAGCCGGTTTCGCGGTCGAGGAAGGACTGGGCTCACTGAAGACAGCGTTTCGCGGCACCGTGCGGTCCAACAAGCCCGGCCCGCGCATCGCCTTCCTATGCGAATATGACGGGCTGCCGGTCTACGGCCAGAGCTGCGGACACAATGTCGTGGCGGCAGCCGGGGTAGGCGCCGCGATCGGGCTGGCAAAAGTGATCGGCTGGATCGGCGGAGAAGTCGTGGCACTCGGCACGCCGGGCGAGGAGGGTGGCGGCGGCAAGAACATCCTGCATCGTGAGGGCTTTTTCGAAGGTATCGACGCGATGATGCTGATCTATCCCGGCATGGATAATATCGCCCATTCCCGAACCGTCGGTGCCACTCGCGTGCAGTTCGCCTATTTCGGCAAGGCGGCCCACGCGGCAGCGCGACCGGAGCTTGGCATCAATGCGCTCGATGCAATGCTGCTGGCCTTCAACGGGATCAATGCACTGCGCCAGCAACTACCTTCCGAAGTGCGCGTACACAGCATCATCACCAAGGGCGGCACGCTCCCGCAGGTCATCCCGGATCACACCGTCGGCGTACTGACCGTTCGTGCCAACGACGCCGCGACACTGGAACAGGTCATTCCTCGGATCGACGCCTGCCTTACGGGTGCCGCCCTGATGACAGGCGCGCGACTCGAACGCACGTGGCGGGAGACGCCGGGCCGCGCCTTGCTGAGCAACCTCGCCCTGGCCCAAAGCTTCGAGCGCAATCTGCAGGATCTCGGCCGCGCTACAGAGCCGCGTGACGAGCTGTCGGGGGCTTGGTCGGGCGATACTGGAAACATGAGCTGGTTCGTGCCGACGATACAGCCGCAAATTGCCATGACCGCCCGCGACGTCCCGCCCCATTCGCATGAATTCCATGCGGCCTCGATCGGCCCGGCCGCCGAGGCCTGCATCCTGGACTCAGCTAAGGCGATGGCTATGACGGCAATCGATCTCATTTTGGACCAAAATTTTTTGCAGGAGGTCAGGGCCGAATTCACCACTACGGCTGGCCCCCGAGTTCGAACCTGAGCGCCCGATCAACCCCCGACCCTAAATAGACATGTCTAGCAACCTAGGAGGATAGACATGACTGATAGAGACGAGGAAACCTGCAGCTTGACGCTGCGCAGCGTCCGTTGGCACACGATCGATGCGCTGTACGAACTCAAAGCCCTGAAGGATAAGCCGATCTGCCGCCTGGTCGACGAGATCGTCACGGAATACGTCGAGAAAGACCCAAGCATGCGGGCAATGCGCGAGGAAGAGGGCCGGCGGCTCGCCGAGGAGTTCGGTGGCGCCGACGTCTAACGGAGCCTGCACGCCCTCGTGAGTGTCGGCAAGCTTACAACATTTGACGATGTATCCGCCAAATTTGGAGCAGGGAATTAAATTCGATGGAACAGGGAATTTTCGCGAAGGATCAGGGAAGTATTCTCGTAAACGTACCTGGATTGGTCATGGAATACCGAACTTGTCAGTCTCCAGATCCGTAATAAGGCCGTAGGTGGGCGCTGACGTGATCATGAAGTCAATCTTGGCGGCGACAGCCACGACCTGCGGAGTGACGACGCAGGCCCAGAAGGTCGGGATCAGGCCGGCGGGTATCGGCGGCGGCGGCGAACCTGTAAGCGGATGCTCGAGGTCGCACCCCAGCACGGCCGGATCTCCGACATGGATCGGCGCTCCATGGTTGAAGGGAAAGCGGCTGGTGAGCTGCGTGGCGATGATCATTTCCTGTGGCGTCAGCCAGCGCATGGTCACGACCAGCGGGCCGTGGAACGGCCCGGCGGGCTCGGTGGGGATCTTGGTTGTTACCGGCCAGCGATAGCGCTCGGTCTGAACGCCGGCACGCTGCAAGGCAAGGTCGAGGCTGGTGTTCGAGCCCATCAGGAACGTCACCAGATCGTCGCGCCACAGATCGGTAACGTGGGGCACGTCTCCGGTGCGCACGCCGTTACGATAAACCGAATACATCGGCAGATCTGTACGCATGTCCGAGCCCGGCGCCGACTTGTGCGCCTCGACCTGGCCGGGTTCCAGGACTTCGATTACCGGGCAGGCCTTCTGGTTGCGCTGGCAGAAGATCATGAAGTCGAGCGCCTGGGCGCGCGGCAGGGCGACCAGGCCGCATTGCACGTAGCCGGGGCATTGGTTGCGTGTCAGCACGGCCAGACCCTTGCGTGCCTCGTCGCGGAACTGTTTCGGTGAGGTGTAGAGCGGCACCGCCGGTCCGTCGTTGTTGCTGACCAGCTTCACTTGTGCGGACATGTCAGTTTGACCTCATGTCAGTTCACCGTGACCTTGCGTTGGCGGATGAGCGCACCCCAGCGCTCGTATTCGAGCCGCGTCAATGCGTCGAGTTCGGCGGGAGTCGAGCCCACGGCAACGGCGCTCAACTGGGTGAGTTTGGTGATCGTCTGCGGATCGCGCACTGCCACGACGGCGGCCGCGTTCAGCTTGGCGATGATCTCGGGCGGTGTCCCGGCTGGCGCATAGAAGGCCGTCCACGAGTCGGTGATCATGTCCTTGTAGCCCGCCCCGACCATTGTTGGGACGTCGGGCAGCACCGACACGCGTTTGGCCGAGAACACGGCCAGTGCCCTGACCCGTCCGGCCCAAATGTGCGGCAGCGCCGTCGGCAGATTGTCGACGATCATTGACGGCTCGCCGGCCAGCACGGCCTGCAGGGCCGGCCCGCCGCCGCGAAACGGCACGTGGACGATGCTTGTGCCTGTCAACTCCATCAACCACTCGCAGATCAAGTGGGCGTGCGTGCCATTGCCTCCGGTCGCGAAATTGTGCTTCCCGGGCTCGCGCTTGTAGAGGGCGATAAGCTCCTGGATCGTCGACACCTTAAGTGCGGGATTGACCACCAGCACGACCGGCCCGTTGACCAGCAGCGACACTGGAATCAGCGACTTCAGGCTGTCGTAGGGCAGGTTGGTATAGAGGTTGGGCGCGATCGCATTGGTCGAGGGTGAGCCAGTGAGCAGCGTGTAGCCATCGGGTGCAGCGCGGGCAACGAAGGCCGCTGCGATCGTGCTGCCGGCGCCGGCACGATTGTCGATCACAATGCGCTGGCTGAGAGCTGCCTCCATGCGTTCGGCCACGATGCGGGCAATGACGTCGGTATTGCCGCCCGGCGGGAAGCCGACCGTGATGGTTATGGTCTTGCTGGGAAAGACATCCTGGGCCTGGCCCGCGCCTGGGGTACCGCACGCCAGCAAAGTTGCGATGGCTCCGCCGACAAACATGTAAAGCGAGCGCATGGGCGGTATTCCCCTGAATCGATGGCAAAACACTAGGCGGGATGCCGGTGTTTTGTCACGCGATCATCGACGTTGGACCGCAACGTTGGACGCATGCGAGACTTAGGGCCACTACATAAGAAGGAATCGAGTCGTCATGTCGTCTTCGTCCTCCCTCGGCCCTATGACGAAAGCTTGGGCCGCCTATGTCGCGGGCTTCAAGGCCAACGACGCTCCCGCGCCAGTGCGTGCCCGTGCCCTGCAGATGATCCTCGACGGCAGCGGTGCGCTACTCGCCGCCGCGAATCCGAAAATCTCGACCGGCAGGCTGATCGCGAGCTTTGTTGGTGATCTCGGTGGCAAAGCCGAGGCCAGCATCGTCGGCCACGGCTTCAAGACCAGCGTGGTCAACGCTGCCCTCGCCAACGGCACGATGGGCTACACCTGCGACGTCGAACCTCACCATCCCGAAGGCGTGCTGCATCCGATCGCCGTCATGACGCCGACTGCCCTTGCGATGTCGGAAATGACCGGCGCGTCGGGCGCCGATTTCGTGGCGGCGGTCATCCTGGGCTGTGAGATCGAATACCGGCTGTCGATGGCATTGGGACCGGTCGAGCAATACAATCTCGGCTTCCATCCCTCGGCCGTGTGCGGCTGCTTCGGCGCAACAGCAGCGGCGGCGTTCCTGCTTCACCTCGACGAGAGCCAGGTAACCAAGGCGTTCGGCTTGGCCGGCTGCCAGGCCTCGGGCCTGATGGCCTGGGAGAGTGACGAGACGGAAAATTCGCGGCCCTTCCAGATGGGCATGGCGGCGCGCAATGGTGTGACCTCAGCGATGCTGGCTAAGCGCGGCTTTGGCGGCCCGATCAACATCTTCGATTCAGGCCACACCGTGTTCGGCGCCTTCAGCCGCAAATCGGCACCCGAGCACATGACCAAGGATCTCGGCAAAGCTTACGACGGCATCATGGAACTCGCCATCAAGCCCTATTCGAGCGTGTCGTTCCTGCATCCCGCGCTCGACCTGCTGCTCGACATCGCGCGCAAGGAGAAGCTCGCGATCGAGGACGTGGCTGCCATCACGTTGCGCTTCCCGAGTTCGGGCACGCACTGTATCGACAACAATCCGCTGAAGAGCCACTGCGCGCAGTACATCCTGCCCGTCGCCCTGTCGCGCGAGGGATTGAACGTCCTCGACCTGTTCAACGACCGCCGCAAGACCGACAAGGAAGTAGCGCGGCTATCCGGCCATGTTGCCGTCGTGAAGGACGACGATCTCGACAAGGGCTTCCCCAATTCCTACGAGACGATCATCGAGGTGAAGGCGCAGAACGGTAAAACCTTCTCCGGCCGCAGCGGCATCGCCCGCGGCTATCCAGAAGCACCGCTGTCTGAAGCCGATGTGCAGGCAAAATTCGAGAAGTTGGCGCGAACGGTCGCGACACCCGACCGGGTCGCCACCCTCGCCGCCTGCATCAAGGGCCTGTGGAGCGCACCCAACATGACGGCCTATGCCGACCTTATGCGGGCACCGGCAAAAGGTTGAAGCGTCAGACCAGGTCGGCCTTGTTGGCGTGCCGGTAGGGCATCTTGGAGAGATCGATGCCGGCGGGACCGGGCGTGTCGACTTCCACGATGGACGCGCAGAGCGGTGCGAAGGCTGCACGGAAATGGTTCTTGGTCTTCACGCAGAGATATTTCACCTGGCGCGGATCGACGCCTAACTGCTCGAAGTAGCCGAGATCGTTCACCGGCAAGCGCTTCGAGGTCACGACGATCTCTATCTGGCCGACGCGCAGCAGCACAGACCGCCCCATTTGCGCTTCGACGCCGCGCTGCATCGGACCGGAATTCTTGAACGTGCCCTCAGTCAGGCGGACGATTTCTGCCCGAACGGCGACAGGCACGCCGTACTCCGGGGCGACCCGGCCGCCCAGTTTGCATTCGATCACTTTACCGACCCCGGTCGCGTGCGCGCGCTCGGCCAGCTCGGGATCGTGGAAATAGGCGAAGACCGCCGGCTCCTGCGGATCAAACACCAACAGCGCCTGGAACAGCCCAGTGGTGTCGGCGATGCCGCCCGAATAGGTATTGTCGCCGGATTCGAGAACGGCGACCGGCCCACCTGTCACGGACCGCGCCTGCTCGAGCCCGGCCCGCGCGCCCGGCCGCTCGACTGCGAATTGTGGCGACAGGCGCTTGATCTCGGCCGCGACTTCTTCCGCTACACGCCGGGCCGCATCGGCATCGCCGTCGGCACAAACCATCACCGAGGCACCGGTAAAGGGTGAATCGGCATAAGGAAAACCGCCGTAAGGCGTGATGTCGAGAATCGGATGAACGGTACGCGCGGCAGCGAATTCCTCCAGCTCCTTCATCGGCCCGTCGCTGGTGCGCATGTTGAAGCTGTGCAGGATGCAGCGGGGCCGGGCGACGGCGCCGACTGGCTTGATGCGGCCCTCGACCGCCTGCACGGTGAGCTTCAGCACCTTGGCCGCCACCACGTCCATGTCGAGATGGGGCAGCGTCTTGTAGCCGGCGAACACGTCGACCAGCGACGCCATCTCCGGGCCGATGTTGCCGTGCATGTCGAAGCTGGCACCAATGGGGATCGCACCGACGATGCAGCGCACCAGCTTCAAGATATCGATGTCCGGCGTCGTGCGGGCTTGCGTGATCAATGCGCCGTGCAGCGAGAGATAGACCGCGTCCCATCGGCGGCCCGACAGGCCGCGTTCGAGGTCAGCGAGGAAGCGCTCGAAAAGGGCTTCTTCCATCGGCCCGCCGGGATCGGCGGCAGCGCAACGCAACACCTGCACGTCCCAGGCGGGATTTTCGCGGGAGAAGGCCTCGACCGCGCCCAGTTCGGTCGGCGTGCCGGCGAACAGCGGAAGCGTTTCCGGGCCGATGAGCCATTCCTTGGCTTCGAAGTCGGCAAGAGCTGTCGGCACGGGCGAGAACGAGTTCACCTCCAGCCATAGCCGTGCTACCGCGATAGACCGTTTCATGCCCCTGTCATATCGATTTCCGCGCGACATTCAATTTGCGTATGATAGGGGACACACAAAGGGGGATCTTGATGCGATTGGCTCGAACCGCTGGCTTGTCCCAGCTCGCGTTGGTTGCTTGCCTTATCATCGCGTTTGCAACGCCGGCCGCCGCCGACGGGCTCGACGACATCAAGAGCAAGGGTGAAATATCCTTCGGCGTGAAGGCCGAGTACAAGCCGTTCGGCTTCCGCGACGCCAGCGGCGAGATCAAGGGCTTTGAGATCGACATCGCCACGGCGATCGCCAAGGCGCTGGGCGTGAAGCCCAAGTTCGAACCCGTCCAGGACGCCACCCGCCTGCCCTTCATTACCCAGGGCCGCGTCGATGTGGTCATTGCAACCATGAACGACACAGCCGAGCGGCGGCGTACCGTTGGCATCATCGAGCCGTTCTACTACGCCTCCGGGGCGAGCCTGCTTGCGCCGAAATCGGCCAAGCTCAAGACTTGGGAAGAGCTCAAGGGCAAGAAGGTCTGTGGCACCCAAGGCTCGAATTGGAACAAGCCGATTGAGGAGAAGTTCGGCGTCGAGGTGGTCGCCTTCCGAGGCATCGCCGAGGCCGAGACCGCGCTGAAGAACGGCGAATGCATCGGCTTCCTCTACGGCAACACTTCGCTCGCCGAGCGACTGGCCGATCCGGTGCGTTGGGGTGACTACGAAGCGCCGCTGCCGACCCTCAACGAGAGCCCGTGGGCGCTGGCCGTGAAGGCAGAGGAAAAGGACCGGCCACTCGGCAAGAAGATCTCGGAGCTAC
>PLYQ01000134.1 GCA_003153415.1 Rhodospirillales bacterium | reverse complement strand
CCACCGTCAACCTTCGCCTTCTTCTCACAGATCCTTCAGCAAGGGCGCGCTGCTCGGCGCCTCACTTATGAGGGCAATCAGTTCACGAAGGACAATCGCAAAAGGAGGCTCCACCAGCGTGACGTTGTCGCTTTGTCCAAGTGCGTCAGTACTGGTGACAGCGGCAGCGCGCAGGCGCTCCTCGACATCGGAACCCGTGCCGATAGCCGCATCGCATCGCCCAATGAGATCATCCCGCATCGCCTCCAGGTTCAGCTGAATGTGGGCATATTTCTTCAATGCCGCAGCGAAGGCCGTAGTGGACGGTAGTGCCGGGTCAAATGTGATTTGCCGTTTTCCTACTAGCTGCGACGTGTCTCCCGTTGCGGCCAGTGCCGCTCCATCTGCCCGCATAGCTTCGCCGAAGACTGCGGTTCGATTTCGCTGGGTATCGTCGATTTGACGTTCCANNCCGTAGGCCACTTCGTGCTTGGGATCAGTGGTGAATACGACCGGGGTTGCAAATTGATGTCCGGCAGTGGCCTGGAGAAGTTGCGTGGTGTCCGCCAGGGTGTCGACACGGCCACCCAGCATGTCGCGGAATAACAGGCTTCCTCGTCCGGCAAAGCAAAGCCGAACGGTCCGCACGTCGGCCCACTCCACTGCCGCGCCCAATGCCTTAAGCTGAAGTCCGACGTAGTAGAGCAGACCAGCGTACGCTGTTTGAACGAGCTGCCTCAGAAGCAGCCCTTCTCCGGTGCCGGTAAGAAGCGAGAGGCGTAGCTTCATCGCATCGCTAAACGCCGGCTGATTGACGATCACGTCGAGCGTGTTGAGGGCTACAGCGCGGGGTTGACCCGAGGCATGTTTTCTCAGCCAGCTCTCGACCATGGGCGCAAGAGTGGGGGAGTCCTTCGCCAGCATCTTGACCAGGCCAGGACGCGCCGCCAGGAACGGCAACAATATGTTACCGCCGGCCACTCGGATCGAGTTCCGCCACAGGAACTTTCCCATGTGCCAAATCGCGATGTCGGTCGTGCCGCCACCCACGTCGAGAACTACCATCGTCTGATTGAGGAAGGCCTTCTGTGTGTGGTTGAAGTACAGGGCAGCCGCTTCGCTCTCTGTTCGCCGCTCGACCGTCCTTGGTTCGACAACCGGCGGCAGAAGCTGGTTCAGCTGGCCCTGATAGCTGATTGTGAGCTCATCGAGCTCGGATTTGCGGAACGCTTCGGGATAGGAAAAGCGCCAGGACACATCGTCCGGCCTGACGCCAGAGGCGACGGCTTCGGCGAGCGCCATCAGCATCGTCTGCCGCAGGTATCGGCTTGTACGCTCGCGATCGACGACCTCGCGTTTCCATTTGAGATTGAAATGCAAAGACTCCATGGAGGCGAGAATGGTATCCATTTGCGCCACGCCATCGTCAATAAAGTAGTGGTAGTCCTTAAAGAGAGGAGCGACGTCGGGGATGTTGCCATCGTTCACGCGCGACCTCAGGATCGTCATAAAGGGCGTCGACGGTGCCTTGACTGGCATATAGGCCCGATGCTGGTCGAACCAGGTCGTTGCATCGGTCACATCCCGCATGAGATTGACGACGCGCGCCTCGATCTTGAGGGGCTCGGGTCGTCCGTCCACATCGTGATACACGATCGTATTGCTGGAGCCGAAGTCGATGCCAATACGCATCTTCTTGCCCGACGGAGAGACTTGCGTAATTGCGTTGCTTCCCGCGGCGCCTTGTGACGTTCGGGGCGGCAGCATTATACCGACCGGCGTACGTCGGTCGGGAGCGACGTAGTCCTTGATATCGGGCTTTTCGGTGCAGTCGCACGCCAAAGCCTCGACCGGCGCATTCTGATAGTAAAGTTCGCTCAGGATTTCATTCTGGCTGAACGTCTCTTGGCGATGGGCCCCCAGCGGCGTGGAGGCAAACCAGGCCCTGATCTGGTTCATCTCGCCGTTAGAACGGCTCCACGCCGCGGCCAGACTGTCTCGAAGAGCGGCACCCTGGATGGGACCACGCAGGCTGAAATGCTGACCGAGGCGTCCATTGTAGAACACATAGTAATAGCGCCAGTCGCTTGACACGAAGTTGGGCCACAAGGTGACGGCAGGGGGCGCTTCACGACGCCATATATCGACGACGGGACGATAGACGCGACTGAACGAATGCTCGTGTTGAGTGGTCGCACCGCCGCCGCTGGTGCCGCGACGCAGCTGCAGCGTTAGCGTAACGACCTGGCCGCCGTCGGCCGTTGGCGCGATTTTCACGGCGGAGCGCAATTCGTCGGCGCTGACGAACATCAACATCCATGGCGACAATGGCAATAGGTACTGCCGAACGCCATCGTCGTGACCAGCAACCCCAGTGCTTCCGGCAATCTCATAGAGTTTGTCGGTGAACATGGACGCCGCATCGAGACAGACATAACCGTCGCGGGCAGACTTCTCATCCACCTCCTTGCGAAGACGGGGGTTGTTCAGGATCGCTTCGAGGGTCTCCTCACCCCAGATCATGACGCCCGACTTTTGCTCCATCTTGGGATCGATCAGCAAGATCCCCTTGAAAGGAAGATTCAGGGGCTGATCTAGCCCGTCGGGCCCCCGCCGCTGCAGGAGCTCCGTCCGGAGGGGCAGATGGGTCGAGAAGCGAGCCGGCTGGTTAGCAAGCACCTGCCATGTGGCGAGGAGCTTCGCATAGGGACTCTGCCCCTCCGGCAGCGCCACCGTCGTCAGTCCATTCAGCTGGAGGACCTGCTCCGGATTCTCGCCCGCGGATCGAGCAGTACAGTCTTGCTGATAGTCGTAAAGCAGCTGAATCAGGGTACCGGAACCCGCGCTTGCGCCGGCGCGACCGATCAGGTCCTTGTGAAGCTCGGTAAGATACTTAACGAGGATTAGGTACTGCCGCGGAGTCAGCCCAATGCTAGCGGCGCAAGGGTCGACTAAGCGCCCGTCACGAAACCACGCGACTTCGGGACCGAGTGCCTGCGCGTACTCCTTAACCGGCGCAACCAGAGTCGCCGGATTGATAAAGCCGACCAACCGCGGCCCTACCCGCAGCGTCGAAAGTTCGTCCCAGGACATACCGGCAAATAGCGTCTGACCCGGCCGCAACCGATAGGCTACGTTGGCGAAGTGCATCGGAGCAGCGACGGCCTGTCTGGCTAGTGCCTTCAGATCAATCTGATTCCCTCCGACATCGATCCTCGCTGAGTGCCGCAACGCAAGCAACGCCAGCAAACCGCGCCATTCGCCTAACGCGCGCGCATGCCGCGCCGCCGCTTGCGTGCCATTTGCGGCCTTACCGCCATTCAGAAGATCCGCTTCAAAAGTGGCGACCTGGGCCCACACATCGGGTGTCGACACCAGGTCCTGCGTGGCGGCAAAACTGGCATCCCAATTTATCTCCAACCCGTCCGCCGATTTGGTCAAGAAGGTATTGTCTTGCACTGCGTCCCACACACCAGGGGTGCGCGGCGGCGTCACTGCGCTGGTGTCGATCATGCGGGGAAATGCAAGGTGAGCTGAATCGGCCATGACTTAACTCCAAGCTTCGAGAGCTGCAATTCGTTCCATTCAGTCCGCTGATGAATCGCCGGTATCGCAAGCAGCATGGAGCTCGCCTATGAAGCGGCCCAACATCTGATGTTGGCGATCGGGCTTCTTGTAGGTCAGGCGGTGCATGACTTCGGCGAGGCTGGCTCCTGTTCCGCTGGTGGTCAGTCGTGAAAAGCCTTGGCGCTGGTTAGCGTCCAAGGTGTTCGGGCGCTCCCAGACTTCCATCGGATTGCCATCCAAGCGCCGTTCGTCGTGCAACCTGATCGAAGAAGGGCCCCCTTCTTCCTGCCGTTCGAGGCGGGCATAATGCTGAAAGTCGTAGAGTGGACGGGCGGCCCCGCCGGCGCCGGAGGCCGCCAGACCCGCAGCCCATCGCAGGTGAGCCTCGGCAAAGCGATCGACCCTGTCGAGGACAGCTCCAACGGTGATGTCTTCGAGATTCACTGACGCCGATAGTACCAGACGTCGCATCCATTCT
>PLYQ01000132.1 GCA_003153415.1 Rhodospirillales bacterium | reverse complement strand
CGCCGCCTAAGCCTTGAGCGTCGAGGCCGTCACGAGCGCCCAGACGATGTTGAGGTGGGCGGTAAGCGCTTCTAACCCGAAAGAGACTTACTTAGCGGGACTCGTCGGTGTAAAATCTCTCGCCCTTGGGCGAAAGAACATGGCAACACGAGCTGACATCCGCGCTGATTTGACTTTGGAGCTGGGCGACGGACAGGTCGCGCCAGATGTGTTTTTGCGCGCGGTCAGGGCATTCTTCGAACTCGTTGAAGAAGTATCTAAATCCGCTGCTGGCTCCGACACGCCCCCGCAATGGATTGTTCGCGTCAAAGGCGGCAGCAGTCTTATTGAGGCTGTTCCTCGCCCCGGCTTTTCTCCAGTAATCGTGCAACGTGTCTACGAGCAAATTCCGGCTGGGTTTGCTGCGCTGGAAGCTGGCATCGCTCGCCCTGAAGCGTTCTCTGACGACGCGATGCAATCCGCTGGAACATTGAGCCGCGTTCGCGAGGCCTTGAATAAGGATGATGTAGCAGTCCGAATCTGGGTCAAGAAAGAGCCGATCACCCTGACTGGCCATACCGCAGCAACCGTGAAAGACATGCTCGAATCCGGCTTTGTCGATCACGGCTCCGTCGAGGGACGGCTCGAAGTCATTTCTGAACGCGGCGGCACGCATGTGCAAATTCGGGAAATGCTTTGGGGGCGGTCCATTCGATGCACCGTCAGCGACGAGCGCCTTAAGGAAGCCCTCGAACTGTTTGGTCGCCGCGTCGAAGCCTACGGGGAAGTGCGCTATCGGAAGGACGGCGAGGCGATCTCCATCAAGGTCGAAGAATTTATTCCGTTCCCCGTTGGTGTGAATATCCCGACCTATGAAGATGTGCGTGGCATCTTAAAGGGTGGCGCTTGACCCATCGCTATTGGGACAGCGATTGCTTCCTGGGCTGGCTAATGGAAGAGCCAGATAAAGTTGATTCCTGCCGCGAGGTTCTAGAAGCCGCCAAAAGTGGCAAAACCGTCATTGTCACTTCGGCCCTTACGCTGGCTGAAGTGCTCGCGATGCGCCAACGGCAGAAGATCCCAGACGACAGGCGAGACAAGGTTATCGCGTTCTTCAAAAGTGACTTTATCATCGTGCGCAATATCACGCGCCGCGTGGCGGAAAGAGCGCGGGAACTTGTGTGGGATGTGGGGATTGATCCCAAGGACGCGCTTCACGTTGCGACTGCGATGGATGCCAAGTTGGGATTGTTCAACACTTTTGACAAACCCCTGATTGGGCGCTCAAAGGCAAATGGCATCGGCGCTCTAGAAATCTGCAATCCATCTTACGTTGAACCAAGGTTGCCCGGCATATGAGCAAGTCTAAGCAAACGCCCAATGGGAACAAGCTTTTCTACGGCGATAACCTTGACGTTCTACGGCGCAAGATCAAAGATGAGACGGTCGATCTCTGCTACATCGACCCGCCCTTCAATTCGAAGCGCAACTACAGCCAGATTTATAACAATGTAGGCTCCGAAGATCGGGCGCAGGCGCAGGCCTTCAAACGCGCCGAGAGCGGTGAACAACATGCGCTAGATATTTAAGTAGAATGTGGAAAGAAATCCCGTTCGGCCGGTACGACGAACATTACGGCGTAGCCGGTCCCTCGTTTGAAACGACCTACGGTTTCCTCGTCTGGCTGCCCACGGGCACCCGCATATGCAAGGTGTCACGCATCATACGCCCTACGTTCGGCGCCTACATCAAACATAACGGCAGGTACTATGAAGGGCCGCCGCTCACCGTCCCCGAGTTTAGCGCGGTTGACGTTGAGCAAGTTTTGCGCCGCTAACCTCAAACTGTACCACTACCCGTCAGCGCCTTGGGCGGGCAGGCGCTGCACCGTGCCGGGCCGATCCACCAGCACGGCCCGAGGCCCGTATCACAGGCTCGATCTTCGGTGCAGCCGCACTCGCTGCAGCTGCGGACTTTAGGTCGGGGCATGGCGATCTCCTCTGGATGAGGCGGGCAGGGGTGGCAGGGGCGGGTTTTCTGATCGTGGGGCAGGGGGCCGGGCCGGGGTGGTGTCGAGTGAGGCTAGACACGGAGGCCCTGTGGCGGGCCCCGTAGGGCCCGGCAGGGGCTAGGCGGCCTTGCGGTTCTTGGGCGCGCTGCCGCGCGGATGGCGCCGGCCGACTGACGGCAGGGACGGCAGGCCTTCGAAAAACTTGTCCATCGAGGCGCGGCTGACCAGCAGGCGGCGGCCCATCTTGCGCGTCGTGACCTGCGACAGCACCGAGGTGTAGAGCGTGTTTCGGCTGATGCCGTACTCGACCACGACCTTGTCGACGCTGATCCACTTGGGTTTGTCTGGTTCGTCATCGCCGCTGGGACCGGCCGCCGCCGCCGGTTCCTTGGCGGCGGCGATGACCTGGTCGAGTGCCGCCAGCTGAGCGACGGACGCTTGCCTCAAGTCCGCAAGCGTACCCTGTAGTGTCGGCTGTGCCGGGCGTTTCGTCATGGTGTGTCCCCTCAGACCCCACGGTGGAAGCGGCGCGATCCAAACGCAAACCCGCTCGCGCTGTCAAGCGACACTCAACGCCTTTTGCCGCTCGCCACCAGGCGCAGCGGCGGCGCCGGCAGCATGAGCGGCGCCGGCGGGGCGGCGCGCACGTAGTCGTCCCAGGCCTGCATCAGCCCGCGGCGCTCGTCGAGCATGTCGTCGCGCATGTAGGCGGCGTCGACCTTGTCGCTTTCGACGTGGGCCAGCTGGATCTTCGCCAGCTTGATCTCTTTCTCGCTGCGGGTCTTTTCGGCCCAGGTCCTGAACGTGGTGCGAAAGCCGTGCACCGTGATGTCGTCGCGATCCATGCGACGCAGCGCCATCAGCATCGACATTTCGCTCAACGGCTGCCAGGGCTTGTTGAACTTCTTGACGCCGGGAAACACGAAGTCGCACTGGCGCAGCTCGACCAGTGGCGCCAGCACGGCGACCACGCCGGGCGTCAGCGGCACGCGATGGGCGCGCGTCATCTTCATGCGCTCCTCGGGAATCGACCACAGCGCGCCGCCCAGGTCGACCTCGGGCCAGCGCATGGCCAGCACCTCGTTGGTCCGCACCGCGGTCAGGATCGCGACCTGCATGGCGATCGCGGCCAGGCCTTCCTCGCCCAGCAACGCTTTCCAGAAGTCCGGCAGCTCGGGATAGGGCAGCGAGGGATGATGGCGCGTCGACCTGGTCGGCTGCCTCGGCAGCAGGTGGCGCAGGATCGACAGCTCGGCCGGGTTGCCCGCCTTGCGCGCGCCGGCGGCGATGGCGAAGTCGATCACGTTCTTGATGCGACCGCGCACGCGCCGCGATGTGTCGGGCACGCGCAGCCAGTCGGCCTTGAGCACCTTGACCACATGGGCGGGCTCGATCTGCTCGACGTCGAGGTCGCCCATGACCGTGCAGGTGCCGTCGAGCGTGGTGCGCCACTGCTCGCGGTGCTTGGCGTTCTTGAGGCTGCCGCCGTGCACGGCGAGGTAGCCGTCGACGGCCTTGCGGTAGGTCATCTTTCCGGGGCCAACGTCGCGCGCAATCTTGACGTCGCGCCCAGCGGCCTTGGCGTCCTGCAGCTGCTCGGCCTTCTTACGCGCCTCGGTGAGATTGATCTCGACCGCGTTGCCCAGCCCGAGTTTTTTCTCGCCGCCGTCTTTGAACGTGCGCAGCACCCAGCCCTTGCGCAGCTGGCCCTTGGCGCCACGGCGCACCTGCAGGTAGAGGCCGCCGCCCATGTTGTACATGCCGGGCTTTTTGAAGTTTGTGGCCGCGAGGCCGGATTGAGTTTTCATAGGTCTGCCCTCTGCGCGCCTTGTGGCGCGTCGCTTGGTTTGGCGAGAGAAGGGCCCGCCGCCCTGCGGCCGGTGTACGGTGGTGGTGTACGGTTTGGTGTACGGTCGCAGGATGATTATGGGGGATAATGGCGGACACTAAAAGGCTTTTAATCGCGGTTTTATTGGGTTCTGAAATGCCCTGGTGTACGGTGAAAAGCGCCGCTGGAGGCCTGGGCCGGAATCGAACCGGCATACGCGGATTTGCAGTCCGCTGCATAGCCACTCTGCCACCAGGCCGCGCGAGGAGCGGGCGGTGCTATACGCATGCCCACCAAGGCCGGTCAAGCTGGCCGCGACCAAGGCGCGGGGCGACCCGCGACGCAGCGTCCTTTGACGCTGTCGGCGGCCAACGCCTATATACAGCGCACCATTTGGGGTCAGCTTATGACGGATTTCACGCTCGCGCGTCGCAACATGGTCGACGGCCAGCTCCGGCCCAACCGGGTGACCAGCGCCCCGCTTCTGGCGGCGATCGGCGAGTTGCCGCGCGAACGCTTCCTGTCCGATGCCTTGCGCTCGGTTGCCTATTCCGACGAGGACGTGCCGCTCGGCAACGGCCGCTTCCTGATGGAGCCGATGGTGCTGGCCCGGTTGATCCAGACCCTGCAGCCGCGTGCCGATGACCGCGCCCTCGTGGTGGCGTCCGGTCGCGGTTATGGCGCGGCCCTTCTGGCGCGGCTGGTGAAGTCGGTCGTCGCGGTCGAGAGCGACCCCAAGCTTGCCGGTTCGGCCGACCAGACCATCAAGGAATTGGGCGTCGGCAACGTCACAAGAGTTGCCGGCAAGCTCGAGGACGGCGCACCGGGCACGGCGCCCTACGACGTCATTCTGATCGAGGGCGCGGTGCGGCAGATCCCGCAAGCCATCCTCGATCAGCTGGCCGAGGGCGGGCGCCTCGCGACCGTACTGGCCGGCCTTCCCGGCGCGCTCGGCGTGGCGCAGCTCGTGCTCAAGCAGGGCGGCGTCACCTCGGGCCGGCCGCTGTTCGACGCCGGCACGCCCGCCCTGCCGGGCTTCGCGCCACCACCGCGCTTCACCTTCTGAACGTGCGGTGGCTGCCTTTTGGGGGTCAGTTAAGGGGCTACCACAGCCTGTTCCTCAGATGATAGGCTGAGTGGTGAGTTATCCGCGTTCACCTATGAGGCTAGTTCGATGCGTATCCGGCCCGCGTTAAGGTACGCCTGCGCAGCGGTTGTCTGTGCGCTCGCTGTCGTTGGGTCGGGCGCCACCACCGCGTGGTCGCAGAGCATGATCGAGGCGATGTCGTGGACCTACAACAGCAATCCTGACCTTCTGGCCAGCCGGGCGTTGCTGCGCCAGACCGACGAAACGCTGGCCCAGGCGGTCTCGAACTGGCGGCCGAGGGTGCAGGTTTCGGTCGAGTACAACAGAATCGAAGCCGATTCGATCGCGATCAGGGTCGCGCCGACCTACTACGCGTTGTGGGGCCGCACGACGCTGGCGCAGGTGATCCAGCCGCTCTTCCGCGGCGGCAAGACGGTGGCCGACACGAAGGCCGCGCAGGCCAACATCCAGGCGCAACGCGCCCTGCTCGCCGACACCGAGCAAACGGTGCTGCTCGCGGCCGTGACATCGTATGCCGATCTGGTGCGCGACGTGGGCATCGTCGAGGTGCGCAAGAACAACGTGCGCGTCCTCGTGCAGCAGCTCGACGCCACGCGCGAGCGCTTCCGCGTCGGCGAACTCACCATCACCGACGTCTCCCAGGCCGAGGCGCGTCTCGAGCAGGCCAAGGCCGACCTGGTGCTGGCCGAAGCCCAGGTGCGCATCGACGAGGCAGCCTTCGTGCGCACGATCGGCCAGCGGCCGGGCAAGCTCGGCGAAATTCCCCTGGTCGGCGCCCTGCCGGGCAGCGAAGAGGAAAGTGTAGCGCTCGCCATGGATTTCGGGCCGCGCTCGATCGCCGCGCAGCAACGCATCACCGCGGCCAGCTACGGCGTCAACAGCGCCGTCGCCGCCCTGCTGCCCCAGGTCAATCTCGTAGGCTTCGCACAGTATCAGCAGGACCTGCAGGTCCCGACCGACCAATACTACCAGTACGGCGTTCGCGTGCAGGCCACGGTGCCGATCTACCAGAATGGCAGCGAATGGTCGATCGTGCGGCAGGCCAAGGAGCTGGTCGGCCAGCGCCGTAACGAACTCGACAGCGCGCGGCGGGCAGTGGCGGAGAACGTCATCCGCGCCTGGCGCCAGCTCGATGCGGCGCGCTCGCGCGTGACCTCGTTCGAGGCCCAGGTGCGCGCCAACGAAGTGGCCCTCAACGGCGTGCGCCAGGAAGCGCTGGTCGGCTCGCGCACTACGCTCGATGTTTTGAACGCCGAGCAGGAACTGCTGAATTCGCAAGTCAACCTGATCCAGGCGCGCCACGACGTGCAGGTCGCCTATTACGGTGTGCTGGCCGGCATCGGCCGCCTGACGGCGCGCACCCTGGCGTTGCCGGTCGAATATTACGACGAGGAGAGGTATTATAACGAGGTCGGTTCCCGCTGGATCGGCGTTGGGACCAGCAGCAGCTCTGGGAGCAGGCAATGAGCGATTCCCGAAGCCCCGACAGCGACCCATCGATGGACGACATTCTGGCGTCCATCCGCAAGATCATTTCCGACGACGAGGCGCGTGCCCAGGTTGGCGGCCAAGCCGGAGGGCAGGCCAGTGGCCCGGCGCCAGTGAACCCGCCGCGTCCTGCCGTTGCGCCGTCCGTCGCTCCGGCCGCCGACAGCGTGCGCCCGTCAGGGCCGCCGCCCAAGCGTGACGACGTGCTGCTGCTTACCGACCTGATCGAAGAGCCGAGCGCGCCGCCGCGCCCGGTCGCCGCTCCCATCCCGCTGCCCCGCATCGATCCGGTGAACGCCGCCGAGATGCCCCAACCCCATGTTGACCCCATGCCCGAACGCCCGTCGTCGCCCGTCATGTCCGCCGCCGACCAGTCGCTGGTTGGCTCCACTGTCGCCGGCGCCGCGTCCTCGGCATTCGAGCGGTTGAGCCAGGCGATGCAGGAGAGCGTGCCGCCGCCGGCCGCGTCCGATTCAGGCCCGGCCGTGGGCGCGGGCGGCAAGACCATCGAGGACATGGTGAAGGAAATGCTGCGCCCGATGCTGAAGGAATGGCTCGACCGCAACCTGCCGCCGATGGTCGAACGTTTCGTCGAACGCGAGATCGTGCGGCTGACACGCCGCTGACCCCAAAGGCGCCACCGATCGAAACGCCACGGCGCCCGCTCCGTGGCGTTTTTCGTTAAAGGCCAGAGAAGTTTCAACAGATGCTCGACAAGACCTACGACCCCAAGGAGATCGAAGCCCGGCGCTACCCGGAGTGGGAGAACTCCGGTGCGTTCAAAGCCCATCCCGAGTCGAAAAAGCCAGCGTACTGCATCGTCATCCCGCCGCCCAACGTGACGGGCAGCCTGCATATGGGTCACGCGCTCGACAACACGCTGCAGGACGTGCTGGTCCGCTGGCGCCGCATGAAGGGCGACGACGTGCTGTGGCAACCCGGCACGGATCACGCCGGCATCGCCACGCAAATGGTGGTGGTGCGCAACCTCGAGCAGGAGGGCATCGGCCTGGCGATCGAGGGCGCCGCCGAGACCAACAGCCAGAACCGCAAGCTGCTGAACCGCGAGGAGTTTCTTGCCAAGGTCTGGGAGTGGAAGGAATTCTCCGGCGGCACCATCACCCAGCAGCTGCGGCGGCTGGGCGCCTCGTGCGACTGGTCGCGCGAGCGTTTCACCATGGACGACGGCCTGTCGCGCGCCGTCCTGAAGGTGTTCGTCGATCTCTACAAGGCCGGGCTGATCTACAAGGACCTCAGGCTGGTCAACTGGGACCCCAAGATGCTGACCGCGATCTCCGATCTCGAGGTCGAATCGCGAGAGGTGAGGGGCAGCCTGTGGTATTTCAAATATCCCATCGAGGGCAGCCCTGACGAGTACATCGTCGTGGCGACGACGCGGCCCGAGACCATGCTGGGCGACACCGGTGTGGCGGTGCACCCCGACGATCCCAAGTGGAAGCACCTGATCGGTAAGCACGCCATCCTGCCGCTGGTCGGCAGGCGCATCCCGATCGTGGCCGACGAATATTCCGACCCGGAGAAGGGCTCGGGCGCGGTCAAGATCACGCCGGCGCACGACTTCAACGATTTTGAGGTCGGCAAGCGGCACAATCTCGAAGCCATCGCCATCTTCGACAAGTTCGCCGCGCTGAACGACAAGGTACCGCAGAAATATCGCGGCCTCGACCGCTTCGTCGCGCGCAAGAAGATCGTGGCCGAGATGGAAAAGGCCGGGCTGGTCGACAAGATCGAGCCGCACACCCACGCCGTGCCCTACGGCGATCGCGGTGGCGTGCCGGTCGAGCCCTATCTCACCGAGCAGTGGTACGCCGACGCCAAGACGCTGGCCCGGGAACCGATCGCGGCGGCGCGCGACGGGCGCGTGAAGTTCGTGCCCGAGCGCGGACGCGAGGATTTCTTCCGCTGGATGGAGAACATCGAGCCCTGGTGCATCTCGCGCCAGCTGTGGTGGGGCCATCAGATCCCGGTCTGGTACGGGCCCGACAAGAAGGTGTTCGTCGCCCTGACGGAAGGCGAGGCCAAGGCCGAGGCCGCGAAGCACTACGGCAAGGACACCGCACTCGTGCGCGACCCCGATGTGCTCGACACCTGGTTCAGCTCGGCGCTGTGGCCGTTCTCGACGCTCGGCTGGCCGGACAACACCCGCGAGCTCAGTAAATATTACCCGACGTCGGTGCTGGTCACCGGCACCGACATCCTGTTCTTCTGGGTCGCCCGCATGATGATGATGGGCATGCACTTCATGAAGGCGGAGCCGTTCCGCACGGTCTACCTGCATGGCCTGATCACCGACGAGAAGGGCCAGAAGATGTCGAAGTCGAAGGGCAACGTCATCGATCCCCTGGAACTGATCGACAAATACGGCGCCGATGCGCTGCGCTTCACCGTGACGGCGATGGCCACGCAAGGCGGCCGCATGCGGCTGGCGCCGGCGCGAGTCGAAGGCTCGCGCAACTTCGCCACCAAGTTCTGGAACGCCACGCGCTTTGCCGAGATGAACGGCGCGGCGCTGCCAAAAGGATTCAATCCGGCCAGCGTGAAGCTCACCGTCAACAAATGGATGCTGGGCGAGCTGGCGCGCGCCAATAAAGCCGTCGACACCGCGATCGCCGAGTTCCGGCTGAACGATGCGGCGACGGCGCTCTACGAATTCATCTGGGGCATCGTCTGCGACTGGTACGTCGAGCTTACCAAGCCGATCCTGCAGGGCGGCGACGGCCCGGAGAAGGACGAGACGCGCGCCGTCACCGCCTTCGTGCTGCGCGAGACCGCCAAGCTCCTGCATCCGGTGATGCCCTTCATCACCGAGGAGATCTGGGACAAAACAGGCCATCGAGCCGAGCACGGTCCTCTGATCGGCCAGCCGTGGCCGGCGCCGACCGCAACCGATGCCGCCGCCGACGCCGAGATGGGCTGGCTGGTGAAACTGATCTCCGACATCCGCTCGGCGCGCGCCGAACTGAACGTGCCAGCCGGCGCCAAGCTCAGAATGCTGGTCGTCGGCGCCGACGCCACGACGCGCGGACGGCTCGACACCCATCGCCCGGCGATCGAGCGCTTGGCCCGCATCGAGGGCGTCGAGGCCGCCGCCGTGGCGCCCAAGAGTGCGCTGCAGATCGTGGTTGGCGAGGCGACCTATGCCCTGCCGGTCGGCGAAGTGATCGACCTGGCGGCGGAAAGCACGCGGCTGCAGAAGGAAATCAAGAAGCTCGCCGACGAGGTCGGCAAGATCGACGCCAAGCTCGGCAACGCTCAGTTCGTGGCGCGTGCGCCGGAAGAGGTGGTCGAGGAACAGCGCGAGCGCCGAACGCAGGCCGAGCAGACCCGTGCGCGACTCAGCACGGCGCTGGAGCGGCTGGGAGCGTAGCCTCTCTTTATTCCCTCTTGTCGGTCGATAAATTTTCAAAATTTTCGCGAATTTTCCAAGATCCGCCTGAAAATGCCCGTATCTGCAGGCGCTTAGACGCGTTTTCGCGAACGATTCGCGACGCTTCTCGAAACTTTCGCGAATCGGAGGAACGTTTTGGGGCGATCGCGGCAGACGGCTGCGTGTTGGATGTTCGGTATACGCGTGCCACATCCCGCCATCCTCGGACGCGGCTCAGCACCGCGCTGGAGCGTCTACAGCGCGATGACTTTTGCTTCTGCCATCGGCCCGGCTCCCACAGCGAAGCGGTGCACGAGCCGGGCCGACGGCGCGATTCGAGGGAAAGTCATCGCGCTTTGGGTGCCTGAGGTCTTGCGGTTTAATAAACCGTAAAAAACCGTCGGTAGAAAACGACGTATTGGACAAAGCTCTCACGATCAACGGGCTAGCTCGTCCAGTTCTTTGCGGGCTCACGGCAACGGCGACAGAAACCGCGCATAGCGTTGAAAATCGATTGGGGCTTGCGAGATCGGACACGGCGCGCTCCTCAAGGGCTGGGCATTCACCCAGCCACCTTACGCCCGGTCAGTCCGAATCGACGATTATGGTCCTTAGCCCTGTTGCTACGCCTGCCATGCTTGTCACGCTGACTTGCGCAGGTCGGGTACGTAAGGCCGCGATGCGAAGTGCTCCTGGTTGTCGCCGCGGGCAAACCGGAGGCCGGCCTGGCGGACCGCGCCGTCATCGACCGTCTCGAGCGGCACGAAGTAGCGGTCGTCGGTCTTAATAATGGTGTCGTTGTCGACGCGGTTGTAACAGATCAAGAGCGTCCAGCGCCGGTTGGCGGAGCGGTTGGCGTCGGAGCGGTGGATGGCGTTGCAGTGGAAGATCAGCGCGTCGCCCGCCGCCAGCTCGCAATACTCGATCGGGCACTGTTCGAGGATGTAGGGCATGCGCTTGGGGTCGACCTCGTTCTGGGTCGGCGACAGCGGCGTGTGGTCGATGCGACCGAGCTTGTGCGAGCCGGTGGCGATCTGCAGGCAGCCATTATTCTTGTCGGTCTTGTCCAGCGCGATCATGACCGACAGCAGGTCGGGCCGGATGCAGCCGTTGTAATACCAGTAGCCGTAATCCTGATGC
>PLYQ01000227.1 GCA_003153415.1 Rhodospirillales bacterium | reverse complement strand
CCCCGATGAACAGACATTCTCGGTGTCGGTCGGCAGGTCAAAGGTGCCAGGACCAGACATGATCTTCCGTCGGATGGATTGCCGTGCCGGAGCGGTCGGCTCCGCACTAACCAGTTGCGCCTTCCAGTAGGGTCGTAAATTCGGCGTCGCCCGGCACGACGCCGTAAAACAGGCGATGAACCTCGCGCGCCTCCGCACGCAGGTCGAACTTCACCTCGCCGGGATGGAAAGCGGACGCAAGCCAGCGCAGGCCGATCAATCGGTTGACCGACGGCGGCTCGCCCAGCCAACCCCACGGCAAGCCTGGCGCCAGTAGCACTTTCGTGCCGGGCATCGTCCGGCGCATTGCCTCATGGGCGGGCTTGTCAAGCGCCACCAGCTTGGCGTATCGCTGGACCTCCGGCGGCACCTGATCGAGGGTGGTTTCGGCGACAAAACGAGCGAGGCGTTCGATCTGCTGTGCCATGGGTGCTTATTGCTCCTGGTATACTAAGGTTGTGCTTACCATCATCGCGGCAGCTCTATCGATCTTTGCGATTCTGAACATCACTTCCCCGGCGACAGCGCAGTCAGGAGTTCAAGGGGTCGCCATTTGCGACGCTCAATTGCCATCCAGCTGCGCTCGGGTGCTGGAGGGTCCTCGTGCGTTAATGGTCCTCTCATTGCCAAACTGAGAGCTCCTTCAGATAAGCAACCGCTGCTGAAAAGTGCGACAGGGGAGGGCTGCAAAGCCCTGCAAAAGGGTGCAACGTTTGTCTGTCGCACCTAACCACAAGTGATTGATCTAGCTTGCTTGCGGCAGTCCGTCTCGGGGCACCAACCACTCTTTTTCTATCCAAGGCATCAGGCACTTAGCGCCTGGTGCGACACCCTTGCCAAAATCGGAATCACATCTTCACGAACGGCAGTTCGGTCAAGTCCAATGCGGCACATCACGCCCACATCACTCGACCACCTCGTCGGCGGTGTCGAGGAGCGCTGGCGCGATAGTGATGCCGAGCGCCTTGGGGGTCTTCTGGTTGTCATAGGTCGAATCTAGTCGGCTTCTGCACCGGCAGGTCGGCAGGCTCGCCTGGCCATGAAGGAACGTGCGTTCGACAGCCAAATCCCGTGTACAGTTAGGCGGCGGGAACCGTGGATTTGAGGGGAGAAGCCTTGGCAACTGACCGACCCGACCGAAGGCTCTCGGCTGTTCTCGCAGCCGATGTCGCGGGCTACAGCCGGCTGGTGGGTGCAGATGAGGAAGGAACGCTCGATCGACTGAAATCCCTTCGGACGGCCCTGATCATCCCCAGCATTGTCGAGAATCGTGGCCGTCTGGTGAAGACGACGGGCGATGGCCTGCTGGGCGAGTTCGGCAGCGTCGTCGATGCGGTGCGCTGCGCCGTCCACGTGCAGCGTTGGATGGCGGTCCAGAATGCCAGTGTGGAAGCCGACAAGCGGATCGATCTACGCATCGGTATCCATGTCGGCGACATCGTCGTGGAAGAGGACGGCGACATCCTGGGAGACGGCGTGAACGTGGCGGCCCGCCTCGAGGGACTGGCGCCGCCCGGAGGCATTTGCGTCTCGGCACGGGTGCAGGAGGACGTCGAAGGCCGGCTCGACGTCACCTTTGCCGACCAAGGCGAGCAGCAGCTCAAGAATATCACGCGACCGGTGCGGGTCTATCGAGTGCTGCTCGACGGGGTGGTGGACGGGGCGACTGCCGCGGCCGACGCGACGCCGGCAACACCGATGCGACTTGCCTTGCCCGACAAGGCGTCGATCGCGGTCCTGCCGTTCCAGAACATGAGCGCCGATCCCGAGCAGGAGTTCTTTGCCGACGGCGTGGCCGAGGACATCATCGCGAGCCTGGCACGCTATCAATATTTCCTCGTCATCGCGCGCAACTCGACCTTCACTTACAAGGGCCGCGCGGTCGACGTGAAGCAGGTCGGCCGCGAGCTCGGCGTCCGCTACGTCCTCGAGGGCAGCGTTCGCCGGGCGGGGCAGCGCATACGTATCACGGCGCAGCTCATCGATGCCGAGACCGCCAACCACATCTGGGCCGATCGCTTTGAGGGCGGGGTCGAGGACCTGTTCGAGCTGCAGGACCAGGTGACGGCCAGCGTCGTGGGGGCGATGGAGCCAGAGCTGAGACGCGCCGAGACCAAGCGGGCCGTGCACCGGCCCGCGGCAAGCGTCGACACCTACTTGTGCGTGATGCGGGGGCTCGCGCTCATCAACAAGTGGGCCAAGGCCGACATCGAGGAGGCGCTTCGCCTTGCCTACCAGGCGATGGAGCTCGATCCAGACTTCAGCTCGTCCTACAGCCTGGCTCTCGCCTGTTACATCATACGCGACGCCAACCACTGGTCGTCCGACCGTGAGCACGACAAGGCCGAAACCAAAAGGCTGGTGCAACGTGTGAGGGAGGTCGGCGGCGCCGACGCCCTGGCGCTGAGCTTCGCCGGCTTCGGGCTTGCCAAGGTCGTCGACGACGTCGAAGGAGGGGCCGCGCTGATCGATCGGGCGCTCGCCTTGACGCCGAACCTGGCGGCGGCGCTGGCGCACAGCGGTTACGTCCGAGTCTGGCTCGGCGAGCCCGACAAGGCGATCGATCATCTCCAGCGCGCCATGCGGCTGAGCCCGGTCGATCCGCTCACCTTCCTGATGCAGACCGCCATGGCGATGGCTCATTTCATCGCCGGCCGCGACGACGAGGCCTTAGCCTGGGCGGAGAAGTCGGCCCAGCGCAATCCCTTCCTGCTCGCAACGGCGTGGGTATCGGCGGCGTGCGCTGCCAATCTCGGTCGGACTGCCGACGTCGAGAAATACGTCGCCCGCATGCGCCAACTCGATCCTGTCGTGAGCCTTTCGGCCATTCAGAAGCACATCAACCTTCGCCGGCCGCAGGACCGCGCCCGGCTGGTCAAGAGCCTGCGCAAGGCCGGCCTGCCCGAGTGATCCGTCGGAGCACGCGGTCTTCTCCTAAGCGAAGGCGTAGTGACCACGGGCAGCAGCGAAAGGTGCGACACCCGGCGTGTGAAGCCTTGGAACACCGTGAGACTTCTGCCTGTCGCACCTGCCGGTAAGTGCTTGTTCCGGCTCACTTGCAACAGTCCCTCTCGGGGCACCATCACCTCTCCTCACTAAAACTCACCGATGCTCAAGTTGCCTGTCACATCAGGCACTTGAGCCAATTCGGCTACTCACAGTGAGGAGGTACGGCGTGCCACTTCTCAGAACATTGCGGGTACAATTGAAGGTACAGCTCTTTGACAACAGAGGAGGCGTAGAGCCCACGGCATTGCGCGGAGCGAAGCCGATGCGGTAGGCGCTGCCATACCGCGCATCAGGATCATAGTGCCAAGCCCTCGGTATTCACAGAAGTTCTCGGCATCACCG
>PLYQ01000018.1 GCA_003153415.1 Rhodospirillales bacterium | reverse complement strand
AGGCCGACCGTGTTGGCGGTGGCGAACAGGCGGAAAAAGGGATGCGGCTTGAGCACCTTGCTCTGGGCGAGCAGCGTCAGGCGGCCGGAGGCTGCCAGCACGCGCTGGATCACGAACATCACGTCGGCGCGGCCGGCGTCGTACTCGTCGAACACCAGCGCCGTCGGGTTCTGCAGCGCCCACGGCAGGATGCCTTCGCGGAATTCGGTGATCTGCTTGCCGTCGCGCAGCACGATCGCGTCCTTGCCGATCAGGTCGATACGGCTGATGTGGCTGTCNNGACTTGCCGGTGCCGTGATAGCCCTGAACCATGACGCGGCGGTTGTGCGCGAAGCCCGCGAGGATCGCCATCGTGGTGTCGTGGTCGAACAAATAGGCGTCGTCGACCGGTGGCACGTGCTCGGACGCGGCACTGAACGCCGGAACTTCCATGTCGGTGTCGATGCCGAACAGCTGGCGGGCGGAGACCTTGATATCCGGTAAGCCTGAAACGTTCTGCCGAGACGCGGTCGTCGTAGAGGCCATCACACGAGTCCTACATAACAATGCCCGCCAAATTGCGGGCAAAAATCATAGTCGCAGGCCCATTTGTGCACTGCAAGCGACCAATTGCCCGGGCAGCCCTGAGCAGGGCTAATCACTCGACTGGCAGGTGTTCCGAGGCCCGCAGAGTGGAATAGGCGGCGTTGATTTCCTTCAGTTTTTCCTCGGCTTCGCGGGCGCCGCCATTGGCATCGGGATGGTGCAGTTTCACCAGTTCCTTGTAACGAGATTTCAAGACAGCCCGCGTGATCGGCCATGAAAGTTCAAGGGCGGCCAAGGCGTCATGTTCGGCCGGTGTCAGTTGCTCGCTGCCATCCATCCGTGGCGGCGGCCGCTCGGCCAGCCCGGCATCGTCGCTGAGGCCGAACGGGTCGTGGATTTGCGGGCCGCCGCTGCGCCGGCCACCCAGCGGCCAGACCGGGCGGCGCCAGATCGTGTCGGCACGGATATGGGCCTCGATCTGTTCGGCGCCGAGGCCGGCGAAATAGTCCCACTTCTTGTTGTATTCGCGGACATGCTCGAGGCAGAACCAGCGATACTGGTCGAGCCGGTCGCGCGCGCGGGGGGCGCGGAAGTCGCCGTGCAGCGGGCAGCCGGGCGCTTCGCAGATCCGCTGATAGGGATCGGCTCCGTTTCGCTCTGCCAGAGGTTTCGCCCGCCGTCGCGACATTCGTCTAATATGTGTCCGACCGATTTCGCGGGCAAGAGAGGCATTGATGGGCACCGTAGCGATGGCGATTGACAGCAAGCTCCGGGAGCGCTTCACGCCGGCGCGCCTTTCGATCGAGGACGAATCCTCCAAGCACCACGGCCATGCCGGCTGGCGCGAAGGCGGCGAAACACATTTCAAGGTCGAGATCGTGTCGGCAGCCTTCGAGGGCCACAACCGCGTGGCGCGCCAGCGGCTCGTCTACCAGGCGCTGAAGGCCGAGCTCGACGCCGGCCTGCATGCGCTGGCGCTTACCACGCTCACGCCAGCCGAGGATCGCGCGAAGGCCTAACCTTCCATCTCGACGTCCTTGCCTGCCGCGGCGGTGCGGACAGCTTCGGCGTCGGGGCCGGTGTAGAAATTGGGCGCCCAGCGCTTGACCACCGGGCCATCGGCCGCCCAGGCGTGGCAGGTGTTGATGACATAGGGCCGGCGCTGTGGCTTGGCTGCCGCACTCGCGTCGGCGGGCTTGGATGCGGTGCCGCTCTTGGCGCGGTGAGCGCGATTGAGGTCGCGTGCCTTACCCGACGACACCGTCTGGAAGGCCGTCGTGGCGACCGGTCCCAGGAGCTCGACAATGTGGGTGCAGCCGTGGACGCCGCCCAACCGCGCGCGGACCTCGCGGTGAAAGCCGCCGCCGATCCTGAGACCGATCAGCTTCTTGAAGTCGGGCGCGACGTCGCCGCAGATTCGGTAGGGCGAGCTGTCGGTCACCGCCTCGACGTCGACGATGGTGAATTTGTGGTCGAGCGTGAGGCGGATCGACATATCGTGGATGAAGTCGCCGGGTCCGAGCTGACCACGCCATTCGTTGGAATGGGCGTAGCTTTTCTCGTCGGTGATGCGCCCTTCGATGTCCCATAGGCCGTCCTCGCGGAAGAACCCCCGGCAGGTGACGCGACGGGTGTGCAGTTGCTGTCGCCCGACTGGCGGCGAAAGCGGCATGGCTATTCCTCTCGCAAATTGAAGAAGGTAGATCGTTACCCGGCCTGTATGGCGGCCGGTGGCAGGATACGCAACTCGGCGATACGGGTGCCCTCGCGCTTAAGAATTTCGAAGCGGAATCCGTAAAATGCATAGACCTGGCCGACTTCCGGGATGCGCCGGGCTTCGTACAGAACCAGCCCGGCGATAGTGATGGCGACGTCCTCGGGCAAGCCCCAGCCGAACTCGCGGTTGAGGTCGCGGATCGGCACGTCGCCCTGGCAGACCAGGCTGCCGTCCTCGCGCCGGACCACGCCGCGCTTGATGGCGTCGTGCTCGTCCTCGATGTCGCCCACGATCTCCTCGATGATGTCCTCGAGAGTGACGATGCCGCGCAGCGCGCCATATTCGTCGACGACGATGGCGAAATGCTCGTGGCGGGCGCGGAAGGCCTGGAGCTGGTCGAACAGGATCGTCGATTCGGGGATAAACCAGGGCGGAGTCATGACCTCGGCGATCTTGACCGTCTCCGGCCCGCCCGCCGCCTTGACGGCGCGGAACAGGTCCTTGGCGTGCACGACACCGACGATGTTGTCGGGCTGGCTGCGATAGAGCGGGATGCGGGTGTAGGGCGCCGCCAGCATTTGCGTCACGATTGAGTCGGTGGGCTCATCGGCGTCGATCAGCACCACGTTGCCGCGATGGGTCATGACGTCGCCCACCGTGCGGTCGCCAAGATCGAGCACCGAACGCAGCATTTCCTTCGCCGCCGGGGCGGCATCGCCCGCCTGGCCCTCGCCGTGCAGATCGATGGCGCCGCGCAGCACGTCGTCCTGCACCTGGGCCTCGTCCTCGCCGCGGCGGTGGATGCCGAACAGGCCGAGGAAGAAGCGTGTCGCCCGCGCCGAGGCCGAGGCGATCGGCCCCAACACCTTGAGCACCATGTTGAGTGACGGTGCCAGCATCAACGCCATGCGATCGGCCTGCACCAGGGCCCAGGTCTTGGGCAGCACTTCGACGAACAGCACGACCAGCACGGTGATGGCGAGCGTGGCGTAGAAGAGGCCGGCGGGGCCGAAGATGTCGGTCAGCACCTTGGTGCTGAGCGACGCCGAGAAGATGTTGAGCACGCTGTTGCCGATCAGCGTCGCGCTGACCACGGCATCCTTGCGGTCGAGCAGGAGGTTGACCAGCCTGGCGCGACGGTTGCCCTGCTGGGCCAGCCGGTGCATGCGCGGACGCGAGACGCCGGTGATCGCCGTTTCCGCCGCCGAAAGATAGGCCGCGCCCACGAGACACAGCAGGACCAGGGGCGCGGCCACGTGAATGTCCACGTCGAGCTTGAGTTCGGTCTCCATGACGCTAGGCCGCGATGGTGGCGTCGAGCAGGCCGCGCAATGCCGCTTCGTCGACGTTGCGGCTCACGAACGCCTTGCCGATGCCGCGCGCCAGGATGAAGGCAAGTTTGCCGCCCTCGGCCTTCTTGTCGCCGCGCATGTGCTCGATCAGCCGGGCGGCGTCCCAGTTGCGCCGGTTGTCGCCGCCGATCGAACGCAGACGCACCGGCAGGCCGACGAGGCTGAGATGGCGGCGCACGCGCTCGGCGTCGGCCGCCGAGCAGAGGCCGAGCCTCGCTGACAGGTCGAACGCCATCGCCATGCCGGCGCCCACGGCCTCGCCGTGCAGCAGGTCGGGCCCGAAGCCGGTCTCCGCCTCCAGCGCATGACCGAAGGTGTGGCCGAGGTTGAGCAGCGCCCGCAGGCCGGTGGTCTCGCGCTCGTCGGCGGCCACGATGCGCGCCTTGGCAAGGCAGCTGTGCTCGATAGCGTAGGTGCGTTTGGCCGCGTCGCCCGCCAGCACGGCGGCGCCGTTCTGCTCGCACCAGGCGAAGAATTCCGGATCGTCGATCAGCCCGTATTTCGCCACCTCGGCATAGCCCGCCAGCAGCTCGCGCCGCGGCAGCGTGTCGAGCACGTCGGTATCGGCCAGCACCAGGCGTGGCTGATAGAACGACCCCACCAGGTTCTTGCCGTGGCGGGTGTTGATCCCGGTCTTGCCGCCCACCGAGGAGTCGACTTGGGCAAGCAGGGTCGTCGGCACCTGGATAAAGTCGACGCCGCGCAGCAGGACGGCGGCGGCAAAGCCCGCGAGATCGCCGACCACGCCGCCGCCCAGAGCCACCAGGGTCGTCTTGCGGTCGGGCCGCCGGTCGAGCAGCTCGCCCATCAAACGGCCGAACGCCGTGAATTCCTTGCTGCTCTCGCCGGCCGGCACGGTGATCGTCGCGGCTTCGACGCCGGCCCTCTTGAACGAAGCCACCAGGTGCGCGCCGTAGAGCGGCGCCACGATCTCATCGCTCACGATGACGACCCTCGGCGCGGCTAGCAGCTTGGCGCAGAGTTCACCTGCACGGTCGATCAGGCCGGGGCCGATGGCGATGTCGTAGCCGCGGCCCGAGAGGTCGACGCGGACGACGCGCTGGGCGTTCATGCCGCGGCTCCCGCAGGTTGCGGCGAGAGATGCCGGCGGAGCGCGTCGATGACCTGCTCGGTCGTGACATCGACCGGCTGCGCCGTCGAATCGACCACGAGGTCGGCCTCGGCGTAGACCGGGTAGCGTTGAGTCATCAGCCGGCCGAGAACCTCCTTGGGATCGCCCTGGCGCAGCAACGGCCGATTGCCGCGTCGCTTGACGCGGTCGAACAGCACGTCGAGGTCGGCGCGCAGCCAGACGGTCAGCGCGCGGGCCCGCATGATCGCCCGGGTTTCGCTGTCCATATAGGCGCCGCCGCCGGTCGACAGGACGTGCACCGGCCCGTCGAGCAGACGGGCGATGACGCGGCGCTCGCCGGCACGGAACTCGGCCTCGCCGTACTTTTCGAAGAATTCAGCGATCGTGCAGCCGGCGGCACGCTCGATCTCATCGTCGGCGTCGACGAACGGCAGGCCGAGCCGTACCCCGAGTCGCTTGCCAATGGCGCTCTTGCCGGCGCCCATCAGGCCGACCAGGGCCACGGTGCGCGGCAGGGAGAAGGGTGGAGAGGCGTCCATAGCGTGCTGCGACCATGGATGTCGCCCATTCCGCCCCCCGTTTCAAGCTACCGGAGTTACCCGACAATTGCCGCTAACGCGTCGGACGGGTAGTTTGCCGCCGCCGTGCCCCTGTTCCGATCACGAAGCCATTTTCGCGTTCCCACGCTCAAGCTCACCCCTGTGATCGTGTTCGTCCTCGCCTGCCTGCTGATCGGCGGTGTGGTGGCGCTAACGGTGATCGAGCCGCGCCCGGCAATGCGCCACTTCGAAGTGCCGATCCCGAGTGATCGCTTTGCGCGCTAGGCTTGCCGCCCCGGTGGCGCTCGCCCTCCTCGCCGCGGCGCTGGCGCTGCCGTCGGGTGCGCAAAACGTCAGCTTCGACGACCGCCCGACCGGCTTCCTGACGGCCAAGACCGGCGGTATGCCGGCCGATGCCTGGAACGGCACAACGCTCGCCACGGCTAAGCGGCTGGTATCGGCGCTGCCGGCCGCCCCGCGCAGCCGCGCGCTGCGCGACCTGCAGTTCAGGGTGATGGTGAGCGAGCTCACGCCGCCGGCGCCCGACGGCAGCCCGCCGCCCAGCCTGTTTGCCCGCAAGGTCGAGAAGCTCGCGGCGATGGGCGAGGGCGAGAGCCTGAACGAAATGGTGCGCAACGCCGGCGGCTATGCCGACCCGGCGATCGCCTCGATCGTGGTCAACGCTTTGATGATGGCCGGCGAGCGCGAGGGTGCCTGCAATATCCAGCACAACAATGCACTGAGCCAGCCATTTGCCCGTCGTGCCGACATCGCCTGCAAGCTGGCGGCTGGCGACAATGCCGGCGCGCTGGCCGAAGTGTCGACGCTGCGCGGCAGCGATCCGGCCTTCGCCACCTTGGTCGGGGTCGCGGCCGGCGGCCTGCCGCCCGCAGCGCCGCCAGTCCAGCTCGACGGGCCGGCCATGATCATGCTCAATCTCGCGCACGTGCCGCCGCCGGCGGCGGCGCTCCGTTCCACGCAGCCGCCGATGATCCGCGCGCTCGTCGGCCACAGGACGCTGCCCACCGCCAGCCGCCTGGAGATCGCCGAGCGCGGCGAGGCCCTGGCCATCGTCGAGGCGACGCGGCTGGGCGATCTCTATCTCGAGGCGATTCGTGACGGCGCGGCCCTGCCGCCGGCGATGGCGCGCCGTGCCCGGCTCGTCGCCGCCGCCCGCAATGCCGCGAACCCGCAGGAGGTCATGGACTCGGTGGCGGCGGTCTACAACGAGGCGCGCGGCGGGGCCCTGTTTGCGACCGTGGCGCGGGCCAGTGCGATCGGGCTCTTGAACCTGCCGGCAGAGGCGAAATACGCCAACGTGGCGCAGGAGGCGATGCGCGGCTTCCTGCTGCTCGGTGCCAAGCAGAAGACGGAAGCCTGGACGCGATTGGCGCTTCAGGCCGCCTACAACAACGCCCGCGCGGCGCTGGCGCTCGATCGGCTGATGCCGCTGGTCGTCATCGCCGGTATCGACAATGCCGGCCGGCTCGCGCCCGAGGACGTGAACCGCTGGTACGAGGTCATGCGTCAGGACGATGCCAAGGGTGCTGCGTTGCGCGGCAATCTTCTGCTGGAGCTGTTTCGCGCCACCGGCATGGATGTGGCCCCGCGCTCGACCAATCTGCCCGAGACGCCGCCCGCTGGCGCGCGCCTGGCCTCGCCGCCCGCCGCCACGATTCAGGCGCTGCGTGCCGCCGGTGCCGGCCGTCGGCGGGCCGAGGCGGCCGTGCTGGCGTCCATTGCCATCGGCGAGACGCCGCTTGTCGAGCTTCATCCTGCCGCGGTCGGCGCCATCGTCTTGGCGCTGCGTGAAGTGGGCGAAGAACACGCGGCGCGCCTGTTTGCGATCGAGACGGCGATCGCCCACGGCCTGTGAAGAAGAAGCCCACCCAGCCGCTGCCCCGCGAGGGCGAAGCATTCATCGAAATGCTGACGGCGGAGCGCGGTGCCTCGAAGAACACCGAGGCTGCCTATCGCAGCGATCTCCTGAACCTGTCGACCTTCCTGGCCCGTCGCAAGCAGGGGCCGGTGACGGCAAACGCCGAAGCGCTGCGCGCCTATCTGAAATCGCTCGACTACCTCGGCATGACGCCGCGCACCGTGGCGCGCCGCTTGTCGGTGATCCGCCAGTTCTTCCGTTTCCTGCTCGCCGAACGGCTGCGCGATGACGATCCGGCGAGTACGCTCGATTCACCCAAGCTCGGCCGGCCGTTGCCCAAGGTGCTGTCGCGCGTCCAGGTTGACCAGCTGATCGAAGCTGCGCACACCAAAGGCGGCGAAGATGGCGGCCGCATGGAAACCCTGCTCGAGATTCTCTACGGCTCGGGCCTGCGCGTCTCGGAGCTGGTAGCCCTCCCTCTGGCCGCGGCCGAGCGCGATCCCACCATGTTGATGGTGCGCGGGAAGGGCGATAAGGATCGGCAAGTGCCGCTCTCCGATCCGGCGCGCATCGCGATCGCGAAGTGGTTGCACATGCGTGCAAGCGCACTCGCTGACGGAGAGGCTTCGCGCTATCTCTTTCCGTCACGTGGCCGCACTGGGCATTTAACACGTCAGCGATTTGCCCAGCTCTTGAAAGAGGCGGCGTTGGCCGCCGGTATCGATCCCGCGCGAGTCTCGCCGCATGTGCTGCGTCATGCCTTCGCTAGTCATTTGCTGGAAGCCGGCGCCGATTTGCGCAGCGTGCAGCTCATGTTGGGTCATGCCGACATCGCTACGACGCAGATCTATACTCACGTCATTCCGGAAAAGTTGCGAGCTTTAGTAGAAGACCATCATCCGCTCGCCCGCCGGCGACGCAAGTCAACCGGTTGACAGCGTGCCCGGAGCTGGGGTCAGGCCAATAGTTGACAGGACTCGGACGGCGGCCCATCTGAGTTTCGATGACGACGTGTCTCGACTTCGAAAAGCCGATCGCCGAGCTCGAAAGCAAGATTTTCGAGCTCCGGCACCTTCCCAACTCCGGCGATGTCGATATTGCCGAGGAAGTCATGCGCCTGCAGGACCGGGTGCAGAAGCAGCTGCGCGCGACCTATGCCAAGCTGACGCCGTGGCAGCGCGTGCAGGTGGCGCGCCATGCCGAGCGGCCGCACGCCCAGCGCTACATCGACCGGCTGATCACCGACTATACGCCGCTGGCCGGCGACCGTGCCTTCGGCGAGGACGCAGCGGTCGTGGGCGGGCTCGGGCGGCTCGGCGGCCGCAGTGTCGTCGTGCTCGGCCAGGAGAAGGGCGACGACACCGAATCGCGCATCAAGCACAATTTTGGCATGGCGCGGCCCGAGGGCTACCGCAAGGCGCAGCGCCTGATGCGGCTCGCCGATCGCTTCAAGGTTCCCGTGATAACGCTGATCGACACGTCGGGCGCCTATCCCGGTCTCGATGCCGAGGCGCGCGGCCAGGCCGAGGCCATTGCGAGTTCGATCAACACCTGCCTCGAGATCGGCGTGCCGCTGGTCAGCGTGGTGATCGGCGAAGGCATGTCCGGCGGCGCGCTGGCGATCGCCTCGGCCGACCGCATCTACATGCTGGAGAACTCGATCTATTCCGTGATCACGCCGGAGGGCTGCGCGTCGATCCTGTGGCGCGACAACGCCAACGCCCAGGATGCCGCCGAGGCGATGAAGATGACGGCGATCGACCTCAAGAAGCTCGACATCATCGACGACGTGATCCCCGAACCGATGGGTGGCGCCCACCGCTCGCCCGAGGAGACGATCGACACGGTCGGCCGCGTGATCTCCGAGGCGCTGACCCAACTCGGCAATCTCGATTCCGACACGCTGCGCAGCCGCCGGCAGGACAAGTTCCTGGCGATGGGCAAGAAGGGGCTTTAGAGCGTGATCTTCTTTAGTTGAA
>PLYQ01000194.1 GCA_003153415.1 Rhodospirillales bacterium | reverse complement strand
CCATGCGGCCCTTGCCGACAGAGTTGTTGCCGTCCCATTCGTAGACGGCGCCCTTGCCCATTTGCGAACCGCTGAAGGTCCGCTTCATGTCGGGGTCCTTCTTTTCGTAGGGCGACCAGGCGGCCCAGCCATGCAGATCGTCGATCAGCGCGAAGATCTTGGCCGGCGGCGCCTTGACGTCGATCGAGCGGCGGACGGTGAACGAGTTAGGCTTGGTCGCGGCATAGATCAGGATGACGGCGACGACGACAACGATGACGATGACGGCGGCGATAATAGCGATTGTCTTCAGCATCGTCCGGCCTTTCCAGATATACTTAACTCTTAGGTTAAGTGTTAGGAAGTTCGCTGCGTCCTGTCAACTGGGCGCGAAAAGACCTAAGAAATCATCATGGTAGACATACATACCGGCCGTCCGGCGACGCTGGCGCCGAACGGACTGGTGACTTCGCCGCATTCGCTCGCCAGCCAAGCCGGCGTCGATGTGCTGCGGGCCGGCGGCTCGGCGATCGATGCGGCGGTAGCGGCGAGTGCCGTGCTGTCGGTGGTCTATCCGCACATGACCAGTATCGGTGGCGATGCCTTCTGGCTGATCTACGACGCCAAGACGAAGGCGGTGCGCTATGTCGACGGCGGCGGCCGCGCCGTATCGGGCGGCACCATCGCGGCCTTCACCAAACGAGGTCTTAGTGAAGTTCCCTATAAGGGCGTGCTGCCGGGAACGCTCACCGTGCCGGGCGCCGTCGCGAGCTGGACCGAGGCGCACGCGGCCTATGGTCGGCTGCCGCTGAAACGTTGCCTGGAAAGCGCCATCGGTTATGCCCGCGACGGCTTTCCGGTGACGGCGCGGCTGGCCCACTGGCGCAACCTGGCGCGCGAGGACCTGGCCAAGAGTCCGGAGGCGGCCGCGATCTTCCTCAAGCACGGCCCGATGCTCAAGAACTCCGACCTCGCCCGCACGCTGGAGGCGATCGCCAGCGACGGCTGGTACGGTTTCTACGACGGCGAGGTGGCGCGTGCGCTGGTGCGCTATTCCGAGGCCAATGACGGCCTGTTCACGGCGGACGACCTCAAAGCGCAGCTCGCGCGCTGGGGCGAGCCACTCAAAATCAGCTACCACGGCGTCACGCTCTACGAGACACCCGCGCCGACGCAAGGGTTCGCGGTGCTCGAAATGCTGAACCTGCTCGAGCCCCTCGACATGCGCGCAAAACCCTTCCTCGGGCCCGACTACGTGCATCTGATGGTGCAGGCCAAGCAGCTCGCCTATCACGACCGCGATCGCCACCTCGCCGATCCGCGCTTTGCCGACGTGCCGATGGAGCGGCTGATCTCCAAGAAATATGCCGACGAGCGGCGCGCTCTGATGGACCCTGACCGCGCCATCCCGTGGGACGAGATCCCGTCCTACGGAAGTCTGGCCGGTGACACGGTCTACATTGCGGCGGTCGATCGCGAGGGCAACGCCGTGTCGCTGGTCCATTCGGTCTATGGCAGCTTCGGCGCCGCCGTCGTCGCCGGCCGCACCGGCGTGGTACTGCAGAACCGCGCCGCCTATTTCTCGCTCGACCCCAAGAGCCCCAACAAGGTCGAGCCGGGCAAGACACCCCTGCATACGCTGATCGCCTCGATGGCCTTCCGCGACGACAAGTTCTGGGCGGCACTGGGCTGCATGGGCGCCGACGGCCAGCCGCAGATCCATCTGCAGACCTACATCGCCATGATCGACCACGGCCGCGACATCCAGGAGGCGCTGGAGACGCCGCGATTCCTGAGCGGCCGCTTCGGCCTCCTCGAGGCGCGCGACACGCTGCATGTCGAGAGCCGCTTTTCCGCCGCCACGATCGCCGAGCTGGAGCGGCGCGGTCATCTGGTCAATTGCTGGGGTCCCTGGAACGAGATGGCGGGTCATGCCCACGGCATCACCGTCGATCCGGCGAGCGGCCTGCGGCTCGGCGGCTCCGATCCGAGGAGCGACGGGGCGGCGATCGGCTATTAGATAACCCTGATTTCTCTCTGGTTTCTCACCCTTTTCTCACCTGTTTCTCACTCCGGTGACAAACATATAATGCTGATGGGACGGGCTTTTTCGAGATTCTTTCTCACTTTTCGCCCCCCCACCCCCTCAGGAGAGGGCAAAGCCCTCGTAGCCCCCCGCCACCACCGCCTCGCAGCGCTCGATATAGGCCGGCAGGCCGCCGATATAGGGCATGAACACGCGCGGCTTGCCGGGGATGTTGGCGCCGACATACCAGGAGCTGCAGGTCGAGCGCAGCGTGTTGTGCGCGGCCTCGCCGACATGGCTGACCCACGCCTCTTCCGCCTTCTCGACCGGCTCGATCACATTCACACCTTTGGCGCGCAGCGCCACCAGGCAATCGGCGATCCAGTCGACATGCTGCTCGATCGAGGGAAGCATGTTGGTCAGCACCGACGGGCTGCCCGGCCCGGTGATGGTGAAGAGATTGGGGAAGCCCACGACGGTGAGGCCGAGATAGGTCTTGGGCCCCTCACTCCACTTGTCCGTGAGCGCCACGCCGCCGCGGCCGCGGATATCGACCTTGAGCAGCGCGCCGGTCATGGCGTCGAAGCCGGTGGCCAGCACCAGACAATCGAAGTCATAGTCCTTGCCCTTGGCGCGCAGCCCCGACGCGGTGATGCGCTCGATCGGCTGGTCGCTGATATCGACCAGGGACACGTTCGGCCGGTTGAAGGTCTCCCAGTAGCCGGTGTCGACGCAGAGCCGCTTGCAGCCGATGATGTTCCTGGGCATCAGCAGCTCGGCGGTCCTGGGATCCTTCACGACCCCGCCGATCTTGGCGCGCACGAAGTCGGCCGCGGTCTTGTTCGACCGGTCGTTCAGCAGCAGGTCGGAGAAGGCCGCCATGAAGCCCAGCCCGCCGTAGTTCCAGCGCTCCTCGAACAGGCGGCGGCGTTCCTCTTCGGGCGTCTCGATCGCCGAGGCCATGTTGACCTTGAGGTCGATGCCGGCCGGCAGCGTCTTGGCGCGCTTGCGCATTTCGGGATAGGTCGCCTTGACCTCGCGCACGTAAGCCGGATCGAGCGGGCGGTTGTGCGCCGGGATGGTGTAGTTGGCGGTGCGCTGGAACACCGTGAGGTGCTTGGCCTGCTTGGCGATCAGCGGGATCGACTGGATCGCCGAGGAGCCGGTGCCGATCATGCCGACCGTCTTGGCCGAAAAGTCGACGCCTTCGTGCGGCCAGTTTCCGGTGTGATAGGTCGGCCCCTTGAAGTCGGCGAGGCCGGGAATCTTCGGCGTGTTGGGCGAGGACAGACACCCCATCGCGGTGATGATGAAACGCGCAGCGATCCGATCGGCCTTGTCGGTCTCGACGATCCAGCAGGCGGCCTTTTCGTCGAATACAGCCCTGGTGACGCGCGTTTCGAAACGGATGTCGCGACGCAGGTCGTAGCGGTCGGCGACATGAGTGGCGTAGCGCAGGATCTCGGGCTGGGTGGCGTAGCGCTCCGTCCACTCCCATTCCTGCTCGAGCTCGCGCGAGAACTGGTAGGAATACTGCACGCTTTCGACGTCGCAGCGCGCGCCGGGATNNCAGTACCAGGTGCCGCCGACGCCCTTGCCCGCCTCCAGCACGCGCGCGGAAAAGCCCTCTTGGCGCAGCCGATGCAGCATATACATGCCGCCGAAGCCCGCGCCGATCACCACGGCATCGAAATCGGTTTCCATAGGCCATTGGATACGCGAGATTTGCGGCATGACCAAGTCCATCATCGGCGATTCGCCCAAGCGGCGTGAGGACCAGCGTTTCGTCACCGGCCAGGGTGCCTACCTCGACGATCTGCACTTCGAAAAACTCGTGCACGCTGTCTTCGTGCGTTCGCCGCACGCCCACGCGCTCATTCGCTCGATCGAAATTTCGGCTGCCCAAAAAGCACCAGGCGTGCTGGCCGTGCTGACGGCGGCGGATACCAAGGCCGACGGGCTGAAATCGCTGCGCCCCTACGCAGAAGCCAACGTCCAGACCGGCGAACGCTTCATCTTCGACGAGCAGCCGTTGCTGGCCGCGGACAAGGTGCGCTTCGCGGGCGAGACCGTGGCGATGGTCGTGGCCGAGACGCTGGCCCAGGCGCTCGACGCCGCCGAGCTGGTCGAGATCGACTACGACCCCCTGCCCGCGGTCACGATGGCCTATGCCGCCGCGGCCTCCGGTGCGCCGCAACTCTCGCCCGAGGTGCCGGGCAATATCTGCATGGACTGGAAAGTCGGCGACGCCCCGGGCGCCGAGGCCGCCTTCGCCCGCGCCGCCCATGTCGTGGAGCTCGACCTCGACAACCATCGCGTCACCACCAACCCGATCGAACCGCGCGGCTCGGTCGGCCTGTTCGATCCGGCGAGCGGCCGCTACACGCTCCACATCTCGAGCCAGAGCATCCACAACAACCGCAATCACGCTGCCCGCGCATTAGGCGTCGAGCCTGCGGCCGTTCGCTTCATCGCGCCCGATGTCGGCGGCGGCTTCGGCGCCAAGAACTTCATCTATGCCGAGCATGTGCTGGTCGCCTGGGCGGCCCGCCGGGTCGGCCGGCCGGTGAAATGGGTCGCCACCCGCAGCGAGGTCTTCCTGGCCGACCATCCCTCGCGCGACATGCAGGCCAAGGCGTCGCTGGCGCTCGACGCCTCGGGCAAGTTCCTGGCGCTGAAGGCCGCGAGTGCGGCCAATGTCGGCGCCTATCTGGCGGGCGTCGGCGGCGGTGTGCCGACCTATCAATATTATCACCTGCAGGGCACGGTCTATCGCATCCCGTCGATCGCGTTGCATGTCCTGGTCGTGCTCTCCAACACCACGCCGATCGGCGTGATGCGCGGACCGGGCTTCGCCGAGACCGTGAACATCCTGGAACGGCTGATCGATGCCGCGGCGCTGCGGTTCGGCTTCGACCGTGCCGAACTGCGTCGCCTCAACATGGTGCCGGCGCACGAAATGCCGATGACCAATTCCTTCGGTTTCCAGGTCGATAGCGGCGCCTTTGCCGACACGCTCACCAAGGCGCTCGACCGTGCCGACGCGGCGGGCTTCGCCGAGCGCCGCCGGCACAGCGAGGCGCGCGGGCTGCTGCGCGGGTTGGGCTTCGCCTATCACATCAAGGGCANNGATCCTCAGCACACGCCTCGGCGTGTCCAACGAAAAGATCAACCTGCGCCAGGGTGACACCGACCTGATCCCATTCGGCGGCGGTCACGGCAGCTCGCGCGCCACCTACATGGGCGGCACGGCAATGTGGCGCGCCTCCGACGAGATCA
>PLYQ01000039.1 GCA_003153415.1 Rhodospirillales bacterium | reverse complement strand
CAACTTAAGTGGCGAATGCTCTAGACTAGCTGCGCGAAATCGTCTCGAGATGCTCCACCAGCTCTTCGGGCTGGCTGAAGAAAGGTGTGTGGCCGCATTCCATACTGATGACCTTGCACTTGGTCATCTTCACCATCGTGCGCTGCAGGTTGATACGGATGGCGTTGTCGTGCGTGCATTCGATGTACCAGCGCGGCACCGACCCGAAGCGCTCCTCGGTCAAAGTCACCGGCGTGGTCGAGATCGCCACCGGCTGAGGGCGCAGGCGCTCCATGGCGCGGTAGCGGTCCTCGGGCGAGACATCCTGATAGAACAGTGCCGGCAGCTGGGCGCGCGCGAAGGTATAGGTCGTGCCGTCGGGATTCATCTCGCGTGACAGTCGGAACATGCTTTCGGTTTCGAGCGACGTCATGTCCCGGCCGCTTTTTCCCGAGACCGGCAGCAGGCCGCACAGATAGACCAGCGCCTTGATCTTGCGCCGCCGCGCCTCGGCGAGCTGGCTGATGGTGATGCCGCCCAGCGAATGGCCGACCAGCACCACCGGCTCGTCGATCTTGTCGAGCAGACGGGAGAGTTTCTCGACATTGTCGGCAAGCTTGACGTTGGCCGGCGGCGTCTGGTCCTTACCGAGGCCCGGCAGGTCGGGGGCGTAGGCCTTGTGACTGTGCGCTTCCAGAAGCGGCACGACTTTTTCCCAGCACCAGCCGCCATTGCAGGCGCCATGGACCAGAACGAAGATCGCCATGACGCCGTCAGCCCCGACCGACGACGGTGCTCGCGCCTGCTGCGGGCACGAAGAAGTCGGGCAGGAGCTTCGTGCCGGGCGAGACGGCGTATTGGTCGAAGTCGGTGACGCCTTCGGCGCCCAGCACTTCGTCGTCGATGAAGAAGTTGCCGCTGCAGCCCTTGGCCGGGCGGTTGAAGATCGCGTGGGCCGCGTCGGCCATGATCTCCGGCTTGCGGCAGGCCTTCATGGCATCGTCGCCGCCCAGCACGTTGCGGATCGCCGACGTGGCGATGGCGGTGCGCGGCCACAGGCAGTTGAAAGCGATGCCCTTATCCTTGAATTCCGCCGCCATCGCCCAGGCGTAGACCGACATCGAATATTTGGCGAGCGTGTAGGCAGGATGGTTGGAAAACCACTTCACGTCGAAGTCGAGCGGCGGCGAAAGGTTGAGCACGTGCGGGTTGGCGGCCTTCATCAGGTGAGGGATGCATTTCTGCGAGACCATGTAGGTGCCGCGGCCGTTGATCTGATGCATCAGGTCGTAGCGCTTCATTTCCGTCGCGAGCGTGCCGGTGAGGCTGATGGCGCTGGCATTGTTCACCAGGATGTCGATGCCGCCGAACTTCGCCACCGTATCGGCCACCGCCTTCTCGACGCTTTGCTCGTCGCGGATGTCGCACGGCATGGGCAGCGCCTTGCCGCCCGCCTTCTCGATGTCGTCGGCAGCGGTGAAGATCGTTCCGGGCAGGCGCGGGTCGGGCTTAACCGTCTTGGCGGCGATGGCGACATTGGCGCCGTCGCGCGCGGCGCGCAGCGCGATGGCAAGACCGATGCCGCGGCTGGCGCCGGTCACGAACAGTGTCTTGTTAGCCAGGCTCATGAGGTCCCCAAGAATTCCTCGGGCTCTATAGCCGGCCTCGTTTGAGGCGGCTAGTCTCGCGGCGCTGCAGGGGAGGCATGCATGAATCCGTGTTTCGAGACGGCATCCCGTCTTGCGCGCGCCATACGAAACGGCCGGCTGAGTTCGGTCGAGGTGACCGAGGCGCACCTCGAACGGATCGCCAAGGTGAATAGCGCTCTCAACGCCCTGGTGGTGGTCGACCGCGAGGGTGCGCTCAAGGCTGCCCGCGCGGCCGATAGGCTGCGCGCCAAGAAGGGCGCCAAGCTCGGACGGCTGCACGGCGTGCCGATCACCATCAAGGAAGCCTTCGACGTGGCTGGCCTTCACACCACCTCGAGCCACCCGCCGCTCAAGGACAACGTCGCCAAGACGGATGCCAGCCTGGTGGCGCGGTTGCAGGCTTCCGGCGCGGTCATCCTCGGCAAGACAAATGTGCCCGAGTTGTGCGCGGACTTTCAGACTGACAGCCCGCTGTTCGGCACGACCAAGAATGCCTGGGACGCCACGCGCACCGCCGGCGGTTCGACCGGCGGCGGCGCCGTCGCCGTGGCGGCCCGCCTGTCGCCGCTCGAGCTCGGCAGCGACATCGGCGGCTCGGTGCGCAATCCCGCTCATTACAACGGCATCTTTTCGCTGAAGCCCAGCGAATGGCGCGTGCCCGGGCGCGGCCATGTGCCGGATCTGCCCGGCACAACGCGGACCGTGCGCTACATGGGTGTGTTCGGGCCGCTGGCGCGTTCGGTCGACGATCTCGACCTGGCGCTGCGCATCATCGCCGGGCCGGACGGCAACGAGGCCGAGGCCGCGCCGGTGCCGCTTGGCCCGACGCCCAGCCTCAAGGCCAGGGACCTGCGCATTGCCGTCGTGGAGAGCAATCCGCTGGTCCCGGTCTCGGCCGACACCGCCGCCGTCATCCAGGCGACGGTGCGCCTTCTCGGCAAGGCCGGCGCCAAGGTGAAGAAGGCCGAACCGCAGGGTATCGACTGGCAGCAGAGCTGGGACGACTGGTCCGATCTCTGGCAGTACGAGAACCGCGCCTTGCAGCCGCTCAGCGAGCGCGAACGCTTCTTCGCCTTCGTCGATGCAACCGATCCGTCCGCCCGTTCGGTGGCGCGGGCGGCGCGCCTCGACATGGCGGCGTTCTTCGCCGTGCTCGACCGCCGCGATCGGACGATGAAGCAGTGCGAGCAGTTCCTCGACGACTACGATGCCTGGCTGATGCCGGTGATGCCCGACGCCGCCTTCGTCCGCCAGAAGCAGAGCGAGCCGCTCATGATCGACGGCAAGGCCCATCCCTATTTCTTCGCCGGTACGTCCTACAACTACCTCGCCAACCTGACCGGCCAGCCTTCGGTGGTGCTACCCTGCGGCTCCTCCAAGCAAGGCCTGCCGATCGGCCTGCAGCTCACCGGCAAGCGCTGGGGCGAAGCGAAGTTGTTGGGCGTGGCGAAGGTACTGGAAAAACTCCTACCGCCTTGTCCGGTACCGCCGAATTACCGCGACTAGTTATTCCGCCTTCACGTTGGCGTCTTCGAGGATCTTTTTCCATTTGGCGAACTCGGCCTTGTGGAAGGCGCCGAATGCGGCGGGCGCCATCTCGGCGGGGGTCGGCAGGTCCTGGCCGAGATCCTCCATGCGCCGGCGGATGTCGGGATCCTGGAAGGTGGCGATGGCCGCGGCATTGAGCTTGGCGATGATCTCCGGCGGCGTGCCCTTGGGCGCCCACAGGCCGTGCCAGATCGCGACGTCCATTGGGTAGCCTGCTTCCGCCGCCGTCGGAATTTCCGGCATGACGGGCGAGCGCACCTTGGCCGTCACGGCATAGGCCCTGATCTTTCCGGCCCGCACCTGGGGCAACGAATTCGACGACTGGTCGACCATGATCTGGATCTGGTTGGCGATCAGGTCCTGCATGGCGGGCCCGGTGCCGCGATAGGGTACGAGCTGATACTTGGCGCCGGTGGCGTTGAAGAAGGCGAGCGCTCCGAGATGCGAAGCCGAGCCCACGCCGGCCGTGCCCCCCGAGATCTTGTCCGGGTTCGCCTTCAGATACTCGACGACGTCTTTCATCGTCTTGGCCTCGAACGGGTTCGAGGTGACGACCAACATGGGATTCGACGGCAGCCGCGCAACTGGCACCAAATCGGCCAACATGTCGTAGTTCAGGGTCTTGTAGATCGAGCCGTTGGCGACATGGGTGCCGAGATGGCCGATGCCGATTGTGTAGCCGTCGGGCGCTGCACGCGCGACCTTGCCGACGGCGATGGTGCCGGCGGCGCCAGTGGTGTTGTCGATGATAAACTGCTGGCCCAGTTCCTTTGCCATGCGCTCGCCCACGATGCGCGCCATCAAGTCGGTCGGGCCGCCGGCGGCGAAGGGCACCACGATGGTGATCGGCTTGCTGGGGTAGGCTTGCGCGCGCAGTGGACCGGCGGCCAGCGCGGCAAAGCCCGCAGACAGCGAGGCTAGAGCAGTTCTACGGAGCATCGAATCTTCCCCTCCCCAATCGCCCGGATTAGTCGCACCGTTCGAGATTGTCGTAAAGCCATCCGCCAAAGTTCAGCGCTGCCCTCAACGTTCAGCGGCATCGGTCGCCATGGTCACCAGAACGGTGCGGTTGGCCACCTGCTGGCCCTCCTGCACCGACACCGATTCGATTTCGGCATCGAGGACCGCCTTGAGCTGGTGCTGGATCTTCATCGCCTCCAGCACGACCAGGGTCTGGCCGCGTGCGACCTTGTCGCCGGCTGCGACCTTGATGGCGACGATGCGGCCGTCCATCGGCGCGCGCAGCTTGCCGTCGCTGCCTGCCGCCGCCGAAGCGGGCGGGGCGTAGGTCCGGTCGGTGAAACGCACAGTGAGAGCATCGAGATCGACCACGATATCGTCGCCGTCGATATGGAAGAGCACGGTGTCGCTGCCGATGTTCTCGGTCGCGACATGCAGTGTGCGTTCCGTATTGCCGACCGTAAGCTTGATCGGTGTCGGTTCGGGGTTGGAATTGCGCCAGCCACGCAGCGCCGCCGGATAGCGCGCCGCCGACTGCCGCCACAGCAACGCCGCCGCGAGCGTCCAGTGGTAGTCCGTCAGGTCGGGTGCTTCGAACTTGTGCTTGCCGAGAAAAGCGGTTGTTGCCTTGCCTGCCGCGAACTCGGGATGCTCCAGCAGGCGGATCAGAAAATGCCGGTTGGTCGTCGGGCCCAGCACCACCGTGTCGCGCAACGCCTGGATCAGCCGCTTCAGCGCTTCTTCGCGGGTGGCGCCGTGGGCGATTACCTTGGCGATCATGGGATCGTAGAACGGCGAGATGGCGAGCCCGTCCTTCATGCCATGATCGACCCGGATGCCGGGCCCCGACGCAGGGCGCCAGACATCGATGCGACCGGTCTGCGGCAGAAAGTCCATATAGGCGTCTTCAGCGTAGAGCCGGACTTCGATGGCATGGCCGTCGAAGCGTACTTGATCCTGTTTCAGTGGCAGTCGCTCCCCACGCGCCACGCGGAGCTGCCACTCGACGAGATCCTGGCCGGTGATCGCCTCGGTGACGGGATGCTCGACTTGCAGGCGGGTGTTCATTTCCAGGAAATAGAACGCTCCGTCGCTACCCAGCAGGAACTCGACCGTGCCGGCGCCGCGATAGCCGATCGCCTTGCCGGCAGCGACCGCCGCGGCGCCCATGCGACCGCACAGGTCTGCGTTCACGGCCGGCGAGGGTGCCTCCTCGACCACCTTCTGATGGCGACGCTGCACCGAACAGTCGCGCTCGCCCAGATGAATGACGCTGCCGTGGTTGTCGGCGAAGACCTGGATCTCGACGTGGCGGGCATCGACCACGGCCCTTTCCAGGATCAGCTCGCCCGAGCCGAAGGCGCTCTCGGCCTCGGCGCGCGCCGTGCGGATCGCCTCCAGAAGATCGCCGTCGCGCTCGACCAGCCGCATGCCGCGACCGCCGCCGCCGGCCGCCGCCTTGACCATTACCGGCAGGCCGATCTTGCGCGCCTCTTTTCCGAGATTGCCGTCGCTTTGGTCGGTGCCTTGATAGCCCGGCACGCAAGGGACTCCAGCGTCGATCATGCGCCGCTTGGCGGCCGCCTTGTTGCCCATGGCCGCGATCGCCGCGGGCGGCGGGCCGATAAAGACCAGGCCCGCTTTTTCGCAGGCCGCGGCGAAGGTCTCGTTCTCGGAGAGAAACCCGTAGCCGGGATGGATTGCATCGGCGCCGCTTCGGTAGGCGGCCTCGAGAATACAGTCGATGTTGAGGTAGCTCTCCTTGACCGGTGGCGGGCCGATGCGCACTGCCTCGTCGGCGAAGGAAACGTGCGGCGCGTCCTTGTCGGCGTCGGAGTAGACCGCGACGGTGCGATAGCCCATTGCCTTGGCCGTCCGCATGATCCTCCAGGCGATCTCGCCGCGGTTGGCGACCAGGATCTTGCCGAATGCCATTACTCGATCGCCCATTTCGGCGGCCGTTTCTCGGCGAAGGCGCGCAAACCTTCGGCGGCCTCGGGACTACGCCGTGCCTCGGCGAACTTTTCGGCGGCGAAGTCGAGGACCTGATTGAGCGGCTCGCTGCCCACCTTCATGACCACGGCCTTGGTCGCCGCATTGGCCATGGGGGCGCATCGGTCGATCTGCTTCAGGATCTCCTCGAGCTTGAGGTCGAGGGCGGCGGAATCCTTGACGAGATAGTGGGCGATGCCCAGGCGATGGGCTTCCGGGCCCTTGAAGCGTGCGGCGGTCAGCGCGAGATGCCGGGTCTGCGGCACGCCGATGCGCGCCGCGACGAAGGGCGCGATCTGGGCCGGCACGATTCCGATCGCCGTCTCGCTCATGGCGAAGCCGGCATCCTCGGTGCAGATCGCCACGTCGGATACGCAGAGGATGCCGAAGCCGCCGGCGATGGCGTAGCCCTCGACCGCCGCCACGACAACCTGTGGCGTGGTGTTGACCATCTCGAGGAACGTGCCGAACTCGCGGTTGCCGAGCGCGATCGGATCCTTCTCGCCGAGCCTCGGCTTGTCGCCTAGGCTCTGCTCCATGTTCTTGAGGTCGGCGCCGGCGCAGAAGGTGCCGCCTGCGCCGCGCAGGATCACCACCTTGATGTCGCGCCGCTCGCGCAAATTCTCGAACACCGTGCGCAGCTCGCCGATCAAGATCGGATTGAGCGCGTTCTTCACCAGCGGCCGGTTGAGCGTGACGTAGAGGCGCGAACGCTCCCGGCGGAGCAGCAGGGTGTCGTACCTGGAGGCGAATTCCGTCATGACGTCCCCCATCAGCGGTTTTCCAGCCGCGGCAGGGTGCCCATCAGCTTGGAGATGATCTGCAGCATCACTTCGTCGGCGCCACCGCCGATCGAGGCCAGGCGCGAATCGCGGAAGGCACGCGCCGTCGGCGATTCCCAGAGGTAGCCGGCGCCGCCCCAATATTGCAGGCAACCGTCGCTGACGAGGCGCATCATGCGGCCAGCCTTCAGCTTGGCCATCGACGCCAGCATGGTAACGTCCTTGCCGTCGAGATATTCTTCGCAGGCGCGGTAGCAGAGTGAGCGCACCAGCTCGATCTCGGTCCTGAGCTCGGCGAGCTTGAAGTGGATCACTTGGTTGTCGAGCAGCGGCTTGCCGAACACCTTGCGCTCGCGCGTGTATTCCACCGTCTCGTCGATCAGCCGCTCCATGCCGACCACGGCGCTGATCGCGCCCCACAGCCGCTCCTCCTGGAACTGCTGCATCTGGTAGACGAAGCCCATGCCTTCCTGGCCGATGAGATTGCGCACCGGTACCTTGACCTCGTCGAAGAAGATCTGCGCGGTGTCGGAGCTGCGCATGCCGAGCTTGTCGAGCTTGTTGGCGACCTGGACGCCTTTGGTCTTCATCGGGAGACAAATCAGCGACTTGCTCTTGTGCGCCGGGCCGTCGCCGGTGCCGGCGAGCAGGCACATCCAGTCGGCTTGCGTGCCGTTGGTCGTCCACATCTTGCCGCCATTGATGACGTAGTCGCCGCCGACACGCTTGGCTGTCGTCTTGATCGAAGCGACATCGGAGCCGGCGCCCACTTCGGAGACGCCGAGGCAGGCCACGAAATCGCCGCTGATCGAGGGCGCCAGGAACTCCTTGCGCAGATCGTCGCTGCCGTAACGGGCGAGGGCGGGCGTGGCCATGTCGGTTTGCACGCCGATCGCCATGGGTACCGAACCGCAATGGATGTTGCCCAGCTCCTCGGCCATCACCATGGCGTAGGAATAATCGAGCCCCATGCCGCCGTAGTCGATCGGCTTGTTGATGCCCAGCAGCCCGGCGTCGCCCAGCTTCTTGAAGACCTGGTGCGCCGGGAAGATGCCGTCCTCTTCCCACTGGTCGACATGGGGGTTGATGTCCTTGTCGATGATGGCCCTGAGCGTGCGGCGGATCTCGGCGTGTTCCTGGGTGAACTGCATCTAACGATTCCCCAACCGAGGCATAGTGCCCATCAGTTTCGAGATGATCTGCAGCATGACCTCGTCGGCACCGCCGCCGATCGAGCCCAGGCGGCCGTCGCGGTAGCTGCGCGCGACAGGGCTGTCCCACAGGTAGCCAGCGCCACCCCAGTACTGCAGGCAGGCATCGGAGACCTCGCGGCGCAGGCGACCGGCCTTCAGCTTGGCCATCGAGGCCAGCATGGTGACGTCGTTGCCGGCGAGATAATCCTCGCAGGCGCGATAGACCAGCGAGCGCAGCGCCTCGACCTCGCTCTTGAGCTCGGCCAGGCGGAAATGGACGACCTGATTGTCCAAGAGCGGCTTGCCGAATACCTGGCGCTCTCGCGTGTAGTCGATGGTGGCGTTGATGATGCGGTCGCAGCCCATCAGCGTACCGGCGCCGGCCCACAGCCGCTCCTCCTGGAACTGTTGCATCTGATAGACGAAACCCATGCCCGGCTGGCCGATCGTGTAGCGCACCGGCACCTTCACCTCGTCGAAGAAGGTCTGCACGGTGTCGGAGGCGCGCATGCCCAATTTGTTCAGCTTCTTGGCGATGTTGATGCCCTTGGACTTCATCGGCACGACGATCAGCGACTTGTTCTTGTGCGCCGGCCCGTTGCCGGTGTTGGCCAGCAGGCACATCCAATCGGCCTGCGCGCCGTTGGTGGTCCACATCTTGCCGCCGTTGATCACCCAATCGCCGCCGACTCTCGTCGCATTGGTCTTGATCGAAGCAACGTCGGAACCGGCGCCGGTCTCCGACACGCCCAGACAAGCGACGTAGTCGCCGCTGATCGACGGCGCCAGAAATTCCTGGCGCAGATCGTCGCTGCCGTAGCGGGCGAGCGCCGGCGTCGCCATGGAGATCTGCACGCCGGTCGCCATCGGGATCGAGCCGCCATTCACCAGGCCGAGCGATTCCGAGCAGACCATGGCGTAGGAAAAATCGAGACCCGAGCCGCCGAATTGCGTGGGCTTGTCGACGCCCAGGAGGCCCGCGTTACCCATCTTCTTGAACAGCTCGTGGGCGGGAAACTGGCCTTCCTTCTCCCACTGGTCGACGTGCGGATTGACCTCGCGGTCGATCAGCGTCTTCCAGGTCGCACGCAGCGCTTCGTGTTCGGGTGTGAACTTCATCTCTACATCCTCGCCACGCCGAAGGTGATGGGATTGAGCGGCCGCACCAGCGATTCGCGCGCGATCGAGAGCGTGAAGGCCAGAATGCGGCGCGTGTCGCGCGGATCGATGATGCCGTCGTCCCACAGATGCGCCGTGCCGAACAGCGCCGTCGATTCGCGGTCGAACTGGTCGACGATGCCCTTGTACATCTTGTCGATCTGCTCCTTGGGCGGCTCCTTACCCTCGCGCAGGAACTTCTGCTCGGTCACGGTCTTCATCACGCCGGCCGCCTGCTCGCCGCCCATGACCGCAGTACGGTTGTTCGGCCAGGCAAAGATGAATCTCGGATCGTAAGCGCGGCCGCACATGCCGTAGTTGCCGGCGCCGAACGATCCGCCGATCACGATGGTGATCTGCGGCACGGTGGCGTTAGCCACCGCCTGGATCATCTTGGAGCCGTGCTTGACGATGCCGCCACGCTCGGCCTCGGTGCCCACCATGTAGCCGGTGGTGTTCTGCAGATAGACGATCGGCGTGCCCTGCTGGCAGCACAGCTGGATGAACTGGGCGGCTTTCACCGAGCCCTTCACGGTGATCGGTCCGTTGTTGCCGATGAAAGCCGCCGGCTCGCCCTCGATCTCGGCCCAGCCGCAGATCGTCTGCTGGTCGTAGAGGCCCTTGAATTCGAGGAAGTCCGAGGCATCGACCAGTCGCGCGATCACCTCGCGCACATCGTACGGGTCCTTGTGCGAGGGCGGCACCACACCGCACAGCTCGTCGATGTCGAACAGCGGTTCCTTGAACGAACGTGTCTTATGCGGCGGCAACTTGTCGTTCCAGTGCCACTTGGCGATGACCTCACGCGCCATGCGGATGCCGTCGGCGTCGTTCTCGGCCATCCATTCGGCGACGCCCGAGACGGTGGCGTGCATCTCGGCGCCGCCGAGATCCTCGTCGGTCGCGATCTCGCCCGTCGCCGCTTTCAACAAAGGCGGGCCGGCCAGGAAAACCTTGGCCTGATTGCGTACCATGATGACGTAGTCGCTCAACCCCGGCAGATAGGCGCCGCCCGCCGTCGAGGAGCCGTGCACCACCGTCACCTGCGGGATGCCGCGCGCCGACATGCGCGCCTGGTTGGCAAAGCCGCGGCCGCCGGGCACGAATATCTCGGCCTGGTAGAGCAGGTTGGCGCCGCCCGATTCGACCAGGTTCACCACCGGCAGCTTGTTCTCCATCACGACTTGCTGGATGCGCTGGCCCTTGCGCTGACCGGACGGCGCCACGGTGCCCCCCTTGATGGCGCTGTTCGATGCCGTGACGACGCAGCGCACGCCCTCGACATAGCCGACGCCCGCGACCGAGCCGCCGCCGGCGCTGGAACCGTCCTTGTCGTCGTGCATGCGGTAACCGGCCAGCGGCATCAACTCGAGGAACGGAGCGCCTCTGTCGAGCAGCAGGGCGATGCGCTCGCGCGGCATCAGCTGCTCGCGTTTGCGAAAGCGCTCGCGCGATTTCTCCGATGTCGCCTGCACGCTGGCCTCGGCCGCGCGGAACTCGGCGACGGCCGCCAGCATCTTCTCGCGGTTCTTCTTGAACTCCTCGCTATTGCGATCGACCTGGCTTTCGAGGATCGGCATGGCCGTCAGCCACCCAGCACTTTGGGCATCACGGCGAGATGGAAGCCGTCGAAGGGCTTGGAGCGGTCGGTCGTCACCAGATCCATCGAGCGGTTGCCGAGCGGCACGCCGCCGTCGATGCGGATCTCGGTGCCGGTGATGTAGGCGGCGGCGTCGCTCAACAGGAAGCAGACCACGGCCGAGACTTCGCTTTCAGTGCCGAGGCGCCCCAGCGGACAGTAGCCCTTGAGCTTGGGAATGCGTTCCTTGAATTCGCCCTGGTAGGTGTCCATGCCCGACGACGCGATCCAGCCCGGCGACACGGCGTTCACGCGCACGGCGGCATAGGCCCATTCGTGGGCGAGCGTCATGGAGAGGTTCACCATGCCGGCGCGCGCCGCGCCGGTGTGGGCCATGTTGGGAAAGCCGTTCCTCATGTCGGCGGCCATGTTGACGATCGAGCCGCCAGTCTTTTCCATCGACTGGGTGAAGACCTCGCGGCTGACGATGAAGCCGCCCGTCAGGTTATTGCGCACGACGACGTCGAAGCCCTTGGCGCTCATGTCGACGGCGGCGGCGGGGAACTGGCCGCCGGCATTGTTGAACAGGCCGTGGATGCTGCCGTTTCCAGCGACGATCTTTTCGACCGCTTCCTTGACCTGGGCTTCCTCGCGAATGTCGAAAGCGTGGGTCTCACAGGAGCCGCCGGCCGCCTCGATCTCGCATTTCACCGTGGCGAGCTTGTCGGGCTTGCGCCCGGTGATCACGACATGCGCGCCCAGCGCCGCGATTTCGTGCGCCGTGCAACGGCCGATGCCGCTGCCGCCGCCGGTGACAACAATGGTCTGGCCCTCAAACAACCCCGGTTTGAAGACCGAGCGATACGACGGCATGTTTCCTCCGGACGCCCTGAACGGCCGTTTATCGGCCTGTATTTGACGTTTACGTAAAGGTCAAGTAAGCCCCCCAGACCCATTCGCCGATGAGAGGAACTCGACATGACCTTGCAGGAAATCACCGCGAAAATGAAGGAAGGCGCGTCGAAGAAAACCGCCTTCGGCAACTCGGTCAAATTCAGCACCGACCAGGGTGTCGTCTATATCGACGGCAACCAGAGCCCGCCGACCGTCAGCAACGACGACAAGGCCGCGGACTGCACGTTGAAGATGGATTTCGGCGATTTCTCCGACCTGATCGGCGGCAAGCTCGACGGCATGACCGCCTTCATGACCGGCAAGCTCAAGATCGAAGGCGACATGGGCGTCGCCATGAAGCTGCAGACGATTTTGCGCTAAGCGCCCGCGCTTAGTGCAGGCAGGCGGCAGCGCCTCAAGGCGTTAGCCAACGCAGTTGGCTAACGCCTTGAGGCGCGAGAGCCCGCTCCGGGCAGAAAAGATCAAGAGGCGCGCAGGATGCGCGCGGTCGAGAAGACTAGCTTTCCTTACTCTTGTGATAGTGGCGCCGCGCCTTGGCGCGGTTGCCGCAGGCCTGCATCGAGCACCAGCGCCGCTTTCCCGCGCGGCTGTCGTCGAGGAACAGCCAGCCGCACTCGGGGTTGGCGCACCGGCGCACACGATCGAGCCGCGGCCCGGCTAAAAGGTCGCCGGCCGACCACAGAACCGGTGCCAGCAGGGCGAGCGCCGTTGCTGACCGCATATCGACATCCCAGCCATAGCCGTCGCGCTCGCGCCTGAGCATGGTGCGCGCAGGCGCGTCAGCCAGCGCCTCGTTCAGGGCCGCGAGATCGCGGGTCGCCGGCGTCCTGTCCTGGGCCTGGGCGTCGAACAGACGATAGAGCGCCTCGCGCAGTTCGACCGCACGATCGAACTCCTTGCGCGCCGGCGGCTTGGCGAGCTTCGGCCCGCCATTGGCTGCCACCCAACTCGCCAGGTCTTCTGTCGCGTTCAGCGTTTCCGTGGGCACGGCCTGGCCGCGCCAATAACGCGTATTGGCGAACTCCAGGCAGAGATCGGGACGGGTCATGGTGCACCGCTAATAACCGGTTGACCGGTTGACCGGAAATCACTCATTCTCTAACTTTATAACTGGTTATATAGTTATATAGGGGAGTGCCATCATGTTTGACCACTTTTCCATCGGTGTCAGCGACATCAAGCGGTCCGGCAAATTCTACGACGCAGCCCTCGCGCCCCATGGCTACAGGCGGCTGAGCGACGGCGAGAGCTCGCTGGGCTATGGCGACAAGGGAGTGGCGTTGTGGCTCGGCCCCACCAAGAAGCCGGTGAAGGCCGACTCCGAGTCGGGCCTGCATTTCTGCTTCGTCGCCCCTGATCGCAAGGCGGTCGACGCCTTCCATGCCGCGGCGTTGGAGGCCGGCGGCAAGGACAACGGCAAGCCCGGCGTTCGCGCCGACTACAGCCCGAAATACTACGCCGCCTTTGTCATCGATCCCGACGGCTACCGGATCGAGGCCTATTGCGGGAAGTGACTACCGGATCCCGCGGCGTACGCGGTAGTCGTGGATCATGTGCTGCGTGACGTCCGCGGGATAGCACAGCAGGTAGGCGGCCTTCAGCATGCTGTAGGCACTTGCTCCTGCGCATTGACTGCGGTTAGGGGCGTAGCTGTAGGGGCATGGGCAGGAGCCGCCGTAGGAGGCGAGCGACTCCTCGATCAGGATTTTGCGGATCTCCTCGTCACTCATGCGCTGCGCCTGCGTCGGCGTTGCCCACAGGGCGGCGGCCAAGTACAGAACTCCCGCCAGGCGGCTTGTCATTGGAGTCCTTCGCGAGGTCATGTCCCCGTGATCTCCTTCAGGAGGCCGAAGAAGGCGCGCTTGCGGGTCGACGAGATCGTCCAGTCGACGGGCAGCGACTGAAAGCCGTCCTCGAAGCGCTCGCGGCTCATGCGGTAGTCGAAATAACCCCAGCTCGCGCCGCTCTCGACGGCGGCGACGAAATGGTTGTCGGGCTTGTCGAACTCGAAATGGTCGTCCTCGTTGTAGACGATCGGCTGGCCGCGATAGCCAGCCGCCGTGCGCCAGTTCTTCATTTGCAGGCGGATGCCGTGCGGGCTCGGCTGGAAATGTCCGTTGGGGCCATAGACGCGATTGCCGTGCGGCAGCAGGAAGTCGGCCGTCGCCAGGATCGCAGAGGGCGGCGCCTCGAGCATGATCAGGCTCGTGCTCACCAGCAGCTTTCCCTTGCCGCGCTTCTGCGCCAGCTCGATCAGCTCGTGGCAGCGTGGTGCTGCAATGATGGGATGCGCCCACACGTTCTCGAGGTCGACCTCGTTGCCGATCTCGATCAGCACGTTGGTCGCGTTCTTCTCGAGCAGCCAGTCGACCGTATTGGTGACGGCAGCCTTTACCGCGCTCTCGTCCTTCAGCGTGCCACTCTGCTTGCCGTAGAACAGGCCCACGATAACGACCATGCCAAGGCCATCGCAGGCCTTGATCACCTTCTCCAGACGCGCCGCCCAAGCGGGCTTGATCGTGCCCTCCGGTGTGAAGCCGCAGATCTTCCACGGCTGGTTCCAGGAATAGCCCTGCGGACTGCCGCCCGAGATGTTGAGGCACACCGCCAGCAATCCGTGCGCGCGATAGGCGGGCAGGGCCGCGATGAACTCGCACGTGTTGCGTTCGGCGTCCCAATCGCCGTCGGCATAGGCCCAGGCGCCGCGTGTCGCCGGGTTCTCGTCGTCCGAGATCGCGTTGGCCATCCGGCTGTTGAACAACAGGCCCTCGATGCGATGGCCCTTCCAGCTTCGCTCGGCGTAGGTCGGGGCGCCGTTGATCAGGAAGCGCCCATCGGCGATCGAGACGACAGTGCTGCCCATGTCAATTGCCGGAGGCCTGCGGCGTCTTCTCCATGAAGACGCTCAAGGGGTGGGACCGATAGGAGCCGAACGGTCCGCGTTCGCGATAGCCGCATCGCTTGTACAAGGCGAGGGCTTCGATGCTGCTCACTCCTGTTTCGAGAAGAATGAGCCGGCGGCCGAGCGATCGTGCTTGATCCTCGATACGCTCCAGCAGTTTTCTCGCGACGCCGCGTCCTCTCGCCATCGGATCGACGAACATCCTCTTGAGCTCCGCGCTCGCCTCCGCCGCATCAACGACCATCGCGCCGCACCCGACCACTCGACCATCCAATCGTGCCACGAAGAAGCGGATGTTGGGCATCGACAGCGCGTCGACATCGACCAGGTGATTGCTGTCCGGCGGATAAAGCGACGTTGCATGCTCATCCGACGGCCTGAGCAAGCGTACGATTTCGTCTTGAGTGGGCGGTTCTTCGGCGATGACGAGCATGTCGACCAGAAAGACTAGAATCCGACCGCCGCGCCGTCGCGCCGGCTTTCCGAGGCGCCGAGATAGGGGCCGCCCTCGGGGAAGCGCCAAATGATCTGGCTCGAACCGAAGGCAAAGCTCGGCCAGGTCGTGCGCGTGAGCCTGTGCCCGCGCGCCTCGAGACCGCTGGCGAGGTCGGCTGGCAGGTGAGCCTCGGTCCAGACCGTGCCGTCGCTCTCGTGCACCCTCCAGCGCGGGGCATCGATGGCGGCCTGGGGATTCTGGCCGTAATCGACGATGCGCGAGAAGACCTGCATGTGGCCCTGCGGCTGCATGGCGCCGCCCATCAGGCCGAAGGTCGCGACCGGCTTGCCGTCCTTGGTGATGAAGGCCGGGATGATGGTGTGAAACGGCCGCTTCTTCGGGCCGACCTCGTTGGGATGGCCCTTGGTCGTGACGAACCCCGAGCCGCGATTCTGCAGCGCAATGCCTGTGCCCGGCGGCACGATGCCCGAGCCGAAGCCGGTGTAGTTCGACTGGATCAGCGACACCATCATGCCGAACTCGTCGGCGGTGCCGAGATAGATCGTGCCGCCGTCCTTGGGCACGCCGGGGCCGAAGTCCTTGGCCTTCTTGGGATCGATCAGCTTGGCGCGGCTCTTGAGGTAGCCCTTGTCGAGCATTTGCTTGGGCGTCACCTCCATGAAGCGCGGGTCGGCCACGTAGCGATAGATGTCGGCGAAGGCGAGCTTCATCGCCTCGATGCGCAGGTGCGCCACCTGGGGGCTGTCGTTGTCGTGGCCCGCGAGATCGAAGTTTTCGAGGATGCCGAGCGCCATGCAGGCCGCGATCCCCTGACCCGACGGCGGGATCTCGTGCAGCGTGGTGCCGCGATAGGTGAGGCCGATCGGATCGACCCAGTCGGCCTTATGTTCGGCGAGGTCGTTGCGCCTGAGCGCGCCGCCGATCTCCTGGGCGTACTTGTCCATCCGGTCGGCAAGCTCGCCACGATAGAACGCCTCGCCCTTGCTCTCGGCGATCATGGTGAGCGTCTTTGCCTGGTCGGGGAACTTCCACACCTCGCCCGGCTTGGGCGCGCGGCCGTTCGGCAGGAAGGCTTTCACCCAGCTCTCCTGGCCCTTGAGACGGTCGATCGCCGTCTCCCACTGGCGCGACACCATGTACGAGACCCGGAAGCCGTCGCGGGCATATTTGATCGCGGGCTCGAAAAGGTCGGCGAAGGGCAGCTTGCCGTAGCGCTTGTGCAGCTCCATCCAGAGCGACACCGCGCCAGGAACCGTCACGCAGCCCCAGCCGACGTTCGATATGCTGGCCTGGCCCGCATATTTGTCGGGCGTCATCAGCTCCGGCGAATGACCCGAGGCGTTGAGGCCAACGAGCTTCGTTCCGTCCCACAGGATGCAGAAGGCGTCCGAGCCGATGCCGTTCATGGTCGGCTCGACGATGGTGATGGCGATGGCGCTGGCGATCGCGGCATCCACTGCGTTACCGCCCTTGGCCATCATGCGCAGGCCGGCTGTCGCGGCGAGATGCTGCGAGGAGGCGACGACGTTGCTGGCAAAGATCGGGAGTTTCTTGGACGCGTAGGGAAAATCGTAATTGAAAGACGGCAACTCGGAATCCTTTCTACTTCTTCTTCGACGGCCCGAGAGCCTCGATGCGAGCGACAAAGCGCGGCGATTGCAGGAACAGGCGGTTCTCCGCCTCGCCCTTGCCGAACAGGCGGGAAAGATCGAACAGGCCGGAGCCGGCGATCTCGCCCATCCGCCCGGCAAGCTTCACGCGCTCGCCAAGCCGGAAGGTTTTTAGCGCCGCGATGGCTGCTTCGGAAAGGCCTGGCGGCGGCGCCTCGCGCGATCGTGTGGAGAACAGGTCGGCAAGCTGGCCTGCCATCGCCAGAGTCCAGTCGTTGAACGCGTAGAGCGAAACTTGAGGACCGATCTCGATCGTGAGGGCGACTGTCTGGGCATTGCCTTCGATGGTCTTGAGCGTGCCACACCAGTCGGAAAAGGCGCCGACCTTGCCGGCGAGTACCATGCTCTGTTCGGCGGCAGCCTCGATCTTCAGCGGGTTGTTCGAGGCAAGCGCGGTTTTGGCGAGCGACTGCAGCCCGTCAAGGAACGCCTTCTGCGCATCGTTCTGCTCGTAGCAGGGACGGTCGCAGGCACCGAGAACGCGGCTCGCGCCGCCGAGCAGGAAGGCGCGTCGCCCCGTCATGCGTTACGCCGCTTTCGCCTTGGCCTTGGCGCGCTCCTCTTCCTTCAATTCCTTCTTGGAGAGCTTGCCGACTGGGGTCTTGGGCAGTTCTTGCCGGATCTCGAGTGCGACCGGCATCTCGTGCTTGCCGATCTTGCCTTCCAGGTGCTTCTTCAGTTCGTCGAAGGTGAGCGAGGCGCCGGGCTTCAGCTTGACGAACACCTTGGGCGCTTCCTGGCGATAGGGATCGGGAATGCCGATGACGATGCATTCGTCGACCGCGGGATGCTCGTAGACCGCTTCCTCGATCATGCGCGGATAGACGTTGTAGCCCGACGAGATGATGAGGTCCTTGGAGCGGTCGACCAGATAGAGCCAGCCTTCAGTATCCATGTAGCCAATGTCGCCGGTGCGCAGTCCCTTCCAGTTACTGGCGGGATGGCTGAACAACACCTGATCGGTCTCGGCCTGTTTCTTCCAATAGCCCTTCATGACCTGCGGGCCGATGATGCAGACCTCGCCAACGTGCTCCTTGCCGGCCGACAGGATGCGGTCGGGGTGTGCCGTGTCACGGATCTCGATGATCGTTCCGGGCATCGGCAGGCCGCACGAACCGGTCCTGCGCACGGTCTTGTCGATCGGGCAGATCGCGCCGGTCGGCGACGTCTCGGTGAGGCCGTAGCCTTCGATCAGCGTCGCGCCCGTGAGCTTCTCGAAACTCTGTTGCACCTCGACCGGCAACGGCGCGCCGCCCGACATGCAGATCTTGAGCGACTTCAGGTCGAGTCCCTGCGCCTTGGGGTGCTTGAGAATTGCGGTATAGAGCGTCGGCACACCGGGCAGGAAGGTCGGCCTCTTGGTCGCGAGATCCTTGACGATCATGTCGATGTCGGGCCGCGGATAGAGCAGGAGCTGATTGCCGTTGCGCACCGCGCCCAGCATGATTCCCGACAGCGCGTAGATGTGAAACAGCGGCAGCACGCACACGACCTTCTCGGTGCCGGGCACGGTGGAGGGTGCCGTCCAGGCCTGGCCCTGGGTCATGGCGGCAACGACGCAGCCATGCGTCAGCATCGCGGCTTTCGGCAGTCCGGTGGTGCCGCCGGTGTATTGCAGCAGCGCCACCTCGTCCCACAGATTCTCGCCCGACGGATAGGACGTGTACTTGCCGTCGCCGGCGAGCAGGTCCTTGAACGACATGTGCCAGTCGTCGCGTGGCCAGACCGAGAGTTCCTTCTTCTTGGCGATCGGATAGAGCCAGTTCTTGGGCCACGGCAGATAGTCGGCGATCGAGCCCACGATCAGCTTCTTGAGCCGCGTCTTGCCGCGCATCGCCGCCATCTTCGGATAGAGTGCCAGCACGTCGAGCGTGACCAGGATATCGGTCTCCGAATCGCCTATCTTGAATTCGAGTTCGCGCGCCGCATCGAGCGGGCTGTAGTTGACCACCCGGCCGCCTGCCTTCAGCACCCCGAAGAAGGCGATGATGTAGTGCGGCGTGTTGGGCAGATAGAGGCCGACATTGACGCCGGGCTTGACGCCGAGCTTCTGGAAGCCTGCCGCGGCGCGGTCGGACGCTTCCTTGTAGTCGCGGAAGGTCATTATCTTGTCGAGGAAGTCGGTGAGCGGCCGGTCGCCGTACTGAGCGCAGCTATCCTCGAAAATCTGGTGGATCGTCTTCTTCGGGATTTCGAGGTCCCACTTCACGCCCGGCGGGTAGCTCTTCTCCCAAGGATAGTGCGCCATCTTGATTGTTCCTCCCGTCGCGGACTATGTGAGGCGGGGCGGCGAGGGGTCAAGGCGCGGCAGGTACCCGATACTCGTATTCGTAAAGCGTGTGGAAGCCTTGCGCGGTGTAGAGCGGCATCGCAGCGGCGTTGGTGGCGACGACCTGCAGGTAGGCGAAGCGCGCGCCCCGTTGCCAGGCCCAGGCATAGAGGCTCTCGGTGACGCGCCGCGCCAGGCCGCGCCGCCGCGCGGCGGGCATCACCAGCACATCGAACAGCCCCATATGGTCACCCTCGACCGCGCCGATCGCCACGGCGAGCGGCTGGCCTGCCGCCTCGACGAAGGCGAAGCCCGCCGGCGCCGCGATCGCCGCCAGCATGCGCTGCATGGTCTCGCGATGCGCCGGCCGGACCGGGCTATGGAGGGAAAAGGCCTCGATCCAGCCGGGCGTCGGCTGGGCAAAAATCCGTACTTCAGGGTCGGCGGCGAAGCCATCGTGGAGCGGACAGACCTGCAGCAGGCTGCGCTCGATCACCTCGTAACCGCGCTCGGCCAGGAGGTCGGCGATTGCCCGAGGGGCAAGCGGTGTAAGCCGCCACGCCGGCCGCTGCCCGAGCGCCAGATAGGGCGCCTCGAGGCCTGAAAGGGTCTCCGCGTCGCATCGAGCATCCGGCCCTAACGCATTGATGGAATTCGCTCTTTTGGTGTAGCCGCCGGAAAACCGCAGGCGCCAACCGGCGAGATCGCGGCTTTCCAGCGCGGGCCAGCCACGAAAGGCCAGCTCTTCCAGCCGGCGAATTTGGGCGAGCGACTTTGACAGTGACATGCTTCGTCTATCGTGCTAATTCTAAAGACAATAATAACAATAAGTTATTTGTTTTACTGCAAGTTATACATGAACAGTATCGACACCCCCTCCGTCGAAGTTCGTGTTTGCTGGCAGCCGCCCCATCGGGTCTCCTCCCACACGATAGGTCTACGGCTGCCAGCGATCCTTCTGCTGGCCTTGGCCCTCGTCGGCTGCGGCAGCACGGACCGCAGCGGCGGATACGGACATAGCGAACGGCCTCCGACGAACCGCACCGCTCTTGTCGCCTGGCAGGAGTGGACGAAGTTCGGCCGCTCGACCGTTGTCTATGGCAGCAGCGCCAACGGCTACACCAATCGCAACGGCGTCAGCGAGCGCAGCGAGCCGCTGGCCAGCCGCGTCGGCGACTATTGGGGAAGCTGCGGCCATCCCGACTGGAATGGCCGGACGTCGGGCAAGCCGTGGTCGGCCGCCTTCGTCTCATGGGTCATGACTCACGCCGGCGCGAGCGCGTTTCCGCCGGCCGGCCGGCACGGCCAGTATCTCGCCTCGCTCTACGATCGCGAGCACGCCTCGCGCAGCGCGGGCTTCGCACTGCATGCGCCCAACGAGTATGCCCCCAAGCCCGGCGACCTGGTGTGCACCGGCACGGCGGGTCCCACCTGGCGCTACGCTGAGTCGCGCACGGCGCGGCGACGCATCGACAACACCGCGAGCCATTGCGACGTCGTGACCGACGTGCGCGGCGGCTTTCTCCACGCCGTCGGCGGCAACGTGAAGAACAGCGTCACCATGAGTCTCTATCCGGTCGATACGCGCGGCCACCTCGCCGGCAAGCCCGGCCTGCCGTGGATGATGGTGGTCGAGAACCGCGTGAACTGACGCCTACGGAGTGTTGCCCGGCGGCAGGCCTTGGGCGGCGCGATCGAGCACGGTCGCGCGACGGCAAAAAATCCCGGCCAGAACAAAGTCGATGATCATCAACGCCAGCGCCACCAACCATATTAGGTCGAAGCCCGACGACGTCATGAAGACCTCGATCTCGAGGGTAGAGAAGAGCGCCGGCATGCCAATGCCGATGAGCACCCCGCTCACCATCATGGTCACGGCGAAGATCTTGGACGCCTTCGCTTGCGCGCCGGGATCGACTTGCGCTGGCGTAGGCACCGTCAGTCCGCGCCCTGCATGAAGGACGCCACGCGCTCGGCGATCATGATGGTGGGCGCGTTGGTGTTGCCACCGACCAGGGTCGGCATCACCGAGGCGTCGACGACGCGCAAGCCCTCGATCCCGCGAACCCGCAGTTCCGGGTCGACCACCGCCATCCGGTCGCCCGCGGGGCCCATCCTGCAGGTGCCGAGCGGGTGGTGCGCGGTCGCCGCGGTGGCGCGGATATAGGCGTCGAGGTCAGCGTCGCTCTGCTTGTCGGCGCCGGGCGACAGTTCGTTTGCGGCGAAGGCGCTGAGCGGCGCGACGCCGACGATGCGGCGCGCTAGGCGCAACCCGTCGCGGATCGTGCGGCGGTCGGCTTCGGTGGCGAGGAAATTCTGGCGGATATGCGCAGGCGCGCGGGGGTCGGCCGAGGCGAGGGTCACCGCGCCTCGGCTTTCGGGCCGCAACATTACCGCGCGCAAGGAAAACCCGTCGGCAAAAGCCGGTTTGAACGGCGCCAGCCAGGGGCCGGCGCCCCCGGGAGCGGCCCGGAACAGGAACTGGATGTCGGGCAATTCGACATCGGGGCGGCTTTTGACAAACCCGGTCCAGCCGCTCGGGGTCTCGGTGAAGGGGCCGGTGCCAAAGCAATAGGCGCGCGCCAGCGACAGCGCCACCCGGTCCAATCGCATCATCGCGACAAAGGGCCCCTGCTCGCGCCGGGCATAATTGGCGGCGACCGACAGATGGTCCTGCAAATTCCGCCCGACCCCGGGAAGCTCTACCGCCACCCTGATGCCGTGCGCCGCGAGCGCCTCCGGGTCGCCGATCCCCGACAGCAGCAACAGCTGCGGCGAGTTGATGACGCCGCCCGAGAGGATTATTTCCCGTTCGGCCCGGGCAACCGCCGTGGCGCCGCGGTGGGAGAAAAATTCGACGCCGGCGGCGCGGCCCGCTTCGAGGATGATGCGCGAGGCGAGCGCGCCGGTCTCGACGGTGAGGCCCGGGCGGCTCAGCGCCGGGCGCAGATAGGCTTCGGCGGCGCTGCACCTTCGACCCTGGCGGATCGTCTGCTGCATGCGCCCGAGGCCTTCCTGCTGCGCGCCGTTGTAGTCGGCGGTGGCAGGGAGTTGCAGTGACCGCCCGGCGGCGAGGCAGGCGTCGATGATCGGATCGTCGTAGCGCGCGGTGCCGACGCCCAAGGGTCCTTCGCCGCCGCGATAGGGGCCGGAACCGCCTTCCCAGGATTCCTGGCGGCGGAAGTAGGGCAAAACATCGGCGTAGGACCAGCCGGCGAGGCCCGCGGCGGCCCAGCGGTCGTAGTCGCCCGGGTTGCCGCGGACATAGGCCATCGCGTTAATCGACGAGCTGCCGCCGACGACCTTGCCGCGGGCGCATTCGATGCGGCGACCATCGGCATTGGGCTCGGGCTCGGTGAAGTACATCCAGTCGTGCAGCCGCTTTTCGAGGATGCGGCCCCAGCCGAGCGGGATCTTGATCCACGGATCGCGGTCCCACCCGCCCGCCTCGAGCAAGAGCACCCGGACTCCGGGGTCCTCGGTCAGCCGCCGCGCCAGCGTGCACCCCGCCGACCCCGCCCCGACGATCACGTAGTCATACGATTTCGCGTTCATTCGCTCACCGGCGGCCCAACAAGTGATCAGCCGCTCATCGTAGCGACGAACGCCAAAGTCACAACGATTTGAGCGGCAGCCGTCTTTATTCTGAATTCCTCGCGCCGACGACGAGGAGGGTGGCAAGCGGGGCGCCGGCCGGCCGCCGACCGTGAGCCCGGCGCGATAGCCGTCCCAAGCCGCCCCCCAAAGAGCGAATCTGGTGCACCGGTNNTCACCGAGGCGTCGACGACGCGCAGTCCTTCGAGGCCACGCACGCGGCAGTGATCGTCGACCACCGCCATGGCGTCGTTGTCCGGCCCCATCTTGCAGGTGCCGACCGGGTGATAGATCGTCTCGCACTTGGCGCGCACCCATTGCTCGAGCTCGGCGTCGGTCTTGGCCACGCTGCCGGGCTGGAACTCGTTGGCACGATAGGGATCGAGGCCGGACTGGGCGAAGATCTCGCGCCCCATCTTTACGCCGGCAATCAGCGTGTCGAGGTCGCGCCGCTCGGCCAGATAATTGGCGTCGATCAGCGGATGCTCCTTGGGGTCCTTGCTCTTCAGCCGGATCGTGCCGGTGCTCTCGGGCCTGAGCGTGCAGACATGCAGGCTGAAGCCGTTCTGCTTCATCTTGGTGCGGCCGTGGTCGACCACCAGCACCGGCAGGAAGTGGAGCTGGATGTCGGGCGCGCTCAAGCCCTCGCGCGTGCTGAGGAACCCACCCGATTCGGCGATCGGCGAGGTGCCGGGGCCTTTCTTGTTGCACCAGTACTGATAGAGCGACCACAGCTTGTTGGCCGTGTCGTAGGTGTCGCGCGTCTTGCAGAACTGCAGGAGCGCCGCATCGAGATGGTCCTGCAGGTTGCCGCCGACGCCCGGCAGGTCGTGCAGCGGGCGGATGCCCAGCGAACTCAGGTGATCGGCCGGGCCGATGCCCGACAGCATCAGAAGCTGCGGCGAGTTGACGGCGCCGCCGCACAGGATGATCTCGCGGCTGACGCGCGCGACCTCGTCGCGGCCGTTCACCACATAACGCACGCCCATGGCGCGGTTCTTGTCGAGGATGATGCGTTCGACCAGCGCGTTGGTGACGAGATGGACGTTGTTCTTGTTGCGCTCGATGGCCGGCCGCAGATAGGCCGACGCGGCACTCCAGCGCTGCTGGTCCTTCTGCGTCACCTGATAGTAGCCGACGCCTTCCTGATCGGCGCCGTTGAAATCCTTCACCCGCTTGTGGCCGGCCTGCTCGCAGGCCTTGAGGAACGCGTCGTTGATCTTCAGCGGATCGGTCTGGTCGGCGACGTTCAGCGGACCGCCGAGCCCGTGGAAATCGTCGCCGCCGCGCTCGTTGTTCTCGGCCTTCTTGAAGTAGGGCAGGACGTCGGTGTAGCTCCAGCCCTGGTTGCCGAGCTGGCGCCAGTGGTCGTAGTCCCAGGCGTGGCCGCGCACATAGAGCATGGCGTTGATCGACGACGAGCCGCCGACGGTCTTGCCGCGCGGCCAGTACATGCGCCGGTCGTTGCAATGTTTTTGCGGCGTCGTCTCGTAGCGCCAGTTGTACGGTGTCTTCTCGCCGAGGCTGGCGAAGCCCGCCGGCATCTTGAGCATGAACGAGGAGTCGGGCGGACCTGCTTCGAGCACCAGAATGCGCAGCGCAAAATCCTCGGCCAGGCGGTTGGCGAGCGCGCAGCCGGCGGAGCCGGCACCGATGATGACGTAGTCGTAAGGCCAGGACATTGTCGTTCTTTCTATTGCAACCGATTCTCGATGACGGTGAAAAAGGGCCGTGCGGATATGGGCGATAAAAACCCGTTGGCGTCCAGTGGAAAGACACTGCGGCTGACCGAGTCCTGTACGTTGCCGCCGATCGCGTGCACTTTGCCAGCGCGGACCTCGACCACGATGTCGCAATGTCCGGGTCCGCGATTCAGGTTTTCCAGCGTGGTACCGCCGCCGTTACGCGATGCACAGAGGAGATCGCCGACCTGCGGTGCTCGTTCGTTGGTGCGGTGCGGGATGAAGGCAGCGCCCGGCCGGCGCGCCCGCTCGACCATGCGCTCGACGTAAATCGTGTGGCGCGCGTCGGGACAAAAGAGATCGCGCGACACGCCCGCGCTCTCGATGTCCCACGAGATGAACGCCGCCGACCAGGGAACGTCGGTGAGCCCGCTGCGTTCGGGCCGGTCGACGCTTTTCCAATAGTCGCGGATGCGCTCCGGTGCGTCGCGCTCCTGGACGCCCAGTATTTCGGTGCGCGCCGGCGCAGTCGTCGAAAAGGTGATCGTCTGCCGGCCGTAGCGCGCCCATTCCTGCACGGCGAGCAAGACCATCGAGGTCTTGGAGCTGGCCGTGGGCGGCGGCGCCTCGGGTCGCCATGACGAGGCGGGGCAGGGGCCGAGTGGGGCCAAGCTGGTGACCATCTTGGGCGGCGGCGTCGGCGCGCAGGCGGCCGCCGACAGTAGAAGGACAAGAAGGGTCAGACGACGCATGCCAGCCATCAGCATTGCGTCGATTCGCCGACAGGTTCAAGCTCCGGCGGCGTGACACTTCCCCGGTACCCGGCGGCCGTCATCTTCGATATGGACGGCGTGCTTTTCGATTCGGAAAGGCTCTACGAGGAGGCCACACTCGCCGCCGCGGCCGAGTTCGGCATCGTCATGACCTCGGCCTTCTTTCGAAGCACCGTCGGCTCGCAGTGGCCCGTCATCCGCACCATGCTGCTGGACCACTACGGCGAAGCGCTGGCGGTCGACGAACTGCGCGCCGCGGCGCGTCGGATTTTCAGCGACCTGATCGAGGCGCGGCTGCTGCTCAAGCCCGGCGTGATGGAGCTGGTCGAGCTGCTGGACGAGCTGGAGCTGCCACGGGCGATCGCCACGAGCTCGACGCGCGCCACCGTCGATCGTCACCTGGAGACGCACGGGCTGGCCGGCCGGTTTCATCGGATCGTGGCGCATGGCGACTATGATCGAGGCAAGCCCGACCCGGATCCTTACCTTAAGGCAGCCGAAGGCCTGGCGGTTGATCCGCAGCTTTGCCTGGCCATAGAAGATTCCCACCATGGCGTCCGCTCGGCGTCCTCGGCCGGCATGATGACGATCATGGTTCCCGATCTGCTTCCGCCGACGGACGAGATCCGCGCGCTCTGCCTGCACGTCGTGCTCGACCTGTATGAGGTCCGCCGCCTCATCCTGGCCGGCCGTCAGGTCGCCTGATCCTGGACGACGATGACGCCGCGCGACGCTAGGACCAGCGCGACCTCGTCGCCCGCCTTGAGCGGCCGCTCGACCCGAGGGCAGGTCGCGAACAGCGCGCCGGCGGCGGTGTCGATCGAATATTCCATGTGCGTGCCGAGATAGCTCGCCTTGGCGATCGTTCCGGGGAGCGCGCCGGCCGGACCGGGCGCTACTTCGACGGTGATCGCCTCGGGGCGAACCGCGACCGTCGCCTCGCCGTCGACGGCCGCACTGTCGGCGACGACGACCTCGCTGTCGCTCAGTCTCACGACGATTTGCTCGCGGTCGAGACGGCGGACGCTGCCGCGCGCTGGATTGGACTCGCCCATGAAGCGCGCGAGGAAGGGCGTCGCGGGCCGCTCGTAGAGATCGCGCGGCGAGCCCTGTTGCTCGATGCGGCCGGCGTTCATGACGATGATGCGGTCGGAAACCGCCATCGCCTCCTGCTGGTCGTGCGTGACGTAGACCACGGTGAGACCGAGCCGCTGCTGCAGTTCGCGGATCTCCTCTCGCATCTGGCGGCGCAGCCGCGCGTCGAGGTTGCTGAGCGGCTCGTCGAACAGCATCACCGAGGGCTTCAGCACCAGCGCCCGCGCCACGGCGACGCGCTGCTGCTGACCGCCCGACAGTTCTGACGGCTGGCGCTCGTCGTAACCGGCGAGGCCCACGGTCGCCAGCCCCTCGCGGGCGCCCTTGGTCGCCTCGTCGCGGGCGAGGCCCGAGCGCCGGAGCCCGTAGCAGACGTTCTCCAGCACGCTCATGTGCGGGAACAGCGCGTAGGACTGGAAGACCATGCTGACGTCGCGCTGAGTGGCGCCGAGGCTGGTGACGTCGCGCCCGGCGATCAGGATGCGGCCCTCGCTTGCGAGCTCAAGGCCGGCGATCATGCGCAAGGTCGTGGTCTTGCCGCAGCCCGAGGGGCCGAGCAGCGTCACCAGGGTGCCCGACTCCACGGTAAAGCTGATGCCTGCGACCGCCGCCGCCGTGCCGTAGCGCTTCACGACGTTCTGGAACTCGACACTCACGCGCGGCCTCCCAAGGGCGGTGCGATTCGCCGGCCCAGTCTTCGTTCGCCGACGACGAACTGGATCAGCAGGATCACGGCCAGCATGAGTACGATCAGGGCGCAGCTATAGGCGATGGCGATCCCGTAGTCGCCGTTGATCACACGCAGGATGATGTAGGTGGTGGCGAGTTCGTACTCGGCGGTGACCAGGAACACCACCGCGCTCACCGTCGTCACCGCGCGCACGAAGCCGTAGACCAGGGCGCCGACGATCGCCGGTCGCAAGAGCGGCAGCACGACGTAGACCAGTGTCTGCGGCGCGCGGCCGCGCAGGGTGGCCGAGGCCTCGTCGAGGCTGCGGTCGATCTGGCTCATCGCCGCCATGCCGGCGCGTACGCCCACCGGCATGTTGCGGAACACGAAGCACAGCACGATGATCATTGCCGTGCCGGTGATCTCGATCGGCGGCACGTTGAAGGCGAAGACATAGGCCACGCCGATCACCGTGCCGGGCACGGCGAAGCTCAGCATGGTGGCGAATTCGAGTGTCGCCCGGCCGACGAAGCGCTGGCGTACCAGGATCCAGGCGGCGATCAGACCGAGTGCGGCGGTAAGCGGTGCGGCGATCGCCGCGAGCTTCACGGTCGTCCAGAACGAGTTCCACGCCGCACCCGACCAGATCAGCCCGTCGGCCGTGCGCTCGATGGCGAAGGCCTTGGTGTAATGGTCGAGCGTCGGCGTGTAGTCGCGGCCCCACACCTTCACCAGGCCGCCGACGAAGGCGAAGCCATAGAGCAGGAAGGTGAAGACCGCCCACGGCACCGCCACCCAGAGCGCGGCACGTCGCGCCGCGTCGGGCAGCGGCGTCGGCAGCCCGGAATCGCCCTTGCCCGAGATGGTGGCGTAGGAGCCCTGGCCGACGACGCGACGCTGGACAAAGAAGGCGCCCAAGGCGAAGGCCAGCAGCAGCAGGCCGAGCGCCGCGGCACGGCCGTAGTCGAGCTGCGCGCCGACCACGGCGAAATAGATCTCGGTCGACAGCACGCCGTAGTCGCCGCCCAGCACGATCGGGTTGCCGAAGTCGGCGATGCTTTCAATGAAGCCCACCAGGAAGGCGTTGGCGAGGCCGGGCCGCATCAGCGGCAACGACACGGTGGTGAAGGTGGCCCAGCGGTCGGCGCGCAAGGTCTGCGAGGCTTCCTCGAGCGTTGGGCTCACGCCCTCGACGACGCCGATCAGCACCAGGAAGGCGACCGGCGTGAAGGCAAAGAGCTGTGCCAGCAGCACGCCCTGGAAGCCGTAGATCCAGCGCGTCGAGGCCACGCCCATCGACCAGTCGAGGAACTGGTTTACGAGCCCTGCGCGGCCGAACACCAGGATCAGCGCCAGCCCGATCACGAAGGGCGGCGTCACAATCGGCAGGACCGTCAGCACGCGCAGCGTCCGCTTGAAGTGGAAGCCGGTGCGCGTGGCGATCAGCGCGAAGGCAAGACCCAGCGCGGTCGTGCCGGCGGCGCAGCACACCGCCAGGATCAAGGTGTTCCACGCCACGCCGCAGCGTCCGCCGCCCACGAGGCAACGTACGCTCCAGATCTTTTCCGCCGCGAGGCGTTCCAGCAGCAGCGCCGGCCGGAAGACGCCGTCGCCGTCCTGAAAAGCCTGCACGAGGATGCGCAGGATCGGCCAGGCGGTGAACAGCAGGATGGAAGCCGCCACCGTGGTGATGGCGCCGGCCACAAACGCATCGCCGCCGAAGGCGCCGCGCAGCGCCAACCCGATCGACAGCAGCGCGAGCAGGGCGATCATCACCAGGGCCGCACCAGCGCCGGTGCCGATCTGACGGCCCGCGAGTTCGCCGAATGCCGCGACGAGCCAGTCCGCGCTCCAGCCGCGCAGGCCGATCGCCAGGCCTTGCGCCACGAACAGCGCGAGGCCCGCGGCACTGGCGATCATGAGCCACGCGCCGCACCGCTCGCGCGAGGTTGGAACGAGACAGATCGCAAGACACGCAGCGAGTGCCGCGAGCACGGGCGCGAGCCACCAGCGTCCGTGTTGGATGATTTGCGCCAGGCCGCTCGCGTAATCTTCCGACGACCACAGGCCGGTAAGCCAGGCGCCCGAGTCGAGGCCTTCCTGCAGGGCGTACCAGGGCAGCGCCACGGCGGCGAGCAGGCCCGCGACCGACCACAGCAGCGGCGCGCGGGAAGACATCAGGGCTTGGGGAGGCCGCCCACTTCGGCATCCCACCGGGCGATCAGGCGCTTGCGTTCGGAAGACTTGCCGTACTTCGCCTGGTCGTAATCGATCAGCTTCATGTCGGCGAACTTCGGCGCCTCGGGCGGCACCGGCGTTGCCTTGTTCGACGGCACCTGGAATTGCTTGGCCTGCGCCTCGAGCTTCTGCGCCTCGGGTGTTAGCGCCCAGTCGTAGAACTTCTTGGCGTTGGCGAGATTACGTGCGCCCTTGACGATGCTCATCGAACCGATCTCGTAGCCCGTGCCCTCGCACGGCGTTGCCGTCTTCACCGGAAAACCGGCCAGCGCTTCGGTGACGCCATCGTGCACGAAGCTGATCGAGACCATCGTCTCGCCGCGCGCCACCGCCTTCATCGGCGCCGTGCCCGAGCGCGTGTAGGCGTTGATGTTGGCGTGCATCTTCTTCAGGAAGTCGAAGGCCTTTTCCTCGCCCATCAGTTGGACCAGCGTGGCGATCGCGACATAGGCGGTGCCCGACGAGTTCGGGTTGGCCATCTGGATCTCGCCCTTGAATTCGGGCTTCAGCAGATCGACCCAGCAGGCCGGCGCCTTGACGTTCTTCTTGGCGAGCAACTCGGTGTTGAGGCCGAAGCCCAACGCGCCGGCGTAGATGCCGACGGTCTTGCCGGCCGAATCGGTGTTTTGCTTGATCGCCCAGGGATGCAGTTCGGAAAGCTTGGGCGATTTGTAGACCTCGGTGAGGTTCTCCTCGGCCGCCTGCAGATGCGGATCGCCGGTGCCGCCGAACCACACGTCGCCCTTGGGGTTCTGCGCCTCGGCCTTGAGCTGGGCGATGGTCTCGCCCGACCCCTTCTGGCTGATCGAGACTTTGACGCCGCTCGCCTTCTGGAATTCGTTGGCGATCAGCGTGCACCACTCGACCTGCACCGAGCAGTAGACGTTCACCACGCCCTGCGCCGAGGCGGGAGACGCGAACGCGAAGGCGCCAATGGCGGCGCCGAGCCAAACGGTTTTCATGTTTCCTCCCACGAGACGCTTTTGTGACAGCATGGCACGCGAGCGCGCGGGATTACCAGCGGCCAATGCCGCCGATCACGATCGTGGGCACGTTCGCGGTGTGACTCTGCACCGTGAAGACCTGGCTGCCCGGCCGGCGGCCGTCACGCGGCTCGGAGACTTCGACGCCGGCGGCCTTGAGGCGCGCGTTGCATTTGGCGATGTCGGGCGTGCGCCAGGAGAGGCCCCAGAGCTGGTCGGGCGCGTCGGACACGCCCTTGTTCAGATCGTGCGCGATCTCGACCACGAGATCGCCGCAGCGGAAGAAGAGTAGCCGGGCGCCCCATTGCGGATTGCTGCGATCGAGCCGCAGGTCGAAGCCGAGGCGCCCGGCATAGAAGGCGACGGCGCGTTCGGGATTGGGCGTTCGCACCACGACGTGATCGAGGGCGCTGATCGAGGCGGCTTCGTCTGACTTGAGGAGGGGCGAGGGGGGTTCTGCGCCTTGTCGTTCACAAAGCTTGATCGACACACCATGCGCGGCCAGCGACAGCTGCGCCTCATTGCGCTCGACCGTTACGGCGCGCCGCTCGAGCAGGTGCGCGGCCTTGTCGAGTGAGGCCGTCGCGAAGACCATCGACTCCAACCGCGCCGTCGATGCGTCGTCCTCGATCGCCAGCCCGACATTGCCCACCCTCACGCGTCCGTCCTCAACCTTTCGGCCGAGCAGCGTCTCGTAGGCGCGCCCTGCGCCGGTGACGAACGACGCGCGCAGGACGAGATGGTCGAGGGCGTCGATCACGGCGTCAGCCGATGCGCTTGAGGTCCGTCTTGTATTGTTTGCCGCGATGTACGTAGCTCAACGTGTCCATGCGGATGCGCGTGATGTTGTCCTCGCTCGCCTCGCGCGCGACCTTGGCGGGTGAGCCGAAGATCACCGAGCGGTCGGGGAAGCTCTTGCGTTCGGTGACGACGGCGCCGGCGCCGACCAAGCACTCTTTGCCGATCACCGTGGCATTCAGCACCACCGCCGCGATACCGATCATCGAGCCATCGCCGATCGTACAGCCATGCAGCATCGCTTGGTGGCCGATGGTGACGCCCTTGCCGATGGTGAGCGGCAGGCCGGGATCGCTGTGCAGGACGCAGTTGTCCTGAACGTTGCTGTCGTCACCGATGGTGATCGGATCGTTGTCGCCGCGCAGCACGGCGCCGAACAGGACGCTGACCCGCTCGCCGAGCGTCACGTCGCCGATGACCGTCGCGTTCTCCGCCACGTAGCAGGAGGCCGGAATCATCGGTTTTTTGTCGCCGAGCTGATAGATCGCCATTCTGTCCCCTTCCATTTGCGCAAGACCGTGACTAACCCAACCCAGGTTGCGCCACCAGCGCCCGAACGCATGGGGCGGCATGGATCGGCTGTATCGCACGTCGGAAGGGCCCCTTTCGCGGCGATGCCATCAATGCATAACTTCGCGGCTGAAGTTCATTCGCTCACGCGGGGGAAAAACATGAGTGAAGTCGATGGCGCTACCCTCATAGCGAGGAGCCTAAAACAGCAGGGCATCGATCACCTGTTCGGAGTCGTCGGGTTTCCGGTCGGTCCGATCGCCACGGCGGCGCAGCAGGAAGGCGTCAACTACATCGGCATGCGCAACGAACAGGCCGCGTCCTACGCGGCCCAGGCGTACGGCTATATGACCGGTCGCCCCGGCGCCTGCCTCACCGTGACCGGCCCCGGCGTGGTGCACGGCCTCGCGGGCCTCGCCAATGCCCAGCAGAACTGCTGGCCCATGATCCTGATCGGCGGCGCCTCGGAGACCTATCGCGGCGGCATGGGCGCCTTCCAGGAAGAGCGCCAGGTGTTGATCGCCACGCCGTTCTGCAAATTCGCCCACGGCATCGAGAGCGTCCAGCGCATCCCCTACTATGTCGAAATGGCAACCCGGCACGCCACCTATGGTCGTCCCGGCGCCGCCTATCTCGACATGCCGGACGACATCATCAAGGGCACATGCGAGCTCGACAAGATCGTCCAGGTCCAGCGTGTGCCCGAGCCACCGCGCATGGTGGCGCCCGGGGAGAATGTCGAGGCGACGCTCGACCTGCTCGAAAAGGCCCAGCGGCCGCTCGTCCTCGTCGGCAAGGGCATGGCGTGGTCGCGCGCCGAAGGCGAGGTGCGCACCTTCATCGAGCGTACCCAGATCCCGTTCGTGCGTTCGCCGATGGGCAAGGGCGTGATGCCGGACGACCACCCGCTGGCGGTCTCGGCGGCGCGCACGCTGGCGCTGCAGCAGGCCGACGTCGTCTTCCTGATGGGTGCGCGGTTCAACTGGATCTTTCATTTCGGTGCGTCGCCGCGTTTCGCCAAGGACGTCAAGGTCATCCAGCTCGACATCGCGCCCGAGGAGATCGGCCACAACAGGGCGACGGAAGTGGCGTTGGTCGGTGACGGCAAGGCCATCGTCGGGCAGCTCAACAAGGCGCTCGGCTCCCGCCAGTGGTTCCATCCGACGGACTCGGCGTGGCGCAAGGCGCTCTCCAAGAAGACCGCCGAGAACGCCGCCGCGATCAAGCCGCAGATCGACGACGATACCGGGCCGGCTAACTACTATCGGGCGCTGCGCGATGTCGCCGCCTGGATGCCGAAGAATGCGATCCTCAGCGCGGAGGGCGCCGGCACGATGGACATCGGCCTCACCCAATTGCCGGTCGCCGACGCCCGGTCGTGCCTCAACGCCGGCACCTACGGGACGATGGGCGTCGGCCTCGGCCAGGCCATCGCCGCCTGCGTGGCACAACCCGGCCGGCCGGTCATCCACCTCTCGGGCGACTCGGCGATCGGCTTCTCCGGCATGGAGATGGAGACGCTGGTTCGCTACGGCTTCCCGGTCAAGATCGTCGTCCTGAACAATGGCGGCATCGGTCCCGGCATGCCGGAGATCCCCGAAAACCCGATGATGAACCTGAAGCCCAACGCGCTAATCTATGGCGCCCGCTACGACAAGATGATGGAGGCGTTCGGCGGCAAGGGTTACTTTGTCGAGGATCCGAAGAAGATTCGCGGCGCGCTCGACGAGGCGATGAAGCACCCTGGCCCCACCCTGGTGAACATCGTGATCTCGCAGAACTCCACCCGCAAGGCGCAGCAGTTCGCCTGGCATAGCTGATTGAGTGACCACCCATAGAGGAGTCGTCGCCATGCAGGATCAGGTAAGGCAGCCGGAGATCGCAACCGCAATGCAGCCGGCGCTCAAAGGGATCAAGGTGCTCGACCTCACCCAGTTCGAGGCGGGGCCGTCCTGTACCGAGGTGTTGGCCTGGCTCGGCGCCGACGTCGTCAAGGTGGAGGAGCCCCAGCGCGGCGAGCCGGGGCGCTGGGGAATGACCGATCGCGCCGACGCCGATTCGACCTACTTCATCTACTACAACCTCAACAAGCGCAGCGTTACCTGCAATCTCAAGAGCGAGGAGGGCAAGGCGCTGCTGAGGCGGATGATCGCCAAGGCCGATGTTGTGATCGAGAACATGGCGCCCGGCACCTTCGCGCGCCTGGGCTTCGACTATCCGCGGCTGAGCGCGATCAATCCACGATTGATCTTCGCCCAGGTCAAGGGCTTCGCGCCGGAAAGCCCGCACGCGAATTATTTGTCGTTCGACATGATCGCCCAGGCGATGGGCGGCACGATGGGGGTGAACGGTCATCCCGACCAGCCGCCGGTCCGGCCGGGCCCGACCATCGGCGACACTGGCACCGGCATGCTGTGCTGCATCGGCATCATTACCGCGCTCTACCAGCGCATGACGACCGGCCGCGGCCAGCACATCCAGATCGCCATGCGCGACGCCATGCTGAACTACTGCCGCACCCCGATGAGCCGCCAGGCCGCCATGAAAGAGCAGCTGCCGCGCGGCGGCAACACGGTGCCCGGGACCGCGCCGGGCGGACTCTACAAATGCGCGCCGGGCGGACTCAACGACTGGTGCTACATCTTCGCCTCGCGGGGCAACGGGGAGCATTGGCTCCGCCTGATGAAGGCGATCGGCCGCGAGGACCTGCTCGACGATCCGCGCATGGTCGACGGCCCCACCCGCGCCCAGAATCGGGAGTTCGTGGATGGCATCATCACCGAATGGACGTCGAAGCGCACCAAGCAGGAGGTGACCCAGGTCATCGCCGGCGCCGGTGTTCCCTGCGGTGCCGTCATGACCACGCTCGAGCTGATGCACGACCCTGATTTGCACGCGCGCGGGATGATGCAGGAGATCGATCATCCGGTGCGCGGGAAGGTCATCGTGGCGGGCTGGCCGCTGCGGATGTCGGACACCAAGGTCGCGCTGAAATCCGCGCCGGTTCTCGGCGCGGATTGCGAGGCGATCTATGGCGAGTGGCTCGGCTGCTCGCCCGACGAGGTCAAGGACATGCGGCAAGGCAAGGTGATCTGAGGATCGCGATCCCGGTATCGCCCTTCCGTTTACGTAAACCCACATTGACGTTTACGTAAACGTTAACTAAACCTTTGCCACCATGTCCGTCGCCGTCACCCCTTCGGCCAAGAGTTCGGCGCCGCGTGACCAGTCGCGTGATCGCGACCCGTCGCGCATCTACAGCATCGCTGAACTGGCGCGCGAGTTCGCGATCACCGCGCGCACCATCCGCTTCTATGAAGACGAAGGCATGATCAAGCCGCGCCGCCAGGGGCTGACGCGGCTCTACAGCGCCGGCGATCGCACGCGGCTGGGCTGGATCCTGCGCGGCAAGCGGCTGGGCTTCTCGCTGGCCGAGATCAAGCAGCTGCTCGACCTCTACCAGGTCGACCGCACCGGCGTGCAGCAGATGCGCGAGCTGCTGCGCCGCAGTCGGCTGCACATCGCCGATCTCGAACGCAAGCGTGGCGATCTCGACCAGCACATTGCAGAATTCAAGGACGTCGAAGCTCAAGTGGCGGCCGAACTGCGGCAGCGCGGGGTAGACCCGAAAAGCGACTGAGGGAGGAAATCATGGCCGTCTACAAGGCGCCGGTGAAGGATATCCAGTTCGTGCTGAACGAGGTGCTCGACGTGTCGAGTCTCTCCAAGCTGCCGGGTTATGCCGACGCCACGCCCGACACGATCGAAGCCATCCTCGAGGAGGCGGCGAAGATCAGCGAGAACGTGCTGTTCCCGCTCAACGGCTCGGGTGACGAGGAAGGTTGCACCTACGAGAACGGCGTGGTGCGCACGCCCAAGGGCTTCAAGCACGCCTACGACACCTTCCGCGAGGGCGGCTGGACCGCCGTCACCTGCGATCCCGAGTACGGCGGCCAGGGCCTGCCGGCGACGATCGGCTTTGCGCTCACCGAGATGTTCACCGCCGCGAACCAGGCCTTCTCGATGTATCCGGGGTTGAGCCACGGCGCCTACGAGGCGTTGGCGACGCACGGCTCCGATGCGCTGAAGAAGCTCTACCTGCCCAAGCTGGTCGACGGCACCTGGTCGGGCACGATGTGCCTGACCGAGCCCCAGTGCGGCACCGACCTTGGCCTGATCCGCACCAAGGCCGAGCTGCAGGCCGACGGCAGCTACTCGATCACCGGTACCAAGATCTTCATCTCGGCCGGCGAGCACGATCTCACCGAGAACATCCTGCACCTCGTGCTGGCGCGCCCGCTGGATGCGCCGGGCGGCACCAAGGGCATCTCGCTGTTCCTCGTGCCGAAGTTCCTGCCCAAGGCGGATGGCACGGTCGGCGAGCGCAACGGCATCCGTTGCGGCTCTATCGAGCACAAGATGGGCATCAAGGCCAACGCGACCTGCGTCATGAATCTCGACGGCGCCAAGGGCTTCCTGGTCGGCGACCTCAACAAGGGCATGCCGGCGATGTTCGTCATGATGAACGCCGCGCGGCTGGGCGTCGGCATGCAGGGCCTCGGCATCGCCGAGACCTCGTATCAAAGCGCCGTCGCCTATGCGCGCGACCGCCTGCAGGGCCGTTCGCTGACGGGTCCGAAGAACGCCAATGGGCCGGCCGATCCGATCATCGTGCATCCCGACGTGCGTCGCATGCTGCTCACGCAGAAGTCGTTCACCGAGGCCGCCCGCGCGCTGGCACTTTGGGTCGGCATGCTGATCGACGAGGCGCACAGCCATCCCGACAAGGACAAGCGCGAGGCCGCCGACGATCTGGTGCAGATGCTGACGCCGATCATCAAGGCGCACTTCACCGACATGGGCAGCGAATGCGCCAACCTGGCGGTGCAGACCTACGGCGGCCACGGCTTCATCCGCGACAACGGCGTCGAACAGTTCGTGCGCGATGCGCGGATCACCCAGCTCTACGAAGGCACCAACGGCATTCAGGCGCTTGATCTGGTGGGGCGCAAAATGCCTGCTCATGCTGGGCGCTATTTACGCCAAGTGTTCCATCCGATTTCGAATTACATTGAACAAAAAATCGAGAAGGAAGGCATGGCCGAATTTATTGAGCCTCTGGCCAAAGTGTTCGGCCGCTTGCAACAGGCCACTGCACAAGTGGCCCGCGTTGGCTTGAGCAAGCCTGATGAGGCGGGAGCAGCGGCCACCGATTATCTGCGGCTGATGGGCTTTACGTTGCTCGCTTACCAGTGGGCACAGATGGCTGAGATCAGCTTGCCTAAGCAGGATGACGCTTTTTATAAAGCCAAAGTATCAACCGCGCGGTTTTTCATGGAGCGGCTGTTGCCGGAAGCTACTGCGCATTTCCAAGCCATTATGGCAGGCGGCAAAACCATGATGGCGTTTGAAGATGCAAGTTTTTAACGCGCCATGAATCTGTGGTTTCGCCTCATCCGCATTTTGTTGGGTGGCTTTTTCGCGCCTCATGTCGCTTGGGATGCTGTCACACAGGTTTCATTTCGCGTTTGGCCGAGTGATCTCGATATCAATATGCACATGACCAATTCGCGCTATCTGGCGCTAATGGATTTGGGACGAACCAATTTGCTTTTGCAAAGCGGATTGTGGAAATTCATTAGGCAGGAAAAGTTGGCACCGGTGATTGCAGGTTCACTTGTGCGCTTTAGAAGGCCGATAAATTTGTTTGAGCGGATCACACTTACCACACAGGTGATTGGCTGGGACGCAAAATGGATGTTCATCGAGCACCGTTTAGAACGCAAAGGCGAATTGGCATGCCAAGCGATCGTCAAAGGAGTGTTTGTGGGCAAGGCCGGAAGCGTTTCTCCTGCTGTGATTGCAAAGGGCTTAGGTCAGGATGCAACTTCTCCGCCGCTACCAGGTTGGATCGAAGCTTGGTTGGCGGTGGAATATGCCGCTTCGCGCGAAAGGAAAGACACATGAGCCTCAAAGGTAAAACGCTTTTCATCACGGGGGCTAGTCGTGGCATCGGCAAGGCCATTGCGCTACGTGCGGCGCGCGATGGTGCCAACATTGTGATCGCCGCTAAGACCGCTGAAGAAAATAAAAGACTGCCGGGCACAATCTATACTGCGGCGGCGGAGATTGAAGTGGCAGGCGGCAAGGCTCTAGCCGTGGTCACAGATGTGCGCGACGAAGAGAGCATTAAGGCCGCTGTAGCTAAGGCCGCTGCACAATTCGGTGGGATTGATATAGTCGTCAACAACGCCAGCGCCATCAATTTGACGGGCACGGCCGACACGCCGATGCGCCGGTATGATTTGATGATGCAGGTTAATCAGCGTGGCACATTTGCTGTCACGCAAGCTTGTTTACCGTGGCTCAAGAAAGCGGCGAACCCGCATATATTAACACTGTCGCCACCGCCTTAGATAGATCCAAAATTTTATGGGCCGCATGTGGCCTATACGATGAGCAAAATGGGAATGAGTCTGTGCGTTTTGGGCTGGGCCGAAGAGTTTAAATCCATCGGCATCGCCGCCAATGCACTGTGGCCAAGAACCGTGATTGATACGGCGGCTCTGGCCATGTTGGGTGGCATCATTAAACCAGAACATTGCCGCAAGGTGGATATCGTGGCCGATGCGGCCTGTGCCATTTTCAATCGTCCTGCCAAAACCTGCAGCGGCAACTTCTTTATTGATGATGCAGTGCTGATGGCGGAAGGCGTTAAAGATTTTTCCGCCTATGCCGTTGTGCTTGGTGCCACGCCGATGACTGATTTATTTCTTTAGGGTTGAGAGTTCTAAAATCTCTGGCTATGTTGCGGCGAATTAAAACGCGGGCGTAGTTCAGTGGTAGAACATCTGCTTCCCAAGCAGAATGTCGTCGGTTCGATCCCGATCGCCCGCTCCAATTTCCGAGAAATTTCCCATTATGGCAGCAAAGTTTGGCACAAGCGGATTGCGCGGATTGGTTGGTGAGCTGATTGGGCCGGTGGCGCATGATCACGCCAGAGCCTTCATCCGTCATCTCAAGGCCAAACGCTTAACCAAAAAGGGTGACACAATTTTTATTGGACTGGATTTTCGCGCCTCAAGCCCGGTGCTGCGTGAAGATGTTGCCCAGGCTCTAGCGTTGGAAGGCATGCGCGAAGTCTATCTCGGCGCAGTGCCTACGCCGGCTTTGGCCTTTGAGGCGATGCGAAAAAATTCTGCATCAATTATGATAACAGGATCGCATATTCCAGCTGATCGTAATGGCATTAAATTTTACAAGCCTGACGGAGAGATCACCAAGGCGGACGAAAAAGCAATTATTGCTTTAGTGAAGAAATTGCCGGTCGGAAAAGCGGTTCTCGGTAAATCACGTAATGGAAATGTTACGGGGTTTATCGAGCGCAATAAAAAGGCCTTTTCGGGAAGGCCCCTCAAGGGTATGCGCGTTGGGGTGTATCAACATTCCACCGTGGCGCGCGATGTGTTGGTGGAATTGCTATCAGGGGCAGGCGCAGTTGCTATACCTCTGGCGCGGTCCGATGTTTTTGTTCCGGTGGATACAGAAGCAGTTTCAGATGAGACGCTGAATTTGCTGAAGGGCTGGGGTGCCACTGATAAATATGATGCGTTTGTTTCAGCCGATGGGGATGGCGACAGGCCACTGATTGCAGATGAACATGGCGACGTTCTGCGCGGCGATTTACTGGGGCTAATTACAGCGCGGTTTTTGAAGGCCCAAAATGTTGTAACTCCTATCACATCCAACTCTGGCCTTGATGCTCATCTGCCCAGGGGCACAATTCGCACGAAAGTGGGCTCGCCTTTTGTGATTGAAGCGATGATGAAAGCCAAGAAGCGAGGCGCAAAAGGCATTGTGGGCTTCGAAGCCAATGGCGGTTTTTTTACCGCATCGCGGTTTAAGTTAGGCCGAACGCTGCTTTCGCCACTACCCACGCGCGATTGTTTTTTGCCGATTATGGCTGTGTTGGTTTCGGCACGGAAAGCTAAAACCCCACTCTCACAATTTGCCACGCAGTTTGGTTTGCCAGAAGCCCGAGCCGGACGTTTGGAAAATTTCGCCATAGAAAAATCTGCTGTACTGGTGAAGAAATTGACTGGTTCATCAAGTGAGGCGCAAGCATTTTTCCTGTCTATCGGAGAGATAAAGCGGCGCAATATCACAGATGGATTGCGTCTGACATTTGCCAATGGTGAAATCATCCATCTGCGCCCGTCAGGCAACGCGCCAGAATTTCGCTGCTATGTTGAGGCGGCGAGCGCCAAATCAGCTGATGATTTATTAGTGCGGGCGATGAAATTGCTTGAGGCCCAGCGTTAGATATTTTCACTTATCAAGATATCTGGCGGCAGCAGTAGAGGCGCTAAGCGCGGCCCATCCGGCACCGCGGCGGCTTTTATCATCATTTCGACCAAGCGTTTTGAGATGGTGGCAATAGGAGTGCCTAACGACACATCTACCACGCCATCGTGTAGCGCCTCTCTGGTGACGGCGGTCAATTCATTGCAAACAGCAACGATTTTTGGTGCAGCACCGCGTTCGCGCAAGGCGCGCACCAAACCTTCTTGGCCACCACCTGAAACATAAATGCCGACAAGGTCAGAATTTTCTTTGGTCATCTTACAAATAGCTTCATAGGCGATGGCGTCATCGTCGAGATTGACGATTGGTTCCATCAATTGAAACTGTGGGGCATGTTCACGCATATAAGTGCGGAAGGAAATCTCGGAAAGTTCTTGATGCAGATAGCGGTGACTGCCCACCAAAATGCCAATCTTGCCGGCGCTGCGGGCAAGGCGGCTAATCGTCCAACCCGCAATGCGGCCATTGCGGCGGCCATCAATGCCGAGGTGGCCAGCACAGACGTAAGTTGAAATGCCGCTCAGCAAAGTAAAACAGGGTGTGCCTTGGGCCGTTGCCCATTCCACTGCTTCATTTACTTGCGGGTAATCTATTGCCACCACGGCCAAGGCGTCTACCTTAGGAGCCAGTTGGCGGATGCGCGCGGCGATTATCGCGGGCTCCAGCTCTTCAATGAATTCCAAAATCGGCTTGCCCTCAATCTCATGAGCAGATTTGGTAGCAGCTATCAATTCATCGCTGAACATCTGATAAAACGCATCATGCTTCTGCAATAAAAAGCCAAATCGGCGCTTTGGCAATTCAGTTAGGCGACTTTGCAAGAGCTCAGTGGCATGAAAGCCAATGGCCTCGGCTGCTGCCACGACGCGACGCGCTGTGTCGGCGCGCACCGGCAACCGGCGGTTCAAAACACGGTCAACAGTGGCGACAGAAACGCCAGCTTTTTTAGCTAAATCAAATATTGTGGGACGATCAACCATCAGAACGCAGTATCATATGATGCAAAATGATGCAATCTGATAGTTTATCTGATAGTTGGCTTCTCGCCGGGAGTTGGTATCTCGAACAAGATTGCGGTATGCGAGGTTGAAGCAATAAGCGACGAAAGTGTGATCAGGTGAAGATGGATAAGGTTGTTATCATCGGTGGGGGTATGGCCGCGGCGCGGGCTTGCATCAATTTGCGCGCCAATGACTATCAGGGCCAGATCACCCTGATCAGCGAGGAAGCTTTGCTGCCTTATGATCGCCCGCCGCTTTCAAAATCTTCGATCATGCAAGAGGATGAGCCAGCGCCTATCTTTTTGCTTGAGGCGGATATGATGGCATCATTGAAGGTGGATGCGCGCTTGGGGGTCGCGGCCAGCAAAATTGACCGCGATGCGAAAATGGTATTTCTTTCTGATGGATCAGCGGTGGCTTACGATAAACTGTTGATTGCCACCGGCGCAAAGCCCCGTACACTTGGGCCTCATGCGCTCACGCTGCGTGATCACCGCGATACTTTGGCGCTGCGCGGTAAATTTGCGGCGGGCAAACACATCATTGTCATTGGTGGTGGTTTTATTGGATTGGAACTAGCCTCAACCGCCATCAAGCGCGGCTGCAAGGTGACGTTGATTGAGGCACAGCCGCGCATTCTCATGCGCGGTGTGCCAGAGGCGATTGCCACCATCATCCACAAGCGCCACCTCGAAGCCGGTGTTGAAATGCTGGTGGGTGTGGGCATCGAAGAAATCGCTGTACATCATGTTAAGCTGAAAGATGGGCGCATACTTGCGGCGGATACGATTATTGCTGGCATAGGCGCTGCTCCTGAAGTGAGGTTGGCGCAAGAGGCCGGGCTTGAAATCGAAAATGGTATTGCCTGCAATTCCCATATGCAAACCTCTGATCCTGATATTTATGCCGCTGGTGATTGTTGTTCATTTCCGCATGAGCAATCGGGCAGGCGCTTACGCCTTGAAGCTTGGCGCAGCGCGCAGGAGCAGGCGGCAACAGCAGTGGCCAATATACTAGGCAAAACCAAGATACATATGTGCGTGCCGTGGTTCTGGTCTGATCAATATGAACTCGGGTTGCAAATTGCTGGGCTGGCGGATGATGGTCCGGTGACGGTTGAACGGCGGCCATCTGAAGGCGCTCTCTTGCTGTTTCATCTCACCACAGATGGTAGGTTAGTGGGGGTGAGCGGCATTGGGCCAGGCGTTTCCATTGCGCGTGATGTGAGGATGGCTGAGATGATGATCGCCAAGAACATGAGCCCAGATGCGGCTAGTTTGGCCGATCCGGCGATACCATTGAAGGATCTGTTGAAGCGCTAAAACTAAAGGGGAGCTTCCATGGCTGGATGCTCCCCTTCACAAACTGGTATCCGGGTACGCAGTACAAAATCCCGAAGTGCCTGAAACACAAGGCGCGTGGCCTACGCGTGTCGTGAGGAGGACATTAGGCAGACATAGTTTCCAAACTCTTTCTGCCTGAAGTTTTTGCATTAACAAGCACTTAAGCCCCTGTGCTTTAGCGGTGCAAAACGTGCCAAATGGGCACATATTTGCGCATGGTAAAAAAGATTATTTAGGGGTTCACTTATCGAGGGGCTTCCTTTATAGCCCGCGAACATCCAATTCACGCGGGATGGAGCAGCCCGGTAGCTCGTCAGGNNTGAAGGTCGTCAGTTCAAATCTGGCTCCCGCAACCAAATTAAAGCCCGTTGTCGCTTTGCGACAGCGGGTTTTTTTAAAAATGACTTTCAGACAATGCTTTGGATTGCTGATCAACCTAGCTGAACAGCCTTCAGATTTGGCGCGCGGCTTAATGTTTAGGGGGATGAACTGTCACAAGCCCTGACAGCTCATGCTTTGGCCGTGCCTCATCAATGGTTTGACCGTTCACCAAATAGAATATCTTTTCAGAAATATTTGTTGCGTGATCACCAATGCGTTCAAGATTCTTTGCGACAAAGAGTAGATGAGCGCAAAATCCGATGTTTCTGGAATCTTCCATCATATAGGTCAGCAGTTCGCGGAACACAGAGTTGAATAGTGCATCCAGCTCTTCGTCCTCGCGCCACACTTTCATGGCGCGCACTGCGTCAGCAGTGGCATAAGATTCAAGTACCTCATGCAGTTGAAGTTTCGCCAGAACCGCGATTTGCAATAAACCGTTAATAAGCTTCTTAGGCACCGGTTCAGAACCGAGTAAAATGCGCTTGGCGGTGTTTTTAGCAAGATCACCAATGCGTTCGAGGTCTGCGGCGATGTGAATGGCGGCAACGATCTCTCTCAGGTCGCGCGCAACGGGCTGGCGTTTAGCAATGGTTTGCACGGCCTGCGTTTCGATCTGCCTTTCGAGAATGTCTAATTCATTGTCTTGGGCAATTGCCTCTGTTGCCAATTTGATATCAGAGCGCTTAAGCGCTTCGATCGAATTCGCCAGCAGCATTTCTGCCAACCTGCCCATGTGGGCGATTTGATTTTTGATCGCGGAGAGTTCTTCGTCAAAAGCCTGCACTATATGTTCTGACATATGCTTTTCCTCAACCAGTTAGCCGAAGCGGCCCGTGATATAATCTTGTGTGCGTTTATCTTTAGGTGTGGTGAAAACTTGACTGGTCACACCAAATTCCACAAGTTCGCCAAGATACATAAAGGCCGTGTAATCTGAAACGCGCACTGCTTGCTGCATGCTGTGGGTGACGATTGCAATTGTGTAAGTCTGCTTCAGTTCATCGATCAATTCTTCAATGCGCGCAGTTGAAATCGGATCCAGCGCGGAACAAGGCTCGTCAAACAAAATAACTTCTGGTTTCACCGCCACGGTGCGCGCGATGCACAGACGCTGTTGCTGACCGCCCGAAAGGCTTGCACCATTGGCGTTGAGTTTGTCTTTCACTTCATCCCATAGTGCTGCACCGCGCAACGCGGTCTCAACACGCTGATCCATCTCAGCTTTGCTCAACCGCTCATAGAGGCGAATACCGAAGGCAATGTTGTCATAGATCGATAGTGGAAAAGGTGTTGGCTTTTGAAATACCATGCCTACCTTGGCGCGCAGCATATTCAGATCAACTGTAGAGGCCAGCACATTGCCGCCACTTAGGGTAAGTTCACCTTCAGCCCTTTGGTTGGGATAGAGCTCATAAATGCGGTTAAAAATGCGCAGCAGGGTAGATTTTCCACACCCTGATGGGCCGATAATAGAGGTCACTTTATTTTGATAAAGCGGCAGCGAAACGCTTTTCAAAGCTTTTGACCCGCCATAGAAAAATGAAAGATCTCGCGCTTCCATTTTTGATGGGATGGAGCTCGACTGAGTTCCTTGTGCTTCATTCATGATTTTTTATTCCCGAAATTAGTGAGAGACCGTGCGATGATGTTGCCAGCCAAAGCAGTGAGTGTAATGAGCAACGCTCCTGTCCAAGCCAAGCTCTGCCAATCTTTGTATGGGCTGAGCGCAAACTGAAAAATGACCACAGGTAGGCTCGACACAGATTTGTTGAGATTAACATTCCAGAACTGATTATTGAGTGCAGTGAAAAGCAGGGGTGCCGTTTCTCCGCTGATACGTGCGAAGGCCAACAATACGCCGGTGACCAGACCTTCTTTTGCCGACCTATAAACGATAACCCGAATAATGGTGGCGCGCGTTGCGCCGAGCGCTGCGGCGGCCTCACGCAGAGGGCTTGGCACCAGCAACAGCATATCTTCCGTGGTGCGTACGATGACAGGCACAGCAATTAGTGCCAGCGCCAATGCGCCTGCCCAGCCAGAAAAGTGGCCGAAGGGGCGCACGAGAAGTTCATAGACAAAGAGACCAATCACAATGGAAGGAGCACTCAGCAAAATATCATTGAGAAAGCGCACCACTTGGGTCAGGCGTGTGCCACGGCCATATTCAGACATATAGGTGCCAGCCAAAATGCCAACGGGTGCACCCAGCAGAATGCCAAGGCCGGTCATTTCAATGCTGCCGGCGATGGCATTGAGCAATCCTCCGGCTGAGCCTGGTGCCGGTGTCATTTGTGTAAACACCGCAGGTGTAAGGCCAGTAAAGCCATTCCAGAACAGCACGACCAAAATATTGGCCAGCCACAGCAGGCCGATAATTGTCACGGTGGTTGCAACTGTAATTGCCACGGTATTGAACCGAAGTCGGCGCGCATAAAGGCTAGATATGTTTTGGCTTTGCAAACTCATCTCAGGCCTTTTTCTGCTCTATTCTGGCCAACATGAAGCGGGCGATGGTCAACACAATCAAGGTGATGACAAACAACAGCAGCGCCAATTCAATCAGCGAAGCAGTGTAAAGATCGCCCTCGGCCTCAGTAAATTCATTTGCGATGGAGGCGGAAATCGTTGTGCCTGGGCCAAGGATAGAGCTTGGCATTTTATGTGAGTTTCCGATCACAAAAGTGACGGCCATTGTTTCACCCAACGCGCGGCCCAAGGCCAGCATACAGGCACCCACCACGCCAACGCGTGAATAAGGGTATATAATTTTACCAAAGACTTCCCACGTTGTGCAACCGATGCCGTATCCGGCCTCTTTCAAAACCGGCGGCACGGAAGCGAACACATCGCGCGAAATCGAGGTGATGAAAGGCAATACCATAATTGCCAGAATCAAAGCGGAAGTAAAAATGCCGATGCCATAGGCTGGGCCTGCAAATAGACCTCCCACCAATGGCAACTTACCAAGCGAACCAATGATCAGCGGCTCAACATAGCTTTTAAGGAAGGGCGCAAAAACAAACAGGCCCCAAATGCCATAGACAATGCTGGGCACACCGGCCAAAAGCTCAATGGCAATGCCGATGGGCTTACGCAATCGTTGTGGGCAAATTTCAGTGAGGAATAGGGCGATCATCACACCCATCGGAACTGCTATGATCATGGCACCGGCGGACGTGAGAAGTGTTCCGTATATTGCCGGCATAGCGCCGAATAATTCGCGTGGCGGGTTCCACTCCTGACTGGTTATGAAACCAAAGCCAAAAGTGGTGATGGCGGGCCATGCCCCGATGATCAGTGAGATAATGATTGCTATAAGTGACACAAGCACCAGCAAGGCTGCAAGCTGGGTCGATCGGTGCATAATAACTTCACCAAGTTGAAGGCGCGGAGATGTGCTTTTGGGTGCTGAAACTGCTTCCACAGGCGTAACCGCATTCATCTGAGAACTTACCGGCGATGTATCTAGCATTCTTGGCTGTCTTTTATGTTGAATGAATGAGGGGAGGCCGTTGTGACCTCCCCGCAGACGATAAGTTATTTGCTCGCAAACAGCGGCTTGCTGTCTTTGCCCTTAATATCAGAGGCCCAAGTTGCTTCAATCTGCGCAACAACGGCTTCAGGCATTGGCACATAGGCCAGTTCCTGTGCTTGCTTCAGGCCATTGTGATAGGCCCAATCAAAGAACTTGAGAGTCTTGCCAGTGGCTACATCATCTTGTGGCTGGGCATAAACCAAAGCGAAGGTTGAAGCCGTCATTGGCCAAGACGCATCACCTGCTTGATTTGCTAAGATCACGCCGTAACCTGGCTTAGACTTCCAATCAGCATTTGAAGCAGCAGCTTGGAAGGCTTCAGCAGTTGGCACAATGGTCTTGCCAGCCTTGTTGATCATATCAACATAGGTCATCTTGTTTTGCAGGGCGTAAGCAAATTCAACATAGCCGATTGCTCCCTTAGCATTAGCAACGCCTGCGGCAACGCCTTCATTGCCCTTGGCACCGATGCCAATTGGCCACTGAACAGCGGATGCAACACCAACTTTAGATTTCCAATCAGCATTAACATCAGACAAATAATAGCTGAAGTTAAAGGTGGTGCCTGAGCCGTCTGAACGCTCAACTACCGAAATATCATCAGCTGGCAGTTTTACATTCGGGTTCAGCTTAACAATGGCTGGATCATTCCACTTGGTGATTTTGCCGAGATAAATGTCGCCCAGTGTTGGGCCGTCAAGAACCATATCGCCTGCCTTCACGCCATCAATGTTCACGATTGGAACAATACCGCCCATGACAAGCGGGAACTGCACAAGGCCAGAGGCCTTTAAATCATCGCCAGAAAGAGGTGCATCAGAAGCGCCAAAAGTTACCGTCTTGGCCTTGATTTGCTTGATGCCACCGCCAGAACCAATGGATTGATAGTTCAAGCTATCGCCGCCGATTGGCTTGTAAGCTTCTGCCCATTTGGCCAGAATTGGAAAAGCGAAGGTTGAGCCCGCGCCAGTGATATCATCAGCGAATGCCATATTGGCACCAGCCACGATTGCGATTGCGGCAACAGATGCCTGTACATAAAACTTCATTTCATTCTCCTTTGAAATCGAACGTGGCCTGCCTAGGCCTCCTCAATGAAAGGTTTATGTCTGTCGCAATGCAGATTTATGACCATTTATGTAGTTGAAATATATTGATTTTATTTTCGCTGCGCGCATCGGGAAAGGCGATGAGGTGGTCGCGTAATTTAGCCAGCCTAACAATGAACGCCTTTAAAAAAGGGTGCGGCGGTTTCATGCGCCACACCCAGAATATGTGAGAGAATAATTTAATCTTGAGACCACTTCGAGCTAATCCGCCCGTCGTAGTTCTAGCGGTAGCGGATTTGATTCCAACGATGGCCAAGCAGTGACAAGATGATGATCAGCCCGTTGAAGAAC
>PLYQ01000150.1 GCA_003153415.1 Rhodospirillales bacterium | reverse complement strand
GCGGCGACCTGCACGGCGTGCTGCTGAAGGCCTGCCGCGACCATGCGCTGATCGAACTCAAGGTCAGCAGCGAAGTCTTGAGCTACAAGCAGGACGGCGGCACGGTCACGACGAGGTTGGGCAGCGGCGAGACGGTGACGGGCGCGNNACTACCCGCTGTCGGGCTGGAAGGTCTTCAACCTGGTCGTCACCTATCACAACGACGCCCCCGAGCCGGTCGCCGGCAAGCCGGTCGCGGTCGAGGAGGTCCATCGCGGCTTCACCCACATCTGCGAGCGCGCCCAGAACATCATCCGCCACGGCCAGGACTGGCGGATGTGGGTGCTGTGCGACCGCGACCCGGTCGACAAATGGGTCGACGGCCGCGTGGCGCTGCTGGGCGACGCCGCCCACCCGATGCTGCAGTACATGGCCCAGGGCGCCTGCATGGCGATGGAGGATGCGGTTTGCCTCGCCGACTCGCTTTCAAGGAACGCCGGCGCCACCGAGGCCGGGCTGGAGAGCTACCGGGCGCGCCGCCTGCTGCGCACCACGCGGGTGCAGCTGATGTCGCGCGCCATGGGCGATCACGTCTATCACGCCAGCGGCCCCCATGCGGCGCTGCGCAATTCGATCATGAGCGCCAAGACCCAGGCCGAATGGTACGCCATCCTCGACTGGCTCTATGGCGGCAGCGGGCTCGATTGATCTCAAGTGTCTCACCCCGGTGAGACACCTCCGATATCGATGAAATAAGGGTTTTAGGCGATTTGTCTCACTTTCCGCCACCCCCCCCGCGCAACATAATTACGCTGCCGGGCGGGCAGTCTCCCCGTCGAACACCGCCTTGGCGGTCATGAGCGCGTTGGTCGCCGCCGGAAAGCCGCCATAGGCGATCATCTGGGTGATGACCTCGATGATCTCCTCGCGCGAGGCGCCGCACCGCCTAGCCGCCTCGACATGGATCTTGAGCTGCGGCAGGGCGAAGCCCTGGACCGTCAGCGCCGCCACCGTGCAGAGCTCGCGCGTCTTGGCATCCAGGACATCGCGCGGATAGAGCTCGCCGAACGGAAAAGTCACGTTCACCCAGGCGAATTCCGGCGCCAGCGCCTTGATCTTTTGGATATAGGCGTCGGCCGTCGGTCCGAGATGCTTGCGCAGCTCGTCCATGCCGCGCTGATAAGCGGCTGAATGCTCGTCGTGGACCGGGTCCGGTGTCGCCATGAACGCCTCCGTCATTCGAGAATGAAGCTCTCGTAGAAGAAGGCGCCTATCTCCCCAACGGCACGACCGTGCGATCCCTGCGGTCCCTCGGCTGGATGAAATGATCGATCGATATCGGCCCCGGTCCGGCGACCGCCAGCCACAGGAACATCGCGAAGTAGGAGGCCTCCTCAAAGCCGAGCAGCGTCTCCAGCGTGTCGACGTCGGCGCCCTTGGCCGAGATCACGGCCACGACCATGACGATCATCAGCGGAATTGCCGCGATCCGCGTCAGCAATCCGACCAGCAGCAGGATGCCGCCGAGGAATTCCACGCTGGCGACGAACGGCGTCAGCAATTCCGGGTAGGGAATGCCCCAGCCGCGGAAATTCTCGATCATCTGGGGCAGCACCATGAACTTGCCCCAGCCGCTCCACAGGAAGATCCAGCCGACCACGATCCGGGCGACCAGCGGCGGCAGCCAGGTGAAATAGCCGGCGACGGCGCGCGGCCATTCGTACAGCACCGTAAAAAGGGCATTCATGCGCCGGCTCCCCCGATCTGGCGATTCAATCGGCGATTATCGCCGCCCGGGGTCGCGGTGGACAAGCAGCAAGATGTATCCGTCAGCCCCTGCGCACGCTGGCGCCGCCGTCGACCGGTAGGGTCACGCCGGTGATGAAATTGGCCTCGTCGGAGGCCAGAAACAAGGCGGCATTGGCCACGTCCCAACCAGTCCCCATCTTCTGGCGCAGCGGCACCTGGGCGTCGCGCTGGGCCTCGATTTCGGCGCGTGTCTTCTTGAATTCGCGGGCGCGCGTGTCGACGGCCATCGGCGTGTTCATCAGGCCGGGCAGGATGACGTTGGCCCGGATGCCGTACTGGGCGTTCTGGTAGGCGAGCTGCTCGGTGAAGGAGACCATCGCGGCCTTGGTCGCCTTGTAGGCGACGTAGGGATAGGTGGTGATGACGGCCATCGACGAGATGTTGATGATGGCGCCACTCTTCTGGGCGCGCATGATCGGCAGCACGTGCCGGCAGGCGAAGATGCAGCTTTTGAGGTTGATCGCCACGCAGCGGTCGAACGCCGCCTCGGTGATGTCGGCCAGTTCGGCATCGCCGCCCGAGAGCGAGACGCCGACATTGTTGTGCAGGATGTCGATGCGGCCCCAGCGAGCGTGCGCCTCGGACACCATGGCCTTGATCTCGGCCTCTTTGGTGACGTCGGCCTTGAAGGCCATGGCCGTGCCCTGGTTCTTGCCGATCATGTCGACGGTTTCCCTGGCCGACTGGAGATCGCGATCGATGCACAGCACCTTGGCGCCTTCGCGCGCGAAGGTGAGCGCGGTCGCGCGGCCGTTGCCCATGCCTTCACCGGGGCTTTGCCCGGCGCCGACGACGATGGCCACCTTGTCTTTCAGACGCATGTCACGACACTCCCGGGATCGGATACTGCTTCAACACGTCCTTGTACTGCGGCTCGTTGTCGATCTTCATGGTGGCGAGCACGCGCACGACCGCGCAGTAGAAGGCGATGGTCAGCACCAGGTCGGTCATATGCTCGTTGCTGAGGCTTTTCTTGATCTCGGCGAAGGTGGCGTCTGACATAGCGAGATCCTTCACCATCTCGCGCGCACCCCGCAGGATCGCCTTGACCAGCGGCTCGAGTTTGGAGGGCTTGCCAGCGGTCTCGGCGAACAGGCCCTCGATGTCGGCGTCGGTGACGCCGAACTCCTTGCCGATCTTCACGTGATGGGTGAATTCGTATTCCGACTTCTCCATCCAGCCGACCTGNNCGCGGGTCGAGCTTGCTCTTGAAGCGGATGAAGTTGCCGATGCCGTTGAAGGCGCGCGCCATGTCGGGCGAGTTGACCAGCAGTTTATGCAGGTTGGTGTTGCGCTTCAGCATGTCGCGATATTCGGGCGAGACTTGCTCGGGCTCGAGATAGGGTAGGCGGGCCATCTTGTTCGTTCTCCCTCAATGATCTTGCTTAGTTATCCTGTGATTCGCGTGCCGGACCCTGCAGAGTGACGCCGCCGTCGATTACCAGCACCTGACCGGTGATGTAGCGGGCGTGGTTGCTGAGCAGGAAGCGCACGCCCTGGCCGATGTCCCATCCGGTACCCTCGATCTTGAGCACCGAGGCGTTGGCGCGTTGGGCGCGGTTGGCGTCGCTCATGCCGTTGCCGCGATTGACCATCGGCGTGTACATCGGGCCGGGGCAGATGCAGTTGACGCGGATATGGTCCTTGCCGTGATCGACGGCCATCGCCTGGCTGAGCCCGATCACCGCGGCCTTGGAAGCCGAGTAGGTCGTGAGCCCACGCGGCCTGAGCGCGGAGATCGACGAGATATTGACGATGGCGCCGCCTTTGGCCGTCTTGATCATGGCCGGGATGGCGTGCTTGGAGACGAGGAACATCGTCTCGACATTGACCTGCATGACGCGGCGATATTCCTCCGGCTTTTCGTCGACCACCGAGCCGCGGCTGCCGATGCCGACGTTGTTGTCGAGGAAATCGAGCCGGCCCCAGCGATCGACCGCGGCGTCGACCAGCCGCTTGCACTCGGCCTCCTTGGTGATGTCGCAGCCGTGCGCCACCGCCGTGCCGCCTTCGGCCTTGATCATCTCGGCGGTGCGCTCGGCGAGCTTGGCGTCGAGGTCGGCCACCACCACCTTGGTGCCAGCGCGCGCCAGCAGGATGGCCGCCGCGCGGCCGTTGCCGATGCCGTCGCCGACGGCGCCGCCGCCGGAAACGATCGCCACCTTGCCGCTGAGACCGAGATCGTCCTCGGGACCTTTCATCGCTCTCTCCTCATTGGACATCCCAGTCGATACGGAAGGAATTGCCCTGGGGCTTGATATAGCCGGCATTGGCGCCGGGAAAGTGGGCGGGGCAGAGCAGCGCGTTGCTCTCGACGCAATCCTCGAGAAGCCGGCGGCGGCTCTTCGCCGATAGCTCCTGGTCGGCGCAGAACTGGCTCGACCAGTCGGGATGATAGACCTGGATCGGGTGATGCATGATGTCGCCCGAGAAGCAGGCCTGCCGCCCGCCGTCCCTGAGGTTGATCGCGATCGAACCCGGCGTGTGGCCGGGATAATCCTTGATGGTGAGCAGCGGGTCGGGCTGGGCGTCGCTGTCGATCATCACGGCCTTGCCGGCCTCGACGATCGGCAGCACCGAATCGTCGAAGGCGCCGTCATTGAGGTTGTCGTTGGTCTTGCGCTCGTTTTCCCAGTGCGCGTACTCGCGCTTGGCGAACAGGTAGCGCGCGTTGGGGAAGGTCGGCACCCAGCGGCCGTTTTCGAGCTTGGTGTTCCAGCCAACGTGGTCGACGTGCAGATGGGTGCACATCACGAAGTCGACAGACTCCGGCGGGCAGCCACAGGCGCTGAGGCGCTTGAGGAACGGCGTATCGAGCTTGTTCCAGGCCGCGTTGTGACGCTGCTTGTCGTTGCCGAGGCAGGTGTCGATCAGGATGGTGTGCTTGGGTGTCTTGATGACCCAGGTGTGAACACTGCCGACCAGGCGGTCGGAACCGGGATCGACGTGGTCGGGCAGCATCCAGCTCTTCTGGGCGTCGAAGGCGGCCTGGTCGAACTTGGGGAACATGCGGTTGGGGCGGAATCCGGCGGCGCAGAGTTCCTCGACTTTCTCGATGGTGGCGCCACCCAGCTTGCGAACCGTCATGGCGCTTCCTCCTAGAACGTTACGACGCTGCGGATCGACTCGCCGCGATGCATCAGGTCGAAGGCATCGTTGATCTTTTCGATCGGCATGGTGTGGGTGATCAGCGAATCGATGTCGATCTTCTTGTCCATGTACCAGTCGACGATCTT
>PLYQ01000014.1 GCA_003153415.1 Rhodospirillales bacterium | reverse complement strand
TGCGCCTTGGTGCTCGACGCCTTCGAGATCGTGTTCGTGATCGTGCCGATCGTCATGCCGTCGATCCTGACCCGCGCGCCCGATGCGGTATGGATCTCGGTGCTGGCGCTTCTGGCGCTGCAGGCCTCCTTCCTGGTGCCACCCGCCGGCTATGCGGTGATGATGGCAAGAAGCTCGATGGGGCAGCGCACCCAGATCCGACCGCTGGTGCGCGCGCTCGCACCATATCTATCGGCCCAGCTCGTTGTGCTGGTGCTGGTGGTGCTGCTGCCGCAGCTCGCCCACCTCGCCCAGCCCAAGAGCGCCAACGCTCCGCCTACCGAAAAAGTCGACGACGAGACCGCGCGCAAGCGCTTCAACGACATGTTGCAGCTACCGCCACCGCCCGAAGAGTAATTTCACAGCTACGTTGCAGCGCGGCATGAGGCCGGCGCGGCCGCTGGCCCCGGCTGGGGATTGCCGCCAATATGCTCCCTCAACCGGGAGTGAAACGATGTCGAGCAAAAGCTCGGAGGCGATGGTCAGCAACGAGATGGGCGATCTTGACGGCGATTCGCTGGTCATGCACCGCACCGGGCGGCCGGGCAAGATCGAGATCATCGCCACCAAGCCCCTGGTCACGCAGCGCGACCTGGCGCTGGCCTATTCGCCGGGCGTCGCCGCGCCCTGTCTCGAGATCGAGAAGGACCCCTCGACCGCCTACGACTACACCATCAAGGGCAACCTGGTCGCCGTGATCTCCAACGGCACCGCCGTGCTCGGCCTGGGCGACATCGGAGCGCTCGCCAGCAAGCCGGTGATGGAAGGCAAGGCCGTGCTGTTCAAGCGTTTCGCCGACGTCGATTGCATCGATCTCGAAGTCGACACCAAGGATGTCGACCAGTTCGTCAATGCCGTGCGCTATCTCGGGCCGACCTTCGGCGGCATCAACCTCGAGGACATCAAGGCGCCGGAGTGCTTCATCATCGAGCAGCGCCTGCGCGAGCTGATGGATATCCCGATCTTCCACGACGACCAGCACGGCACCGCCATCGTCTCGGCCGCCGGCCTGATCAATTCGCTGCACCTCACCGGGCGCAACATCAAGGACATCAAGATGGTGGTGAACGGCGCCGGTGCCGCGTCGATCGCCTGCATCGAGCTCATCAAGGCGCTCGGCCTGCCACACGAGAATGCCATCCTGTGCGATACCAAGGGCGTCATCTACCAAGGCCGCACCGAGGGCATGAACCAGTGGAAGAGCGCCCATGCCGTGCGCACCAAGGCGCGCACCCTGGAAGAGGCCATGAAGGGCGCCGACGTATTCTTCGGCCTGTCGGTCAAGGGCGCCGTCAGCAAGGCGATGGTCCAGTCGATGGCGGCCAAGCCGATCATTTTCGCCATGGCCAATCCCGACCCCGAGATCACGCCGGAGGATGTCCGCTCGGTGCGGGGCGACGCCATCATGGCCACGGGGCGCAGCGACTATCCCAACCAAATCAACAACGTGCTGGGCTTCCCCTACATCTTCCGCGGCGCACTCGACGTTCGGGCCAGCACCATCAACGAGCAGATGAAGGTCGCCGCCGCCGAGGCTTTGGCGAAGCTGGCGCGCGAGGACGTACCGGACGAGGTCGACCGCGCCTATTCCGGCCGCCGCCTGCGCTACGGGCCGGAATATGTCATGCCGGTGCCGTTCGATCCGCGCCTGATCTCGGCGGTGTCGTCGGCCGTGGCGCAAGCCGCGATGGATTCCGGCGTGGCGCGCAAGCCCATCGCCGACATGGCGGAATACCGCCGCGCGCTGTCAGGCCGGCTCGATCCCACCAGTCACTGGCTGCAGAGCCTGTTCGACCAGGTCAAGGCCAACCCGCAGCGCATCGTGTTCGCCGAAGGCGAGGAGGAGCGCACCATCCGCGCCGCCGTGGTGTTCCGCGACAACGGCTACGGCACGCCGGTGCTGATCGGCCGCGAGGAGCAGGTCCGCGAGGCCATGAAGGGGCTCGGCATAACCGACATGTCGGGGCTCGAGATCCACAACGCCCGGCTGTCGACGCGCAACAAGCCCTACACCGAATTTTTGTACAAACGCATGCAGCGCGACGGCTACCTGCAGCGCGACGTGCAGCGCATGGTCAACCAGGGCCGCAACGTGTTCGGTGCCTGCATGGTGGCGATGGGCGACGCCGCCGGCCTGGTGACCGGCATCACGCGCCGCTTCCCCGAGTGCTACGGTGACGTCAAGCAGGTGATCGACGCCGAACCGGACAAGGTGCCGATCGGCTATTCCATCGTGGTGGCGCGCCACGGCACGGTGTTCCTGGCCGACACCTCGGTCAACGAGACGCCCTCGGCCGAGCAACTCGCCACCATCGCCCGCCAGATGGCGCGCAACGCCCGCACCATGGGGCATGAGCCCAGGATCGCCTTCCTGTCCTTCTCCAATTTCGGCAGCCGCGAGATCGAGCGCACCGACCGCATCCGCAAGGCGATCCGCATCCTCGACGCCGAAAAGGTCGACTTTGAGTATGACGGCGAGATGCAGGCCGACATGGCGCTCGACTATGAGCTGCTGCGCGAGACCTATCCGTTCTGCCGCCTCACCGGCTCGGCCAACGTGCTGGTGATGCCGGGCCTGCACTCGGCGCACATCTCCTCGCGCCTGCTGCAGCGGCTGGGTGGCGTCACGGTGATCGGACCGGTGATCGACGGTCTCAAAAAGCCGGTGCAGATCGTGCAGATGGGCGCCACGGTGAGCGACCTGGTCAATCACGCAGCGCTTGCGGCCTACGGCGCACTGAACGGAAAGAGGTAGCAATGGTCGACACAGTCATTCGCGGCGCCACGATCGTCGATGGCCTCGGCCACGAGCCCCGCCGCGCCGATGTAGCCATCACCGACGACCGCATCTCCAATATCGGTGACATCAAGGACAAGGCCGCTGAGACAATCGATGCCGGCGGCTTGGTACTGTCACCCGGCATCGTCGATGTGCACACCCACTACGACGCCCAGGTCACCTGGGATGCGACGCTCTCGCCGTCGCCCTCGCTCGGCGTCACCACGGCGGTGATCGGCAATTGCGGCTTCGGCATCGTGCCGGCGCCGCCCGCCGCGCGCGACCTGGTGATCCGCAACCTCTCGGTCGTCGAAGGCATGGACCTCGACGCCCTGCGTAACGGCATCGTCTGGGATTTCGAGAGCTTCGGCGACTACATGGCCATGCTGCGCCGGCGCGGCGCCTACGCCAATCTGGCCGTGCTGAGCGGCCATTCGACCATCCGCACCGCGGTGATGGGCGAGGCCGCCTCGCAGCGCAAGGAAGCGACGCCGGAAGAACTCGCCAAGATGAAGGCCATGGTGGCCGACGCCATGGCCAACGGCGCGATCGGTCTCGGCGCCTCCTATTCACTCAATCACTCGGGCTATGGCGGCGTGCCGATGCCCTCGACCATCGCGCCGATGTCGGAACTCGATGCGCTGGTGGGAGCGATGGGCCCGCGCGGACGCGGCGTGATCGCCATCGCCTCCGGCATCAAGACGCCAGCCGAACTGGAACCGATGGCGGCCAAGCACGGCCGGCCGTTTTTCCAGGGCACCGGCATGGCGATGTACAACGAGCAGGAGCCGGCGCGCGCGCTGCGCATCTTCGACGATTGCGCCGCCGCCATCCGCCGCGGCAACGGCCTTTATGTCCAGATCCCCTGCCAGCCTTTGTCGTTCGATTTCACCATGGCCAACGCCTATCCGTTCTATAGCCATTCGGCCTTCGACCCGATCAAGGCATTCACGCCCGAACAGCTAAAGCCGGTGTTCCGCGATTCGTCATGGCGCGCCAAGTTCCGCGAAAATGCCAACAACCCGCAGCCCGGCATGATCTTCCAGGGAGCCTGGGACCGCGTCATGGTGGCGGTCGCGCACAAACCGTCCAACGCGAAATACGTCAACCGCTACGCCGCCGAGATCGCCAAGACCGAAGGCCGCGATCCGCTCGACGTGGTGCTCGACCTCAGCCTCGACGAGGGGCTCGAGACGGCCTTCCTCGGCCGCTTCCTCAACGTCGGCGATGACGGTGTGGCCAAGCTCCTGAAGCACGAGGCGGGCGTAGTGGCGCTGTCCGATGCGGGCGCGCATCTCATCTATATGTGCGACGCAGGCTTCGGCCTGCATTTCCTCAGCCACTGGGTGCGCGAGCGCGGCGATTTCGACATCGTCGAAGGCGTCCGGCGGCTCACGAGCCATCCCGCCGATCTCTATGGCATCCGCAACCGCGGCCGCATCGCTGTAGGTGCCCAGGCCGACCTGCTGCTGTTCGATCCCGCCACGGTGGGTGTGAGTCCTGCCGAGCGGGTGGCCGACCTGCCGGGCGGCGGCCGGCGCACCATCCGCCGGCCGACCGGCGTGCACGGCGTCTTCTGCAACGGCATCAAGACGTTCGACGGCAAGGACTATGTCAAGCACGCCAAGGGCCCAGGCCACGTGCTCGACAAGTTCAACAATTCGCAAGGCCAACACAGCGCGGCCATCGCCGCGCAGTAAGACGAGGATCCCTCGCTTAAGCGCGGGGGTTACCCCGCGCGACTCGGGATGACAGCGGGATTGTCATCCCGAACGCAGTGAGGGACCTTTGCCTGCATGACGCTCGAAATCTTCTGGCTCTTTCTCGGTGCGGTGGTGCTGATTTCCTGCACGCCCGGGCCGAACGTGCTCTATGTCACGACGCGCAGCATCCGCTTCGGATTTGGCAGGGCCATGATCGGCATGTCGGGCTGTCTGCTGGCGCTCACCGTCATCCTGACGGCCTCGGTTGCGGGCGTCAGTGCCTTCATGCTCGCCGTCCCCGCAGCGTTCGAAATCCTGAAGTATGCCGGCGCCGCCTACCTGATTTTTCTCGGCATCCAGACCTGGCGCGCGCCGATCGAGCCGGCGCTTCCGGCCGCGGCCTCGCCGCGCGGAACCGCAAGCCGCCTCTCGCTGTTTCGCGGCGGCTTCCTGATCGGCATCAGCAATCCCAAGCTGCTGGTCCTCGCTGCGGCTTTCTTCCCGCAATTCATTACGCCCAGCGCGCCCTGGGCGCCGCAATTCGCCCTTCTGGTCGCGACGTTCCTGGCGGTGGAGACGGGCTTCTACGTCGTCTACGCGCTGACGGCGCGTCGGCTGGCAAGCCACCTCGTGGAACGCATCTGGCAGCGGCGGATCAACCGCTTCAGCGGCGCCATTTTTGCCGGCTTTGGCGGCGCACTGCTGCGTTACCGGGCGTAGCGCTTCCGCGACCTGCGGCGGCAGTATAGGATTTTGGCAAATCAGCGCTTTTGGCCGCGTCGCGACCAAAACGCCTAATCGCCTGGGAGGGCGCCATGACGACCATCATGAAAATCAGCAGCCGAAATCTCTTGTCCATTCGCCGGCGCAGCTTGGTCAAGGGCGGCATGGCGGGCATCCTCGCGTCGGGCCTGGCGCCCGGCTTCGCGCGCGCCGAGCCGAAAAAGCTGGTGATGGCCCACATCGTTCCGCCGCCGGAATCGGGCGCGGTCGGCTTCTCCTGGCAGGCCGACGAAGTGCGCAAGCGCTCGGGCGGCGAACTCGACATGCAGTTCTTCGGCGGCACCTTGCTGACCAAGGAACTGGAAATCATGAACGCCGTGAAATCCGGCAACATCGCCATGGGCACGCCCGCCGGCGCGGCGGCCACCGTGTTCCCCGAGATGGGCGTGTTCCTCGTGCCCTACCTCGTGCAGAGCTACGACCAGGCCTACAAGATGTTCAACGGCCCGATCGGCGATGCGCTCGATAAGCAGTTCCAGGAAAAGTACAAGGTGAAGGTCCTGACCTTCTTCGACTACGGCTTCCGCCACTTCTGGACGGCCAAGAAGGCGATCGTCGAACCGAAGGACCTGCGCGGCCTGAAGATTCGCGTGCAGCCGGCCAAGGTGTTCGGCGACACGATCAATGGGCTGGGCGGCAACGCCGTGCCGATGGGTTGGGGCGAGGTGATCTCGGCGGCCAAGTCGGGGGTGATCGATGGCGGCGATCTGCCGATCGTCAATCAGCTCGCGCTCAAGATCTACGAGGTCTCGAAATTCTGCTCGATGACCTTCCACAACTACGGCCCGACGCTCACCGTCATGAACCTCGACATGTGGAACGGGCTCACTCCGGCGCAACAGAAGCTAATGCTCGACACCAGCCGTGAAGCGCAGGGCAAGATCCGGCAACTCACCGAATCGGTCGACAATTTCGCCGCCGCCAAGCGCGAACTCGAGCCCAAGGGCATGACCGTGGTCGAGGGCGACGTCGCGGCCTTCCGCAAGGTGGCGCAGGAGAAGATCTGGCCGGCTTACAAGGTGCAGTACAGCGCGCTGTGGGACCAGATCGCCGGATTCAAGGCGTAAGGAAAGAGTCCGGGGGGTGGGGTCGACTGGGCGCTTCATCGCGTCAATTCCCAAGATCGTCGTTGCGCTCCTGCTCGTTGCCGCCATCGTCAACCTCCTGATCGGCGTCTTCCTGCGCTACGTCATGGTCCCGGTGACCGACTGGCTCGACGTCGACGCGATCCGCTTCACCTGGGTCGAGGAGGTGGGCGAGATGATGCTGGCATGGCTCGCCCTGGTCGGCGCGGCGATCGGCGTGCGCGAGCGCGTCCACTTCACCTTGCACGTGCTCCGGCTGTCGCCCACCGCGCAGCTGTGGGCCAATCGGGTCCACCATGTGCTGATCGCGATCTTCGGCGCGCTGGCCGCCTGGTATGGCGTCAAGCTCTGCCTGCTCAACCGCACGCTGGTGACGCCGGGCCTCGAGATCAATCTCGCCGTGCTCTATGCCTCTTCGGTGGTGGGCGGAGTGCTGCTCGTGATCTACGCCATCTCCATGATCGTGGCGCCGCCTCCGCCCGATGCCAGCATCGTGCCGCTCGAGGTCAGGGCCGAATGATCCTGCTTGCGGCGGCGGCGATCTTCATCGTCCTGATCCTGTCCTCCATGCCGATCGTCTTTGCGCTCGGCGTCTCGGCGGTCGCCGGTCTGTGGATCGGCGGCTACGACGTGCAGGTTCTCAGCTCGAGCATGGTGGCGGGCTCGCAGAGCTGGGTGCTGCTCGCCATTCCCGCCTTCGTCTTCGCCGGCGGGTTAATGGAAAAGTGCGGCATGAGCCATGCCCTGGTTCAGTTTGCCCGCGCGCTGGTCGGCTGGGTCAAGGGCGGGCTCGGCATGTCGGTGATCGTGGTCGCTTATTTCTTCTCCGACATCTGCGGCTCGAAGATGGCCGAGGTCTCGGCGCTGGGCTCGACCCTGATGCCGCCGCTCACCAAGGCCGGCTACAAGCCTGCCGATTCGGCCTCGCTGATTGCGGCCGGCACGGCGATGGGCATGCTGGTGCCGCCCGCCATCTTCATGATCGTGATCGCCCAGGTCACCAACACCTCGGCGGTGGCGCTGTTCCTCGCCGGTTTCATCCCGGCCGCCACCATCATGGTGTGCCTGATGGTGCTGGTCTATTTGCGCGCCCGCAAATACGACTGGCCGGTCGACAGCAAACCAAGCGTTTCGTTCCTGTGGAGCTCGGCCAAGAGCGCCGCCGTGCCGATGGTGATCCCCATCGTCATCCTGGGCGGCTTCTTCCTCGGCGTCTTCACCGCCACCGAAGCGGGCGCCGTGGTGGCGGGCTACGCTTTCTTCGCGGCGCGCTTCTACTACAAGAACGTGTCTTATCGGCAGATGGCGAAGCTCGCCTACGACAGCGCCATTCTGACCGCGGCCGTGGTGTTCCTGCTCGCCGTCGCCTCGGTCTTCCAATATCTGATGGGCGTGTCGGGCGTGCCGAAACTGCTCGCCGAAGTCCTGGGGCCGCTCAAGACCATGCCCTGGCTGTTCCTGATCGTGACGGCGCTGATTACCATGATTTTCGGCATGGTGCTGGAGGGTCTGCCGGCTGCGGTGGTGTTGATCCCAGTGGTCTTTCCGATCGCCGAGAAGATGGGCATCGACCCCATTCACTTCAACATCGTGACGACCGCGTCGGTCGGCATCGGCCTGTTCCTGCCGCCGATGGGCGTCGGCCTTTTGATGGCGTTAAAGTTCGCCAACCTCACGGTCGGCCAGCACTGGCGGACCTACCTGCCCTATATCGCGGCCCTGCTGGTCGGGCTGATGCTGATCATCCTGTTCCCGCAGCTCTCGCTGTTCCTGCCGCGCAGCGCGGGGCTCATCAAATAGCTGGAGCGCGATAGCTTTCAATTAAATCGCGCCATCGGCCCGGCATGTGCGCCGCTCCGCTGCGGAAGCTGGGCCGATGGCTAAAGCAAAAGCTATCGCGCTTTAAAGCGCCGGCTTGCCGATGCCGCCGCGAGCGCGGCGAGCCAGGTAGGTCTGCAGGTGGGCGTAGGCCATGCGCAGGTTGGGCGTGGCGATGCCCACCTTCTTGGCGCGCGCGATCATGTCACCCACCACGTGATCGGCCTCGACCATGTTGCCCTTCTCGAGGTCGTGCAGCATGGAGGCCGCGAACTTCGAGCCCCTTTGTGTGAGATACGAACGCACGTTGGCCATGCCCTTGTCGCCGGGATCGCATCCGGCAGCGGCCGCCACTTTGCGACACTCCTCGACCGTCTCGAGCACGATCGCCTGGCCTTCGCCCGCTTCGAGGATATCGCCCGAGGTGCCGCGCATCAGCGTGCACATCGCAGCCAGCGAGCACAGCATGATCCACTTGTCCCAAAGATCCTGGACGATGCTCTGGTGCAGGCCGCCATCGACGCCCAACTTCTTGATCGCGGCATCGAGCTCGACCAGCGCCTTGCGCGCCGGCTTGCCGTCGCGTTCGCCGAAGGAGATGGCGGCGAACGGGCTGGTGTGCAGGATCGTGCCGTCGGGAGTCATCGCGACGCCGACGCGGGCAAGGCCGCCCACAACCTTGGCGTCGCCGAACTTGGCGGCGAGCACGTCGATGTGACGCATGCCGTTCAGCAGCGGCACGACCGTGGTATTCGCACCGACCGCCGGCGCCACCGCCTCGATCGCCGAGTCGAGGTCGTAGGCTTTGCAGGTCAGTATCACGACGTCGTACGGCCCACCGTCGCTGCCCTTGAGCACCGTCTTCACCTTCTGGGTGATGTCGCCCTTGGTGCTTTTGATGACCAGCCCGTCGCGCGCCAGCGCTTCGCGCCGCGCCGGACGGACGAGGAAGGTGACGTCGGCGCCGCTCTGGTGCAGGCGGCCGCCGACGTAGCCGCCGATCGCGCCGGCGCCGAGGATCAGGGTCTTCATTGCAAACCACCTCTTGCACGCCGCGCTTCGTAGGCCTGCAGATGGGCATAGGCGAAGCGCAGGTTGGGCGCCGCGATGCCATGCTTGCGCGCGCGGCCCAGAATGTCGCCCACGATCTGTTTGCCTTCGACCGCGCCGCCCTTCTCGATGTCGCCCAGGATCGAGGCGACGCCTTTGCCGCCCTTCTGCGTCAGGCTCGCCTTGATGCCGGCCACGACCTTGTCGCTCGGCGCATGGCCCTCGGCAGCGGCCACCTTGCGGCACTCCTCCAGGAGCTCGGTCATGATCGCAGCACCTTCCTCGGTCTCCATGATGTCGCCCACGGTGCCGCGCATCGCCGAGCACATCGAGGCGATCGAGCCCAGCATGATCCACTTGTCCCAGAGATCCTGGTTGATATCGGTATTGAGACCGCCGTCGAGGCCGGCCTTCTTGCAGGCCGCGTCGAGCGCCGCCAGCGCGGCGCGGGCGGGCTTGCCGTCGCGCTCGCCGAACGACACACCGGCACCGCCGGAATTCAGGATCTCGCCGTTGGGGCCGAGCTTGCCGGAAATACGGGCAAGACCGCCCGCCACCTTCGCCGCACCAAACTTCGCGTCGAGCGTGGCGAAATGGGCGTGACCGTTCAGCATCGGCACGATAGTTGTGTTGGCGCCGATCGCGGGCGCGATCGAAGCGATGGCCGAGTCGAGGTCATAGGCCTTGCAGGCGAGAATGACGATGTCGTAGGGCCCGCCTTCGCCACCGTTGGTCACGACCTTGACCGGCTGCACCATGTCGCCCTTCGGGCTTTTGACGACCAGGCCCTCTTTCTTGACCTTCTCGGCGCGCTTCTCGCGCAGCAGGAAGGTGATGTCGGCGCCCGACTGATGCAGGCGGGCGCCCCAGTAACCGCCGACGGCGCCGGCGCCGAGGATGAGAATCTTCACGCTTTGCTCCTTTGAGCGACCCAATCGGCGAGCCAGGTCGCGAGGTCGTCTGTCTGGTGATGGATGTGATCGAGGTTGATGTCGGCCGCGCGCTTCACGCTTTCGTCGGTGCGGATCCACACCGTGCGCATGCCCATGTCGTGGGCGGGCTTCAGGTTGATCGCAATGTCGTCTGCAAAGGCGGCACGCGTCGGGTCGACGTTGTGCTTGACGACGAGCGTGTCGTAGATCGCCTGGTGCGGCTTGGGCCAATAGTCGCCGGCCACGATGTCGAAGATCGCTTCGAAGTGATGCGCCACGCCCAGCCGCTCCATGACCTTCTCGGCGTGCGGCACGTCGCCCGCGGTGAAGATGATCTTGCGTCCGGGCAGGGCGGCCAGCGCCTTTTCCAGTTCGGGGCTCGGTGGTATCGGCGAATAGTCGATGTCGTGGACGTAGTCGAGGTAGTGCTTCGGATCGACGCCGTGCAGGCTCATCATGCCGCGCATCGAGGTACCGTGGTCGCGCCAATAGGCCTTCTGCACCACCCGCGCCTCCTCCGGTGTCACTTTCAGCCAGTCCGAGATATAGCGGCCGATGCGCACGTCGATCTGGGCGAACAGGTTGCAGCGCGCCGGATAGAGCGTGTTGTCGAGATCGAACAGCCAGACGTCGGGATCGTGGAGCGGGGGCATGGAGCCTGAATTAAAGCGCAGCCGTGCGCTTGTCGAGCCGGCGTCATATAAAGGGGCCAATGGATATCCTGACGATCGTGTTACTGGCAGCCGTCGCGCTGCTGATTGTGGTGCTGGCCCTCGTGCTGACCCGGCGCGGTGGCAGCGAGGCTGCAGAGATGCGCCAACAGCTCGCCCTGGCGCTTAGCCAGCAGGCCGAGACCGTCCAGCGGGTCGAGCGTTCGCTGCGCGAGCAGGAACAGGCGCTGGGCAAGGTCGTGGCCGAGCGGCTCGATCGCACCGAGAAGGCGACCGGGCAGATCGTCACCGACCTGCGCGAGCGGCTGGTGCGCATCGACGAGGCGCAAAAGAAGATCGGCGAGCTCTCGACCCAGGTCGTCAGCCTCCAGGAGGTCCTCTCCAACAAGCAGGCGCGCGGCGCCTTCGGCGAAGTGCAGCTGAACGACCTCGTCCAGAACGCCCTGCCGCCCTCTGCCTACGAATTCCAGTACACGCTGCCAAGCGGCGCGCGCGTCGACTGCCTCCTAAAACTGCCCAATCCGCCGGGCTCGATCGCCATCGACGCCAAGTTCCCGCTGGAGAGCTACAGTGCGCTCCGGGCCGTCGCGGCGGGCGACACGGCGGCGCTCGCGCTGGCCCAACGCAGCTTCCAGCTCGCGATCCGCAAGCACATCGCCGACATCCGCGACAAATATATCGTGCCCGGCGAGACCGCCGAATCGGCGCTGATGTTCCTGCCCTCGGAAGCCGTCTACGCCGAGCTGCACGCCAATTTCACCGGCCTGGTCGAAGAGTCCTACAAAGCCCGCGTCTGGATCGTCTCGCCCACCACCATGATGGCGACACTCAACACCGTGCGCGCCGTCCTGAAGGACGTCCGCATGCGCGAGCAGGCGGGCGAGATCCAGAAGACGGTCGGCCTGCTGCTCGACGACGTGAAGCGGCTCGACGAGCGCGTCGACAATCTCAAGAAACATTTCGCCATGACCGAGAAAGACCTGCGCGAGGTCGACACCTCGGCCGACCGCATCACCAAGCGCGGCCAGCGCATCCTCGACGTCGACCTCGGCGAGGAGCCCGGGGCGTTGCCGCCGCCCAAGCTCTAGACGGGCTGGCGTATCGCGGGGCCAGGCGGCATCATGGCGCAATTCAACGGCAAGGTGACGGATTTCTGATGCGCAGCGACATCTTCCATCCCGACTTCAAGGCGCAGCCCTGGTGGTGGGAAGCCTGGACACCCAACAACGCCCTGTCGCAGGACCCGCCAGCGAGGACTGACATCGCCATCGTCGGCGCAGGCTATGGTGGACTCGCCACGGCGCTGGAACTGCGGCGCAATGGCGTAGGCGCGGTCGTGCTCGAGCGCGGCGACTTCGGCGTCGGCGCCTCGACACGCAACGGCGGCATGATCTCGGGCGGTACCAATCTCGGCAAGGGCCTGGGTGGCAAGAGCCCGATCGCCGACGAGTTCGAGCGCAACAAGGCAGCCCTCATGGGCGCCGGCGCCGACTCGTTGACGGTGCTCGAAGACATCATCGCCCGCGAAAAGATCGAATGCGGGCTGCACAGGAACGGCCGCTTCGTTGGCGCCTGGACACCCAAGCACTACGCCGACCTCGCGACCAAGGTCGCGACCTACAACAAGTACGCCAACGCCGGCGCCACGATGGTACCGCGCGAGCGCCAGCGTGAGTTCATCGCGTCGGACTATTACTACGGCGGCATGCATGCCACGCGGGCGGGCCATCTCCATCCCGCGCTCTACTACAAGGGCCTGCTGGGCGCCGCCGACCGCGCCGGCGCGATCCTGTGCGCCAATGTCGAGGCCGAGCGCATCGAGAAGACACCGACCGGATGGCGCGTGCTCACCTCCAAGGGCCCGGTCGAGTGCCGTGAGGTGGTGGTCGCGACCAACGGCTACACCGGCGATCTGACGCCGCGGCTGAAGCGCCGCGTGGTGCCGGTGGCAAGCCACATCATCGCGACGGAAGAACTGCCCGAGCATGCCAGCAAGCTGATCCCCGAGATGCGCGCCGTCGGCGACACCAAGCGGGTGCTGACCTATTACCGGCCCTCGCCCGACGGCAAGCACATGATCTTCGGCGGCCGTGCGCGCTTCACCGCAGCGCCGCCGGAAGTGAGCGCACCGGCGCTCTATCGCTACATGACCGACCGCTTCCCGCAGCTCGACGGCATCCGCATCACCCATGTGTGGACCGGCAACGTCGCCTTCGCGCTCGACTACATGCCGCACATGGGCACCGATCAGGGCCTGCACTATCTGCTGGGCTGCAACGGCAATGGCGTCGCCATGATGACCTACCTCGGTACACAGACGGCCAAGAAGATCGCCGGCGGACGCAACGAGCCTATAAATCCGCTCGACGGCCGCGACTTCCCCGAGCACGCCCTCTACAACGGCGACCCGTCGTGGTTCCTGCCCATGATCGGCGCTTGGTATCGCACGCGCGACTGGATCGACCGCCGACTGGCGGCGTGATGGCCACCCTTCCCGTCACGCTTGAAGACGTGCAGCTCGCCGCCGCGCGCATCGGCGGCGCGGTCGTGCACACGCCTTGTCTGCGCAGCGAGACCCTGTCGCGGATCTCAAAAGCCGACATTTGGATCAAGTTCGAGAACCTGCAATTCACCGCCTCGTTCAAGGAACGTGGCGCGCTCAACACCCTGCTGCAGCTTACCGATGACGAGCGCAAGCGCGGCGTGATCGCCATGTCGGCCGGCAACCATGCCCAGGGTGTGGCCTATCACGCTGGACGGCTGGGCATTCCCGCCACCATCGTCATGCCGTCCTTCACGCCCAACACGAAGGTGATGCACACACGCGGCCACGGCGCCAAGGTCGTGCTGCTGGGCGATACGTTGGCCGAATCGGCTGATGAAGCGCATCGGCTAGCCGCCACCGAAAAACTCGTGTTCGTCCATCCCTACGACGATCCGCGTATCATCGCGGGCCAAGGCACCATCGCGTTGGAAATGCTGCAGGACGTGCCCGAGCTCGACACGCTGGTGGTTCCGGTAGGCGGCGGCGGCATGATCGCGGGCTGCGCGGTGGCAGCGCGCGGATTGAAACCCGACGTGAAGGTGATCGGCGTCGAATCGGCCGGCTACTCGGCCATGCGCCAGCTGCTCGCCAACGAGCCGGTGACAGTGGGCGGCGACACCATCGCCGAGGGCATCGCCGTGCGCGACATCGGCAAGCTGCCGCTCAGCATCGCCCGCGCCCTGGTCGATCGCGTGCTCGCTGTCGACGAGGTGGCGATCGAACGCGCGATCTCGCTGTTCCTCGAGGTCGAGAAGACCGTGGCGGAAGGCGCGGGTGCCGCGGGACTGGCGGCACTGCTCGCCCATCCGCAGTATTTTACCGGCCGCAAGGTGGGCCTCGTGCTGTGCGGCGGCAATATCGACACCCGGCTGCTCGCCTCGGTGCTGCTGCGCGGGCTGGTGCGCGACGGCCGCATCGTTCGCCTGCGGCTGATGATCGGCGACCTGCCGGGCCAGCTCGCCCGGGTGGCCGGCCTGATCGGCAAATCAGGCGGCAATATCGTCGAGGTCCAGCACCAACGCCTGTTCGGCAGCGTCGTCGCCAAGGCGACCGAGCTCGACGTCACGATCGAGACGCGCGGGCGCGATCACATGCGCGAGCTGGTCGCGGCACTGCAGGCGGAGGGGTTCACCGTCCGCGTTCTGGAAGGGGCGGACGCCTAGGCAGCGCCGGCGCGGCAATAGTCTCATGACGTCTCACGATGTCTCACTGAGGTCTCACCGATGTCTCACTCGAGTGAGACCTATTCGATGCCAATGCCATCGGTGTTTTCCTCGATTTGGTCTCATTTCTCACCACCCCCCTGCCAGACGGCATTTCGGCCGTACCCGAAGCCTGGAGCTGGCGAAATCGACCAGAATGGCGGCCATCCCCTATCGGAGGCTTGCCATGGCGATCACCGTCTTCATCCGTTACCAGCTCGACCCCTTCAAGCGCGACGCCTTCGAGGCCTATGCCCGGCGCTGGCTAAAGATCATTCCCAAGTGCGGCGGCGATCTGCTGGGCTACTGGATGCCGCACGAGGGCACCAACAACATCGCCATGGCGCTGATCACCTTCGAGAGTCTCGCCGCCTACGAGGCCTACCGCGCCCGGCTGCGGGCCGACCCCGAAGGCCTGGCCAATTTCCAGAGCGCTGAGGAGGGCCGTTTCATCCTGGCCGAGGAGCGGACCTTCCTGCGGCAGGTCGTCTAGCCGCCTTACAACTCACCGCGGCGCGGGCTAAAAGACCGGCCATGTCCGCCGGCCCGCGCTATGTCCCCTCGCCCACCCCCGATCTGGCGCGCGTCGAACGGGCGCTGATTTCGGTGTCCGACAAGACCGGCCTGATCGAGCTCGGCAAGGCTCTCGCGAGCCACGGCGTGGAGCTTCTGTCGACCGGCGGCTCGGCCAAGGCGCTACGCGACGCCGGCCTCAAGGTGATCGAGGTGAGCGACCACACCGGCTTTCCCGAGATCATGGACGGCCGCGTGAAGACGCTGCAGCCCTCGATCCACGGCGGAATTCTCGCCCGGCGCACCGACCCCGGACACAAGAAGGCGATGGCCGACCACAAGATCGCCGGCATCGATCTGGTGGTGTCGAACCTCTACCCGTTCGAGGCCACGGTCGCGGGCGGCGCCGACTTCGCGACCTGCGTGGAGAATATCGACATCGGTGGACCCGCCCTGATCCGCGCCTCGGCCAAGAACCACGACTTCGTCACCATTGTCGTCGATTCGGCCGACTACACTGCGGTGATTGCCGAGCTTTTGGCCAACAAGGGCGCCACGACCTTGGCGCTGCGCCGCAAGCTTGCCGCAAAAGCCTATGCCCGTACCGCGTCGTACGATTCGGCGATCGCCAACTGGTTCGCCAGACAAGCGGACGACACTTTCCCCGAGCGGCTGACCATTGCGGCCGAGCGCGTGCAAACGCTGCGCTACGGCGAGAACCCGCATCAGAAGGCGGCGTTTTATTCCGACGGCTCCAAGCGGCCAGGCATCGCTACCGCCCGCATGGTCCAGGGCAAGGAGCTTTCCTACAACAACATCGGCGACACCGACGCGGCCTACGAGTGCGTCGCCGAATTCAAGGAGCCGGCCGTCGTCGTGGTCAAGCACGCCAACCCCTGCGGCGTGGCGATCGGCAAAGACCAGTACAGCGCTTACCTGAAGGCCTATGCCTGCGATCCGGTGTCGATCTACGGCGGCATCGTGGCCGTCAACACGACGCTCGAAGCCAACACCGCCACCGATCTCGCGAAGCGCTTTCTCGAAGTCGTGATCGCCCCCGACGCCACGCCCGAGGCGCTGGCCATCCTGGCGAGGCGAAAGGACGTGCGCGTGCTGCTGGCCGGCACCCTGCCCGATCCCCTGAGCGCCGGCATGACGCTGAAGAGCGTGGCCGGCGGCTATCTCCTGCAGAGTCGCGACAACGGCCACCTCAACAAGAACGAGCTGAAGGTCGTGACCAAACGCGCGCCGACGGCGAAGGAACTAGAAGATCTTCTGTTCGCCTTCACCGTCTGCAAACACGTGAAGTCCAACGCGATCGTCTATGCCAAGGATGGTGCCACGGTGGGCGTTGGCGCCGGCCAGATGAACCGCCGCGATAGCTCGCGCATCGCCGCCATCCGCGCCGCCGAATCGGGCGAGGCGGCTGGCCTCAGGGAAAGCCCGGCCAAAGGAAGCGTCGTGGCCTCCGACGCCTTCTTCCCCTTCGCCGACGGTCTGCTGGCCGCGGCGGAAGCCGGCGCCACGGCCGTCATCCAGCCCGGCGGCTCGATGCGCGACAAGGAAGTGATCGAGGCCGCCGACCAGGCGGGACTTGCCATGGTTTTCACCGGCATGCGGCACTTCCGGCACTGAAGCCGAATCGTCTCACTTAAGTGAGACGCCTTCGATGCCGATGGAATCGAGCTTTTTCACTATTCGTCTCACCTTCGCCACACCCCTTGCGCAATAATGTTACGCCTCGACGGCGATCAAAGGCGCTGGATCTGCAACGAATAGAGCTTCGCCTGTTCGATCTCCGCTGACGCCGCGATGAGACGGTCCAGATCATCGGCGGGATAGATGTAGCGGCCCGACAGGGCATCGGCCCGGCCGGACGCCAGCGCCATCAGCAGTTCGGCCGGCCGCTCGGCGGGCAGGTCGCGGCCCTGTTCGAAGGTATCGCGGAACCACGGCAGCCACTTCTTTCCCTCCGGCGAGTTGAGCGAATGCTCCGACATCGCGGTGCGCACCGTTCCCGGACCCATGGCGAACACGGCGACGCCATGGGGCTTCACTTCGAAGGCCAGGCACTCGGCGAAGCGGATCAGCGCGGTCTTGCTGGTCACATAGGCCGAGAAATACGGGAGCATGGTGGCGCCGCCGCCGCTGGCGATATTGACGATGCGGCCACTGCGGCGCGCGATCATGCCCGGCAGCACGGCGTGGGCACACAGGATCTGGCCGTAGAGATTGACCTCGAGCGTGCGCCACCAGTCGAGGGCGCTGCTGTCGGCAAACGGCCCGAGCGGACCGATGACGCCGGCATTGTTGACCAGCAGATCGATCGGCCCCAGTGAGCGCTCGATGTCGCCGACTGCACGTGCGACGGCCAGAGCGTCGGTCACGTCGGCCGCGAAGGCACGCGCCCGGCCGCCAGCGCGCTCGACCAGCGCCACCGTCTCGTCGAGTTCATCCGCCGAGCGCGCCATAACAGCGACGGCGTAATCGACGGCCGCCAGAGCGTGGGCAAAGGCGCGGCCGAGCCCGCGGCCACCGCCGGTCACCATCGCAACCTTCACGATGTTTGGACCTTTGCGGCGTCGGTCGTGGCGATCCAGATACCGGCGAAGACCGCGACAAGCCCGACCACCAGGTTGAGCGTGATCGGCTCGCCGACCAGCTGCTGGGCAAGCAGCGCCGCGGCGATGGGATTGACGGTCATGGTGTTGGCCACGCGCGTCGGCGAAGCCCGCTGCAGCGCCATCACCCACAGGATGAAGGCGAGCGCGCCACCGGCAACGCCGAGATAGATCCCCGCCAGCCACTGCGCCTGGCCGAAGCTCGCGAGCACGGCTAGCCGGCCGGTCAGCAATCCTGCAACGACCAGCGCAACGGCGCCGGCGCCCATGCCGACGGCCAGGAAGCCCAGTGCACTCGAGCGGGCAATGAAAGCCCGCGACCACACGTTATAGAACGACATGCAGAGCACGGCGCCGGTCATGATCAGCTCGCCGCGCCAGGCGCCCACCGGCGCCGCCGAGAGACCCGACCCGAGGGCACCGAAGACGCCCAGCATCGCGATGCCGACGCCTGTCACCTTGCGCCAGGTCAACGCCTCGATGCCGAGCAGGGCGCCGACCACCATGGTCTGCAGGGGCAAGGTCGAGAGCGCCAGGCTGGCGCGCGCCGCGGTCGTGTAGCCCATGGCAATGTTGTAGAGGATGAAGAACAAGCCGTAGAAACAGAAGCCGAGCAGGGCGACGCCCAGCCAGTCCTCGCGTCGTGGCCAGCGCACGCGCAGGACAAGTGCCACCGGCAGCACGCAAAGGAAGCCGATGCCCCAGCGCAGGATCGAGAGCGTCAGCGGATCGGCGTTGCCCACCAGATAGCGCGTGACCGCGGCCGCCGTACCACCAAGGCAGCTCGACACGATCGCAATCAGCACGCCCAACCACTCGCCCACTACCGTCGCTCCTGTCGTGTCCGATCGCCCCGTGCCATCTTCCTGGGCCATCTTTCTGTGCCATCTTCGCATCGGCCGTTCTTTCGGCAACTACTTGGCAGGTATTCGAATGTCGGACGCGCAAGGATTTTCTTCGGAGCTTCACCGCTGGCGCCAGCGCCGCGGCTGGTCGCAACTCGACCTCGCCGGCCGCGCCGATATCTCTCAGCGGCACCTCAGCTTCCTTGAATTGGCCCGCGCCGCGCCCAGCCGCGACATGGTCCTGCGCCTTGCCTCGGCGCTCGACGTACCGCTGCGCCAGCACAATGCGCTGCTGCTGGCCGCGGGCTTCGCACCGGTCTGGCAGGAGACGCGCCTCGATGCGCCGGAACTGGCCCAAATCAACGAGGCGCTCGACTATGTTCTGGCCCAGCAGGAGCCGTTCCCCGGCGTCGCCGTCGACCGCCACTGGAACCTGCTCAAGGCAAACGGAGGAGCAGTGCGACTGGTCGAATTCCTTGTCGGGCCGCTTGATCCAAACGCCGCGGTCAACATGGCCGATGCGCTGGTCGCACCCGACGTGTTGCGGCCCTATCTCGTGAACTGGCAGGAGGTGGTGCGCTACTTCATCCGCAGCGTCGAAGCCGACGCCGCCGCAGACGGACGACCCGAGACCGCGGCTCTGCTCGACCGGCTGTTGTCCTACGAAGGCGTACGTTCCCTGCTCAAGGCACAGCCGGAGGCAGCCAGTGCGCCGGTGCTGCCCATGCATTTTCGCAAGGGCGACGTCTCCCTGAAACTCTTCACCACCATCGCCACGTTGGGCACGCCGCAGGACATCATGCTGCAGGAACTGCGCATCGAATGTTTCTTCCCGATGGACCGCGCGACGGCGGGAGTCCTGCGCGGCTGGGCGGCTTCAGCCGTCAGCTGACGGCGGTAAACACATGCGCCTGCATGGTGGCCACAAGCGCGCCGGCGCCGAAGCGCTTGGCCACGGCAGCGGCCGCCGCCTCGGTGGCTTGCTGCAGGCCGCCGGCGTTACGCGCTTCGATCTCGCCGCGCAGCGGGCTGCCCTGGCAGAAGCCGATCGCCGGATCGCGATGAGAGGGCGCGCCGCAGGATAACGTCAGCGTGTCGACCGAGATGTTGGAAAATCCGGCGCGCCTCAAGTCGGACCGAACGGTCTCGCTGTCGTGATAGCCATGCGGGGCGCGTGCCAGGAAACGCGGCGGATCGGCCGGAAACAGGCCGGCCATGCTGTCGTTGACGACGGCGGCCACGGGATTGTGCGCCAGGCTGTCCCAGACGTTGAACAGGAAACGTCCGCCGGGCTTCAGCACCCGCCGCGCCTCGCGGTAGCCGGCGATCCGGTCGGGAAAGAACATCACGCCGTACTGGCAGACCACGACGTCGAAGCTCGCGTCGGCGAAGGGCAGCTTGGTCGCATCGGCCTGGCGGAACGAGACGCGCTTCAGCCCGGGCTTGGCCGCCGCGAAATCGATCATGGCCTGGTTAAGATCGGTGGCGACAAGCTCGACCGCAGGCGGCAAGGCTGCGGCAAGGGCTTGGGTGACGATGCCGGTTCCGCACGCCGTCTCCAGCACCGAGCCCGTCTTGATGTCGGCGAGCCGGCGCGCCAGATCGCTGGCGTAGGGCACAAACAACAACGGCCCGAGATGCCGGTCGTAAAGTGCAGGAATCGATCCTGTGAAGACAGAGTCGCCGGTTGTCATGGAAGCCCCCCGACATAAAAAGCGCGTGGCAGGACCGAGACGTCGAGCGGCAGGCGGCCGACCGTCTCGCCGTCGAGATCGACCAGCGTCTCGACCTCCGCTTCGAAATGGAACGACGTGCCGCGGCTCATCCGCACCTTTGGGTGATGGACGTGGTTGCCGCTATAGACCTTGGGCAGCACGGTCGCCAGCATGGCGAGCGGGGTGATGTCGCCCATCTCGATCAGGTCGAGCACGCCGTCGTCGAACCTGGCGCCCGGCACCAGCCGCATGCCGCCGCCGCCATACTCGATGTTGGCGACCATGGCCGTGAAGATCGGCCGCGTGCCCTGGGCCACACCGTCGACCGTGATGGCGACGGCGCGCCTGCGATAGCCAAGGGTCACGACCGGCGTCATCAGGAGATAGGCAATGCCGCCCAGCTTCTTCAGCCAGCGCGACTGCGAGGTCCGCCAGCTGATGGTGGCAGCGCCGCCCAACGACACGATGAGATAGCCGAAGCGCTCGACCGGGCGGCCGTCGAGCCCCTCGCACCGGATGCGCAGCAGGTCGATCGCCCGCGTCGCGGGACTCGCCGCCGCATCGTAGGCCAGGGTCGGGACTTTCAGATGGCCAAGCACGCGGCAGAGTTCGTTGGCGGTGCCGGCGGGAACGGGGCAGAGCACCGTGTCGGGCTCGCTGAGGCGGCCGGAGCGCTCGAGCAGGCCGTTCAGGGTCTCGTTGACCGTGCCGTCTCCTCCTACCGCCACGATGCGCCGCGCCCCCTGCGATAAAGCCGAACGCGCCAGCCAGGTGGCGTGGCCCGGCGCTTCGGTGAATCGCGGCTCGAAGGGCCCGAGGCGCCGGGCGAGCTCGGCCTGGATGGCGGGCCAATGCTTGGCCGCACCGCCCTTGTGGGCGGCGGGATTGACGATCACCGCGACCTTGGGGGCCGCAATTTTCGGGCGTTCCACCATACTTCTTATACTGACGGAAATTGGCAGCAGATGACGTTATGCTTGGCTGTCGTATGAAGGGGCAACCGTGTCACGCGCGCAACGGCTTTTGGATCTCATTCAGGTATTGCGGCGCCACCGTCATCCGGTGAGCGGCGCCGTGCTGGCCGAGGCGACCGGCGTGTCGCTGCGTACCCTCTACCGGGATATCGAAACCTTGAAGGCCGAGGGCGCGCATATCGACGGCGAGGCGGGCCTCGGCTACGTGCTGCGCCCGGGCTTCATGTTGCCGCCGCTGATGTTCAGCGAGGAGGAGATCGAGGCGCTGGTGCTGGGTTCGCGCTGGGTCCACAAGCGCGCCGACCGATCGCTGGCCGATGCCGCCGCCAACGTGCTGGCCAAGATAGGCGCGGTGCTGCCCAAGGATCTGCGCGACGCGCTGGACGATTCGGGCCTGCTGATCGGCCCCGGCGAGCCGATCGCGGCGGGCGATGCCGAGCTGCCCAAAATCCGCCAGGCCATCCGGGCCGAGCGCAAGCTCAGGCTCTCATATCGCGACAAGAAGGACCGGATGACGGCACGCACGGTATGGCCCTTCGCGATCGGCTTCTTCGACAGGGCGCGCGTGGTCGCGGCGTGGTGCGAGCTGCGCCAGGACTACCGCCATTTCCGCACCGACCGCATCGCCGCGCTGACGGTCACCGACAAACGCTATCCCAGGCGGCGCCAGGCGATGATGAAGGAATGGCGTGAGCGCGAGGACGCCACGGACGCCTAGTGCTTTTTCGACGAGAGTCGAATCGCTTTCCTCCCCATTCATATGGGGAGGAAGGCTTGATTCGATCGCCGTCGAAAAGACTCTCGCAGGCTGCTGACAGAATCTGACAGCAGGGCAATCTAGAGTGGGCTCACCCGAAACGGAGAGCCTCATGCACAAGTTCAGCTTCGTCCTGCTCTATGTCGACAATCCGCCGGCCAGTGCCGCCTTCTATGCCGATCTTCTGGGCAAGAAGCCGGTCGAGACGTCACCCACTTTCGCCATGCTGCCGCTCGCCGAGGAGGTGATGCTGGGCCTGTGGCTGCGCAACACCGTGGAGCCCGTCGCGACGGCGCCGGGCGGTGGCGAGGTCGCGTTTACTGTCACCGATGCAGCGGAGGTCGAGCGCACGCACGCCGAATGGCGGAAGCGCGGCCTGCCGATTGCGCAGAAGCCGACGGCGATGGATTTCGGCCACACTTTCGTGGCGCTCGATCCCGACGGCCATCGCCTGCGCGTGTTCGCGCCGGCGGCGGCGCCCGAGTCGGCATAAGGGAGGCCACGATGAGCCGCAATTGGCTGGCGGTCGCTTCCGCCGAACATGTCGCGATCGGCCGCAGCGCGGGTTTCATGCAGGTCTCCCACGGCAAGGCCGCGCCGCTCCGCCGTATCCAGCCCGGCGACCGGGTCATCTACTACTCGCCCAACCGTCGCTATTCGCCGAGCCACGCGTTGCGCGACAAGGACCGGCTGCAGTCTTTCACCGCGCTGTTCACCGTCAAGGAAGGTGCGCCCTACCGCGCCGACATGGGCGAGGGTTTCCTGCCTTATCGGCGCGACGTCGCCTGGCATGACGCTGCGGAGACGCCCCTTGCGCTGCTGAAGGGAAGGCTCGCCTTCACCCAGGCGCCGAACTGGGGCTATCGCCTGCGCCAGGGGCTGGTTGAGATCGGCGAGCAGGACATGACGATCATCGCCGAGGCGATGCTCACAGCCGCGGCAGCACCTGATCGGCTAGCAGCCTGAAGCTCTCACGGCTCAAGGGCGCGCACATCAGGTAGTTGAGCCCGATCTCTTCCTTTAGTTGGGCGATCCGCTCGACCACTGAGTCGGGCGTACCGTGAAGGATGACGCTGTCGACATAGTGCTGCGCCGGATCCTTGCCGTCGTAGGTGCGCGGCGGCAGCGTCTTGCGGTGGGCGTGCTGCGGCCCGGCATAGGCGTCGACCAGCCACTGCGCGCCGCGCCGGGCGACGGCTTCGGCCTCTGCCATCGTCGGCGCCAACGCGAGCAGCCGCGCCATCGGGATGTCGCGGCCCTGGTCGGAGAAACCCGCTTCGGCGAGCTTGATGGAGTAGTGGCGGCGCTTGTCGCCCAGCTCCTTCATCGAGGCGTGCGGGTCCATCAGGATAGAAAAGCCGCGGCTGGCCGCCCAGTCGATCGCCGATTCCGAAGTCGCTGCCATCCAGGTCGGCGGATGGGGCCGCTGCAGGGGCTTGGGCATCACTTCGATGTCGTCGAAGCTGAAATGCGCGCCCTTGAAGGTGAAGCGCTCCTGCGTCCAAGCCTGCAATACGATCTCAACGGCTTCGCGGAAACGCTCGGCACTTTCCTCCTGCGGCACGCCGAAGGCGGCAAATTCGGAATGGGCGAAGCCGCGGCCGGCGCCCCAGTTCACCCGACCGCCCGACAGCATGTCGAGCAGCGCCACCTCTTCGGCCAGCCGCAGCGGATGATAGAGGGCGGCCAGCGACACCGCCGTACCGATGCGCAGCCGCTTGGTGCGGGCTGCGGCCAGCACGCCCATCATGTGCACCGACGGGCAGACGCTGAAGGTGGTGAAGTGATGCTCGGCCAGCCACACCGCGTCGAAGCCGCCGCGATCCATGATCTCGATGCGTTCGAGCGCGCGGGCATAGACCTCTTCCAGGGGCCCTTGCCGGCCGGGCCAGGCGAAGAACTGCAGGACGCCCAGCTTCATCATCGTCATTCGGCCTTGATGCCGGCGGCCTTGACGATCGGCCACCATTTGTCGATCTCGGCCTTCTGGTAGGCGCCAAGGGCTGCGGGCGCCAGCTGGTCGGCGGGCGGGATCTCCTGGCCGAGCGCGACGAATTTTTCACGCAAGGCCGGATCGGCCAACGCCTTCACCGCCGCGTCGTTCAGCTTGGCGACGACGGCCGCCGGCGCAGCGCGCGGTGCCCACAGCGCGTGCCACACCGACATATGGAAATCCGCCAACCCCGCCTCGTCGACCGTCGGCAGATCGGGCGCCGAGGAGAGACGCTCCCGGGCGGTGACGGCGAAGGCCCTGATGTTGCCGGAGCGCAGCTGCGGCAGCACGTTCGACGCCTGGTCGAACATGAAATCGATCTGCCCGGCCACCAGGTCGCGCATGGCCGGCGCGGTGCCGCGATAGGGCACGAAGGCAAACTGCGTGCCCGTCAGCTTCTGAAAGAAGATGCCGGCGATATGACCAGGTGCTCCGACGCCGCCCGTGCCCGCCGACGCCTTGTCGGGATTGGCGCGGAGCCAGGCGATCATCTCCTTGAGATCGTTGGCGGGGAAGGATTTCTTGACCGCCATGACCATCGGGCCGGTTGCCACAAGAGCGATCGGCGCGAAGTCGCGCACCAGATCGTACTGCAGCTTGTAGACCGCGCCGTTCACCACATAGTGCGTCCACTGGCCGATGCCGATCGTGTAGCCGTCGGGTGCTGCTTGGGCCACCCGGCCGACGCCGATCGAGCCGCCGGCGCCGCTGATATTCTCGACCACGATGGTCTGGCCGAGCAGCGCCGCCATGCGTTCGGCGAGGATGCGCCCCAGCGAATCGGTCGGTCCACCGGCCGAGGCCGGCACGATCATGGTGATGGGACGCGTCGGCCAGGCCTGCGCTGCGGCGTCAGGCGCAATCAGCGGAAGCGCCGAGGCGCTCGCGGCCAGTTGAAGCAATCGGCGGCGCGGCGGGTTCATTGTTTCCTCCCGCCGCCAGCCTAGCATGCCTCGGGCGAGCGCGTCGTCGCCGTCAGCGCAGCGGCGGCGGATACATCTGGCCGCCCTGGTTCCACAGGGCATTGATGCGGCGTGCCAGCTTGAGCGGCGAGCGCGTGCCGAGATTGCGCTCGAAGCTCTCGCTGTAGTTTCCGACCTGCTTGATGATGTTGTAGGCCCAGGCCTCGCTGAGGCCGAGCGCCTTGCCATTGCCCGGCGTGACACCCAGGAAGGTCTTCACTTCGGGATCGAGCGATTGGCGTTGCTCGTCGACACCAGCCTTGGAAATCCCGCGCTCCTCGGCTTCGAGCATGGCGTAGTGCGTCCAGCGCACCACATCCAGCCACGCCTCGTCGCCGCGCCGGACAAAGGGGCCAAGCGGCTCCTTCGAGATGACCTCGGGCAGCATGAAGTAGTCCGCCGCCTTGCCGCGCCGCACCAGTGACGACGCCAGCGCGGTCGCGTCCGCAGTCGCGCCGACGCAACGGCTGGCAAGGAAGGCGTCGTACATCGCGTCGTCCGTGTCGAAGCCGACCGGCATGACCGAGAGCTTGCGAACACGAAACCAGGCCAGCATGTTGGCTTCGTGCGTCGTGCCCTTGGTGAAGCAGATGGTGCTGCTGCGCAGCGAGGCCAGCTCCTTGATGTTGAGCTTGGCCGGGACCACGAACGCCTGGCCGTCGAAATAGTTGATGGCGGCAAACTGGACGCCGAGGCCTGCGTCGCGTTGCAGGGTGACGGTGGTGTTGCGCACCAGCACGTCGACCTCGCCGGAGGCCAAGGCTTGGAAACGCTGCTGGGCCGTCAGTGGCACGAACTTGACCTTGGTCGCATCGCCCAGCACCGCGGCGGCAATCGCGCGACACAGATCGACGTCGAGGCCCTCCCATTCCTTCATAGCATTGAGGAACGAAAAGCCGGGCAATTGGCCGTTGGCGCCGCAGATCAACTGTCCGCGCTTCTTCACGACATCGAGGGTCGACTCCGCCGCGGCCGGCTGGCCGAACAGCGCGAACAAGCCCAACGCGGCAGCGGTGCCAAGGATCCGGTTGACGATGTGCATTGGTTTTCCCCCCGAAAAGTTGGCTCAAGGGTAAGCATGGTCGGGGGCCACCTCCAATGAATGAATCGCGTGGGACGGGCGCTCGAAGCCAGGGATTCACTGCAAAAAGACCGCTCCCGCGACGGTCCCCCCAGGAAACCCGCATAGGGTGGTTACCCGGCCGGCGATTGACAGAAACTTGCAGCGCCACCACATCTGCCCTTCGCGACGCAGAATTGTTCGCAAGGGGGAGTTCGAGTTTGTCCGTCCGCCGTCGCCGCCTCGCCCTGATCGCCGGTCTTGTTCTGGTCGCCTCCCACGCCTGGGCACAGGGCGGTCCGCCCGCCATGCCGGTGTCGGTCGCCCCGCCGCTCGCCAAGCGGGTCACCCAGTGGGACGAATATTCCGGCCGCTTCGAGGCGCTGGCCACGGTCGAGATACGCGCGCGCGTCTCGGGCTTCATCGACACGCTCAATTTCAAGGATGGCCAGATCGTCAACAAAGGCGATCTCTTGTTCACCATCGACAAGCGGCCCTATGAAATCGCCGTCGAGCAGGCGCAGGCCGACGTGGCGCGCAACAAGGCGCAGGTTGATCTGGCCGACCTCCAGGTCCAGCGCGGCGCTTCGCTGATCGGGTCGAAGACGATCACCGACCAGGACTACGACACGCGTAAGTCCAACCTTGCGGTCGCCCGCGCCCAGCTCAAGTCGGCCGAGGCCGTCCTGCGCAACGCCCAGCTCAATCTCGAATGGACCGACGTGCAGGCGCCGCTGGCCGGCCGCATCTCGGACCGCAAGGTCGACCCCGGCAACCTGATCCAGGGCGGCCAGACCGGCGCCACGCTGCTCGCCGTCATCGTGGCCCTCGATCCGATCCATTTCGTGTTCGACGTCTCGGAGTCCGACCAACTGCGCTACGCCCGCCTGTTCCTGTCGGGCTCGCGGCCGCAGTCGAACAGCCCCTCGATCCCCGTGCGCATCCGGCTGTCCGACGAGACGGAGTGGACGCGCACCGGCAAGATCGATTTCGTCGACAACCAGATGAGCCTACGCTCCGGCACCATCCGCACGCGCGCCATCGTCGACAACAAGGAGCGGCTGCTGACGCCCGGCGTGTTCGGCCGCATCCAGCTCTTCGGCGGCGAATACGATGCGCTGCTGGTGCCCGATTCGGCGATCATCTCCGACCAGGCCCGCAAGATCGTGTTCGTCGTGGGCGACGACAATGTCGTGAAAGCCAAGCCCGTGACGCTCGGCCCGCTCGTCGACGGGCTGCGGGTCGTGCGCGAGGGCCTGGCACCGACCGACAAGGTGGTGCTGGACGGGCTCGCCAATCCGATGGTGCGGCCGGGCGCCAAGGTCGTGCCGCAACAGGGCACCATCGCCGACAAGGCCAAATAGGACGACGCGGGCGGTATGCGTTTTTCCCACTTCTTCATCGACCGGCCGATCTTCGCGTCGGTCCTGTCGCTCATCATCCTGATCGTCGGCGGCATCTCCCAGCTCCGCCTGCCGGTGGCGGAGTATCCCGAGATCGCTCCGCCGACCGTCAACGTCACCGCGACCTATCCCGGCGCCTCAGCCGAAGTGATCGCCGAAACCGTCGCCACGCCGCTCGAGCTCGAGATCAACGGCGTCGACGACATGCTGTACATCAATTCGCAGTCGACCGGCGACGGGCGGCTGTCGATCAACGTCGTGTTCAAGCCCGGCGTCAACATCGACCAGGCGCAGGTCAACGTGCAGAACCGGGTCGCCGTCGCCCAGCCGCGCCTGCCCGAGGACGTCCAGCGCCTGGGCATCGTCGTGCGCAAGGCCTCGCCCGACCTGATGATGGTCGTGCACATGGTCTCGCCCGACGACAGCCGCGACCAGCAGTACATCTCCAACTACGCCACGCTCTACGTGAAGGACGTGCTGGGGCGGGTCGACGGCGTAGGCAACGTGCTGGTGTTCGGTGCGCGCGACTATTCCATGCGCCTCTGGCTCGACCCGGCGCGGGTCGCTGCGCGCAACATGACGGCGGGCGAGGTGATGCTAGCGCTGCGCGCCGCCAACCTGCAGGTCGCGGCCGGCGCCATCAACCAGGCGCCCGCCATCTCGCCCGGCGGCTTCACCCTGTCGGTGCAGACGCTCGGCCGCCTCACCACGATCGAGGAGTTCGGCAACATCGTGCTGCGCGCCGAGACCAACGGCTCGGTGACGCGGCTCAAGGACGTGGCGCGGATCGAGCTCGGCGCACAGGACTACACGGTGAACGCCTATCTCGACAACAAGGTCGCCACCGCGCTTGTCATCTTTCAGCGCCCCGGCTCCAACGCGCTCAAGACGTCGGACGGCGTGAAGGCGGCGATGGAGAGCCTGAAGAAGGACTTCCCGCCGGGCCTCGACTACTCCGTGGTCTACAATCCGACGGAGTTCATCCAGGCCTCGGTCGACGCGGTCATCGAGACGCTGTTCGAGGCGCTGCTGCTGGTCGTCATCGTGGTGATCCTGTTCCTGCAGACATGGCGGGCGGCGATCATTCCGTTGATGGCCATTCCGGTGTCGCTGATCGGCGCCTTCGCGGTGATGTCGGCGGTCGGGCTGTCGTTCAACACCCTGTCGCTGTTCGGCCTGGTGCTGGC
>PLYQ01000102.1 GCA_003153415.1 Rhodospirillales bacterium | reverse complement strand
CCAGCGCCCAAAAGCGGAGATCCACCCTGGAGAGGGCCGGCACCCTGGAGCGGGCCGCCGCCTACCAGCGGACCGGCACCTTGAAGTGGGCCTGCACCTTGAAGCGGACCGGCGCCCTGAAGCGGACCACCACCCTGAAGCGGCCCCGCGCCTTGCAACGGACCGCCACCTTGCGGACCACCACCACCTTGGAGCGGACCCCCACCCTGGGGCCCGGCGGCTTGCAATGGGCCACCGCCCTGCTGCGGACCAGCGCCTTGCAGCGGGCCACCGCCTTGAAGCGGCCCTCCACCGGCTTGCGGGCCGGCTCCCTGGAGCGGACCAGCACCTTGCTGCGGGCCGCCGGCTTCCGTCGGGCCGGCGCCCAGTTGCGGACCACCCTGCTGCGGTCCGGCACCTTGCAACGGGCCGCCGCCTTGCTGAGGTCCGGCGCCCTGCAACGGGCCGCCGCCTTGCTGCGGTCCGGCACCTTGCTGAGGTCCACCACCTTGNNCACCTTGCTGAGGTCCACCACCTTGCTGAGGTCCACCACCTTGCTGCGGGCCGCCGCCTGGCGCCGCCCCGGCGCCTGGAGCTGCTCCGGCACCCTGCTGAGGTCCGCCGGCCTGGCCCTGCTGACCACCAGTTTGGCCCTGCTGATTCTGTTGCTGCCCGGGCGCACCTCCGCCTGGCGGCGTCGCTCCACCCGGACCCGCTTGCGCAAGCTGCACGCCGGCGCCCGGCGGAGCTCCCGTACCCGTCGGCCCCGTCGGAAGACCGCCACCTGGCAAGCCGGCGCGTATCTGCGGCGACAGTTGTGCCACCACCACATTCGGCGCCACACCCGAGTTGCGCCCGCTCAGGCCGGAACCCGCAAGGGCCGCGCCGATTCTCGTCGCGGCCGGCGGTCTCGCACCTGGTCCACCGGGACCAGCATTGGCCCCTGGAGTCCGAGGCGCCGTCGTGCCGCGGGCACGTGCCGTGCCTGTCGGTGCGCCCGGCCGTGGCGCCGCCGCCTGCTGGCCGCCTGCACTTGGCGCTCCTGCGCCTGGCGGTGCTCCACCGGGAGGCGGTCCGCCTGCCGGGGCTGTCATCGCAACCTGCAATCCGGCGTTGTTCTGAAGCGCGCGATCGGGCGCGAGGCCGCCGGGCGGGATGAGCGCAGGCGGCGTCGGCGGCGAGCCCGGAGTAACGCTGACCCGCGTCCCGGCGTCCGTCATCGTGCGCGTGACGCCCTGGCTCGTCACTGTCAGCGACGTACCGAACAGGAAGTTGGCTGTCGTCTGGCCGCCCGGGGCGACGTTGAACGTGGCGATGCCGCCGCGGATGCCCATCGACGCCGACGGCGTCTTGATCTTGACCTCCGAGGTCTTGCTGATCGCTCCGCCGACGAAGCGGAAAACACCGACCGGGGCGCTGAGCGCAAGTTCGCCGGTCTTTTTCGCCGGATCGTAGACGAACTTGTCGACCACCAGCACGCTGTTCGGCCCGACCGTCAACGACGATCCATCGAGAAAGACGATATGGACGCGGTCATTACCCTTGGTGGTGACCCGCTCGTTCGCCTCCATGTCGTTGCCGATTTTCAGCACCCGTTCGGTCTCGGTCGGCGGCTTGCCGAGAGGCTCGCCTTCGACGACCGATGTCACGCCAACGCGCGCCCAGGCCGGCGCGCCTGTCAGGGCACCGGCCAGGGCGACGGCCATCGCCAACACGAGAGTCCGGCCACTAAAACTCGTCATTCGATCCATCCAAACCCACAATCCCATTCGCCGCCCGACACTTAAGTACAAGCTTCGAAGGCTTCATGGCATCGTTCCCGATCGGTCCCGCTCGCTGCATGCAGCTCTTGCGGCAGATCAAGGTCTCGCTGTCTCCTTCAGATAGTCTTCCGCTTTGTCCTTCAGCTCATCCGTAGCGGTCGGTGAAACCAGCACTTCCTCAAAGTAATTCCGCGCCGCCTCGAACGACCCAAGCCGCACATACAACACGCCAAGCTCAAGCTTGACCTCCGGCTGATCGCCATCGATCAGCAGCAAACGCTCGAGAGCGGAGATCGCCCCCTCGTAGTCACCGACCTGGACCGCCAACTCGGCATACTTGACCAGCGTGTCCGGATCGGCCGGCTTGGCCAGCGTCGCCTGAAACGCCGCATCATAAGCAGCTCGCATCTGCGGCGTCGGCTCCGCCTGCGGCGCCGGCGCTGCTTGCTGCGCGACTGCTGGTGCTGCCGCGATCAGGCACACCACGATCGCCGTGCTCCAGAAGTTACCCACTTCGTGCATTATAGTACAAAGCTCGGTGTGATCCTATGTTGCGAACGATTTGCACATAAGGACCCAAATGTTGAAAGAAATAATTGCAGTGCAAATAGGGGGCCATTCGCGCCGAACACCCGGGGATCGCAAAATCACGGCTGAACCAGACAGTCTATAGGCGCCTCCCCCCCAAACCGAAGCAACGCACCTTGCCCGCCTCACCCTCTTCAACGCTGTTCGGCATCTACGCCAGAGTCGCTGCTTTGGCGTTGTTCTCCACCATGGATGCCATGGTGAAGTGGCTGGGCGATTCGTACGGGCCGTTCCAGATGATGCTGTTTCGCAGCACCGTCGCCCTCGTACCGCTTTATTTCCTCGTCCGCGGCGCAGGTGGCATCCGGCTTTTCCGCAGCACCCGCCCGCTATTGCAGGTATTTCGCATCGTCACCGGCTTCGGCAGCCTGCTGGGCTTCTTCTATGTCTTCCCGCGCATGCCCCTAGTCGACGCCTACGCGATCTCCTACGCAGCACCTCTGTTCATGGTGGCGCTCGCCGTGCCCATTCTGAGCGAAGCTGTAGGATGGCGCCGCTGGAGTGCCGTCGCCGTGGGTTTCGCCGGCGTGCTGGTCATGCTCGAGCCGTGGAATATCTCGGTCCACTGGCTGTCGCTGGTCGTCCTGCTGGCAACCTTCTGCTATTCGCTGTCGACGGTGCTGACGCGCCTGATCAGCCGCCACGACCACGATGCGGCGACGATCTTCTGGTTCTGCCTGTTCGCCAGCGCGGTCTCGCTGATCGGCGCGATCCCTGAGTGGAAGTGGCCGACGCTTGCCGACTGGTTCTGGCTGTGCTCGCTGGGTGTGATCGGCGGGGTCGGCCAGATCCTGGTGACGCGGGCGCTGCGCCTGGCGCCGACCTCCGTGCTGGCGCCCTTCGACTACAGCTCCATCGTGCTGGCGATGCTTTACGGCTACCTGTGGTTCAAGGAGCAGCCATCGCCGATGGTCTGGTATGGCCTGCCGCTGGTCATCGGCTCCGGTCTCTATATCCTCAACCGCGAGCGGGTGCGCGCCCGTGAACTCAGTGTGGCAGCCGTAGCATGAGGGCTAAGGACCATAATCGTCGATTCGATGCGACTGGGCGTATAGTGCTGTCCATGGACCAGTTCTCTCCAACTGCGCAGGTGGCACTTGCCGTTTTCTAACCGTTTATTAAACCGCAACGGACTAATTTCCATATGCGCATTAAGGGCATTTGCGGCTCCGGTGCGACCCGCTCGGCCGCAATGCCAAGCATTGACGAATCGGCTGTCCAACCACATCTTGTAGCCATGAGCGACACCGCCTTTTCCGTGACCCCGAGCGCTGCCAAGCGCATCGCCTTTTTGGCCTCCAAGGAAGCCAAGCCCGTCATGATGCGCGTGGCCGTGCTGGGCGGCGGCTGNNCCTCGTCCTGCGGCTGCGGCAACTCCTTCAGCGTGTGATCCCGCCGCGATGAAGGTCGCGACCTGGAACGTCAATTCCGTCCGCAAGCGGACGAGCAACCTCGTCTCGTGGCTGCAACGCGCCAAGCCCGACGTCGTTGTGCTGCAGGAGCTGAAGGCGCAGGAGCCGCAGTTCCCCAAACTCGAAATCGAAGCGGCCGGCTACAAGGTCGAGATGGTGGGCCAGAAGGGCTTCAACGGCGTGGCGCTGTTGTCGTTGCACCCCGTCGAGATCACCGCGCGCGCCCTGCCCGACGCCGTCGCCGACGAACCGGCGCGCTACATCGAGGGCCGCATTCAGACGTCCAAGGGTCCGCTCACGGTCGGCGGCATCTATCTGCCCAACGGCAATCCCATCGGCACCGAGAAATTCACCTACAAGATCGCCTGGATGGAGCGCCTGACGCGGCGCGCCAAGGCGCTGCTCGCGGCTGAGGAGATGTTCGTGCTGGGCGGCGACTACAACGTCATCCCGACCGACATCGACGTCTACAGCCCCGCCGCCTTCGCCGACGACGCACTCTGCCAGCCGCAATCGCGTGCCGCTTTGCGCAGCTTGCTCAATCTCGGCCTGACCGACGCAGTGCGAGCCTTCCATCTCGACGACGTGCAATACACCTATTGGGATTATCAGGCCGGCGCCTGGTCGAAGGACCACGGGCTGCGCATCGACCACCTGCTGCTGTCGCCGCAGGCCGCCGATCGGCTGAGCGCTGTCGGCATCGACAAGGCCGAGCGCGGCAAGCCCGAACCGTCGGACCACGTCCCCGTGTGGTGCGAACTCGATCTGGCTTAGTCTTCGCGCCGGACCGCGGGCCTCCGGCCCGCCTCATAGCTGGGAGCGCGCCACTGGAGTGGCGCGCTCCCAGCAACGACTATGAACAGAAGCGGGCCGGAGGCCCGCGGTCCGGCAAGAGTTACTCCGCTCCGGCACCGATCACGCCGCCATCGGCGATGATGCACTGACCGCACACGAAATTGCCTGCCTTGGACGCAAGGAACACCGCGACGCCCCCGATGTCGTCGGGCTGGCCGATGCGTTTCAGCGCCGCCTTGTTCTCCTGCGCGGCACGGATCTGCGGATTGTCCCACAGCGCCTTGGCGAAGTCGGTCTGGATCAGGCCCGGCGCGATGGCATTGACCCGGATGTTGTGCTTGCCCCATTCCATGGCGAGCGACTTCACCAGCGACAGGTCGGCCGCCTTGCTCATGTTGTAGGCCGCGATATGGGCCGAGCCGACGAGGGCGCCAATCGACGACACTACAATAAAGACGCCGTCCTTCCGCTCGGCCATCTCCGGCCCGACCATGTTCATCAGCCAGAGATTGGACATGACGTTGTTCTGCATGATCTTGGCGAACACCTCCTCCTTGAGACCGGTGAGCGGCCCGAAGTAGGGATTGGAGGCGGCGTTGCAAACCATGATGTCGATCCGCCCGTAGGCCTTGCGGGCCGCCGCGACCAGGTTCTCGAGCTGGGCCTTCTCGGAAATGCTGGCGGCGACCGCTGTCGCGTCGCCACCTTTGGCCTTGATGCCCTTCACCACCTCTTCGCAGGCCGGCAGCTTGCGGCTGGAGACGATGACCTTGGCGCCGTGCGCGGCCATCTGCTCGCAGATCGAGCGACCAATGCCGCGGCTGCCGCCGGTGACCACCGCCACCTTACCCCTGAGATCGAACATCATCGGGTCATCTCCTCGGATTCATTGTCTATTTGCCGTCTTGGCCGACCTTAGCGGCGCGCGGGCGAACAGCGCAATCAACTCGACATGCGCCGACCACAGGAACTGGTCGACCGGCAGCAATTTTTCCAACCGGTATCCGCCGTCCTGCAAGGCCCGCGCATCGCGCGAAAAACTGCCGGGATCGCACGAGGCGTAGACCACGCGCGGCACCTTCGAGCGCGCCAGCTCCAATGTCTGAGCGAGGGCACCGGCGCGCGGCGGATCGAGCAGGACGGCTTCGAAAGCGTCGAGTTCTTTTGCCGTCAGCGGATTGCGGAAGAGGTCGCGCCGCTCCGCGCTGACGCGATTGCCGCCCAGCTTGCGCGCCGCCGCATCCACTGCGGCGACGGCGGGCTTGTCGCTTTCATACAGGGTGAGCCTGCCGGCGCGGCCGAGCGACAGCGAGCCGATGCCCGCGAACAGATCGGCCAGCCGCGGCGCATCGCCGGTCCAGGCAGCGACCGCCGCGCGCATCGCTTGCTCGCCGCGCTTGCTCGCTTGCAGGAAGGCGCCGGGCGGCGGCTCGAGGGTCACAGAGTCGAAAGCGAGCAGCGGCGTCCGACGCGTCACCAGCGGCTCGGCGGTCGTGCGATCGCCCCAGCTCAGCCGCGCCAGGTCGGCGCGGTCGGCCAGATTCACCAACGCCTGGCGCCGCTCGAGTGAAAGGTCGAGTCGTTTGTGCGGACGGATCAATACGTCGAGCCCACTGTCGGTCTCATTCGCGACAGCATCCGCCGCTGCGCCTTCGGGCAACACCTCGACCAGGACGGCGCGCAAGGGCTCCAGCAGGGCGTTGAGCGCAGGCCGCGCGATCACGCAGGTGCCGACATCGACGATCCGCTGGGCGGCCCGCTCGTGAAAGCCGGCCAGCACGCGCCTGCCCTGGCGGCGCAGCACGAAATCGACGCGCCGCCGCTCCGCCGGCGCGCCGAGGAGCGGCGGCTCGAAGAGTGGCGCTGCTACACCGCGCTGCTGTAGCGCCCGCGCGATCAAGCCAACTTTCCAAGCGGTGTAGACATCACGCCGCCAATGCTGCAGCGCGCAGCCACCGCACACAGTGAAGTGCGCGCAGGGCGGCGCCTCGCGGTGGCGCGACGGCGCCAGCACCTCGATCAACTCCGCAGCAATGCCTTCGCCACGCTTGTGGCCCGGCTCGGCCTCGACGGTCTCTCCAGGCAAGGTGAAAGGCACGAAGTAGCGGCGGCCGTCAGCGTCGGCCACCCCGTCGCCGCGCGCTCCGATCTCCACAATGTCGAGCGTGACGCTCACGCGAGGTCTCAGCCCAGCCAGCTCTTGGCCGGCCTCATTTCGCCGACCAGCAGGCCGACGACGTTCTTGATGGGCGGATGCACGATGGCGTCCTTCTCGGTCGCCGGCAGCATGCCGAGATGATCGAGGATGGTGGCGGTCGCCACTTCGCTGGCCCGCCCGGCACCGTCCCACATCTTAAGAGCGAGCCCGAGGCCCAAGGTCGGCAGCATGCAGCAGTAAACACCTTCAGCGCCGCCCTTGGCCTGCACCGCGGTGCCGAGCTTGCTGTTCAGTCGCGTGCAGAAACGATCCGTGCCCGCGACCATGAAAGGCTCGGCGTTCATCGCCGCCCGGATGCGCCCGATGGCTTCGGCGCGCTTGCTTGGCAGACGCGACGGATCGGCCATGGTCGCCATGGCGCGCGCGAGGCCTCGGAGCGGGACGGCCAGGGTCGGAATGCCGCAACCGTCGGTGCCATAGGGCATCGCGTCGGCATCGAGGCCGGCAAGATCGCCGAATGCCGTGCGCACCCGGCGCTGCACCGGATGGTCGTACCTGATATAGCCTTTGGTCTGCTCGCCGTGTTGTACGGCCGTGGTCAGGAAGCCGCTGTGCTTGCCCGAGCAATTGTTCGACGCATTGGTGAGCGGCGCGTTGGCGCGCGCCAGCTCCTCGACACGCCAGACCAATCGCGAGGCATGGGCACCGCATTCGAGGTCGTCTTCGCTGAGTCCGACTTTTTTCAGCCAGGCACGCACCGTCTCAACATGCCGTGCCTCGCCGTTGTGCGAGGCGCAGGACATCGCCACCTGCTCGTTGCCGAGACCAAAGCGTTCGACCGCGCCACTTTCGACGAACGGGATCGCCTGGATCGGCTTGGTCGCCGAGCGCGGCAGGATGGCGGCGTCGATATCGCCCCACGAGGCCACCACCGTGCCATCGGCCTTGACCACGGCGGCGATGCCCTCGTGGCGGCTTTCGACGACCGGACCGCGCGTGACTTCGATGACGACAGGACCCTTGCTCATGACCCGCGTTCCAACTTGATCACCGTGACGTTGTCCTGGTGCGGACTGGCGGCGGCTAGAACCGCGTCGATCAGCTTCTTGGGCGAGCCCGCCGATTGCGCTGCGATCTTGCTATGATCGAGCGTCTCCACGCCATCGCTGCACAGCAGGAGCCTCGCGGCAGTGCCGAGCCGCCGGCTGCCTTCGTCGATCAAGCTAAGCGGGTCGCCCATCACGGCTTCGCGCAAGGTATGGCGGCCAGGATGATTGGCGCCCTCCTCCGCGGTGATCACTCCGCGCTCGACCAGGGCATCGATCTGCGGCGCCATGGAGTGATCGGCGTTCAGTCGTTCGACCTTGCCGGTCGTCACCAGATAGAAGGGCGAGTCGCCGACGCTGATCCAGCGTACCTCGTCGCCCTTGACGATGGCCGCCACCAGGGTCGAGCCCATGCCGGCCAGTTCGGCTTTGCCGGCCGCGCCGGCGCGCACGGCCTCGTTGGCCGCCTGCAGTCCGTCAGCCAGTCCGCGGCCCTGCTCGACGGTCTTCACGAAGGCGTCGATCGCGAGCTGCGAGGCGACCGCGCCGCCGGCATGGCCGCCCATGCCGTCGGCGACAACTGCCAGCAGCGCCCCGTCGGGAAGCGCCTTGAGCGCCCATCGGTCCTCTTGGTAGGGGCGCGCGCCCTGATGCTGAGCGCCCTCGCCCCGCCAGCTCGCGCCCATGGTTCAGTGCCAGATTGCCGGCAGCTTGGAGAGGCCGCGCAAGGTGAAGCTGCGCCGCCACGCCGGCTTGTCTTTCTCCGGCAACTCGAGTGTCGGCATGCGCTCGGCCAGCGCGGCGAAGACCAATTCGCCTTCCAGGCGGGCGAGCTGTGCGCCCAGGCAGTGATGGATGCCGCCGCCGAACGACATCGGCCGTATGTTCTGCCGGCCGATATCGAGCCGGTCGGGGTCGGCATATTGCGCCGGATCGCGGTTGGCCGCGCCCAGCAGCATGATGACGCTTTCGCCGGCTGGTATCGTGGTACCGCCGATGTCGATGTCGGCGTTGGTGACGCGGCCGGTCAGCTGGACCGACGAGTCGAAGCGTAGCAGTTCCTCGATGGCATTGGGGATCAGCGACGGATCGGCCTTGAGCCGCTCCCACTGGTCGGGCTGCTTGTGCAGCGCCAGCAGGCCGTTGCCGATCAGGTTGGTGGTGGTCTCGTGGCCAGCGCCGAACAGCAGGCCGATATTGGCGCGCAGCTCCTCCGTCGTCAGGCGATCACCCGCCTCCTCGGCCTTGACCAGCTCGGTCGTCAGATCGTCCTGGGGCTCGCGGCGGCGCAGTTCGCACAATTGGTCGAAGTAGAGGTTGGCACCCTGCGTCGCAGCATTGGCCTGGTCGAGTTCCTCGCGGGTCATCGGTACCGGCTCGAGGATGCGGCCATTGACATTGCTGCCGGCCAGGAACGGCGCGCGATGCGCTTCGGGAATGCCCAGCATGTCGCAGATCACGATCACCGGCAGGCGATGCGCGAGATCGCGCATCACGTCCATCGCGCCCTTGTCCTGGACGCGATCGAGCTGCTGGTCGACCAGCGCCTTGATGCGTGACCGCATGTCGGCAACGCGGCGGGCGGTGAAGGCCTTGGTCACCAGGCCGCGCAGCCGCGTGTGATCGGGCGGATCGAGCACCAGCATGGTGTTGCCGAGGCTCGCCACTGCCGGCTCATTCATCCGGTTTTCGCCGTAACGGCGCGTGATGTTGCCGACGAAGTCCTTGCCAAAGCGACGGTCGCGCAATGCCAGGGAGACATCCTCGTAGCGCGTCAGCAGCCAGAACCCCAGCGGCGTCTTGAACACCGGCGCGGTTTCGCGCATGCGGTGATAGAATGGATAGGGGTCGGCGATGAACGCCGGATCGAGCGGATTGAAGGCAGGCGGCGTGCGATCCAGCGCCGGAGGGGTCATGTCGTTCATGCCTCCCCTTTAGCATGATCCCCCTTGCGGCGCGAACGAACGAGCCCTTAGCATCGCGTCATGTTCGCCCTGACCCAGAGTCTCCGCCGCGCCGTGCAGACCAAGCCGCACGGGGCCGCCACGAGCTTCTCCGGCCGACGCCGGACGTGGCAGCAGAGCGCCGAGCGCGTTGCCCGCGTCGCCGGCGCGCTATCCGCACTGGGCGTGCGAAACGGCGATCGTGTCGCCATCCTGGCGCTGAACAGCGACCGCTACTTTGAGCTGCTCTACGCCATCCCGTGGATCGGCGCGGCTATGGTCCCGCTCAACACCCGGCTCGCCGCGCCCGAGATCGAATACATCCTGTCCGATTCGGGCGCGGTGGCCTTGTTCATCGACGCTGCGATGGCGCACCACCTGAGCGCGCTCGAGGGCAAGATCCCCAGCGTGCGCGAAGTCGTGTGGCTCGACGATATCGCCTCGCCCGAAGGCGTCCTGCATTACGAGGACCTGGCAGCCTACGAGCCGGCCGACGATGCCGGCGCCGCCAACGACGATCTCGCCGGGCTGTTCTACACCGGCGGCACCACCGGCCGGTCGAAGGGCGTGATGCTCAGCCACACCAACCTGGTGATGAACGCCATGAACGGCGTGGCCGGCATCGGCTTCAACGCCGATACGACCTACATCCATTCCGGCCCGATGTTCCATCTCGCCGATGGCGCCTCGACCTTCGGCGTTACCCTGTCGGGCGGCCGCCACGCCTTCGTTCCGCGCTTCGANNTCGCCGATGCCCGAGGGTGTGCTGCGCAAGGCCATGCAGGTCATGCCGCACGTCAAGCTGATGCATGCCTACGGCATGACCGAAGCGGCGCCGATCGTCACCCTGCTCGACCCGCGCTACACCACGCTCGACGGACCGTTCGCCGGCAGGCTGAAGTCGTGCGGACAGGTGGCACTGGGCTGCGAGGTCAAGGTGGTCGACGCCGACCGCAAGGAAGTGCCGCGCGGCACGGCGGGCGAACTGGCGATCCGCGGTGCCAACATCATGAAGGGCTACTGGAACAAGCCGGCCGAAACGGCCGCCGTGCTGGAGAACGGCTGGTACTATTCTGGCGACGGCGCCACCATGGACGACGAAGGCTTCGTCTATATCGTCGACCGGCTGAAGGACATGATCATCTCGGGCGGCGAGAACGTCTATTCGGCCGAAGTCGAGAACGCCATCTCGCTCATGCCGGGCGTCGGTGAAGTTGCCGTGATCGGCGTGCCCGATGAGCGCTGGGGCGAGCGCGTCCACGCCATCATCGTGGCCAAGCCCGGCGTCGCGCTCAACGCCGAACAGGTCATGGAACACTGCCGCAAGCAGATCGCGGGCTACAAGTGTCCGCGCAGCGTCGATTTCCGCACCACACCGCTGCCGCTCTCAGGCGCCGGCAAAGTCCTGAAGCGCGAGCTGCGCGAGCCCTACTGGAAGGGCTTCAGCAAGGCGGTGAACTGACATGCTCGGCACGCCTCCCTACTACGACTGGATCGCCCATCACGCCGGTCGCCGGCCGAAGCAGCTGGCGATCCACGACCTGCAGACATCGCGGAAGTTCACCTACGCCGAGCTCGACAGGCGCATCGACCGGCTGGCGGCGGCGCTTGCCGCCATGGGCATCGGCAAGGGTGACCGCGTGGCGCTGCTGGCGCCCAACTGCGCGGAATACTTCGAGCTCCAATTTGCCTGCGGGCGGCTGGGTGCGATCATGCTGCCCCTCAACTGGCGGCTCACGGTGCCGGAGCTGGAATACATCCTGGCCGATTCCACTCCCAAGCTTCTGGTGCACGACAAGAGTTTCGCCGCTGCGGCCGCCGCGCTCTCGAAGAACCTGCTGGAGATCGATCACGACCGCGCCGACGGCGCCTACGAGCGCGCGCTCGCGGCGAAGTCCGCCACGCCAGCACCGGTGGCGCTGAGCCACGATGACATCGCCATGGTGATGTACACCTCGGGCACCACGGGACATCCCAAGGGCGCGATCATCACGCANNGGCATGGTGTTCTGGAACGCCGTGAACCTCGGCATCCCGGCGCTGATCTCGCCTCGGACCGTGCAGCTCGTGATCCTGCCGCTGTTCCATACCGGTGGGCTCAACTGCTACGCCAATCCCGTGCTGCATGCCGGCGGTACCATCCTGATCATGCGTACCTTCGATCCCGGCCAGGCGCTCGACTACATTTCGGACAAGGCGCTCGGCATCACCCATTTCTTCGGCGTGCCGGCGCCCTATCAGTTCATGCTTCAGCATCCGAAATTCCAGAGCGCCGACCTTACGCGGTTGCAGATCTCGGGCGTCGGCGGTGCGCCCTGTGCGCTGGCCATCCTCGAGGGCTGGAGTGCGCGTGGCGTGCCGCTGGTCCAGGGCTGGGGCATGACCGAGACCAGCCCGGCCGGCACCATGCTCGATGCCGCCGACGCCATCCGCAAGGTGGGCTCAGCCGGCAAGGCGATGATGCACACCGCCATCCGCATCGTCGACGACGAGGGCCGCGACGTGGTCCAAGGCGGCATCGGCGAACTCTTGATCAAAGGCCCCAACATCACGCCCGGCTACTGGAACAAGCCCGAGGCGACGGCGAAGGCTTTCAGCGACGGTTGGCTGCACACCGGCGACGCCGCGCGGATGGACGACGAGGGCTTCGTCTATATCGTCGACCGCTGGAAGGACATGTACATTTCAGGCGGCGAGAACGTTTATCCCGCCGAGGTCGAGAACGTGCTGTTTCAGCTCCCGCAGGTCGCCGACGCCGCGATCATCGGCGTGCCCAACGAGCGCTGGGGCGAAGTCGGCATGGCAATCATCGTGCGCAAGCCCGACCAAGTGCTTGGGGAAGGCGACGTGATCCGCCATTGCCTCGGCAGGCTCGCCAAGTTCAAGGTGCCGCAGTCGGTGACCTTCGTGGATGTCCTGCCGCGCAACGCCACCGGCAAGGTGCTGAAGCGCGAGCTGCGAGTGCAATATGTCGGGGCCGACAAGCCCGCGATCAGCTGAAAAATCGCAAAATCGTCCAGATCGGTCTGGACGCCTCCGAGGCCGATGGCATCGGCATTATTTGCGATTCGTCCAGAATTCAGCCACACCCCTCACGTAATATTATTGCCGCGTTCAGACCAGGGGGACGTAATCGTACTCGCCGACGCCCTGCAGGATCAGGAAGGTGAGCGAGGTCTTGCCGGCATTGGTCACCAGATGTGGCCGGCCGGGCGCTGCCACAAATGTCTCGCCGGGCTTCAGGCGAACCTCCTGCTTGGGATTTTGCAGAAACAGCCGCATCTCCCCTTCCAGCACATAGAAGGTGTCACTGATGTTGGTGTGGAAGTGCCAGGGCACAGTCTGCGTTGGCGAGAGCTGCAGCTCACTGATGTGGAAGCCAGGGCGCACCACATGGCGGGCGCGCCGCTCGACTTCGTAGAGGTGGCTGGCGTCTTTGACCGGCGCGAATTTTCGTTCGGTTCTCATCGGTCAAGCCTAGCGCCACGGCAAATCGCCAACAAGGACAAGACGCCGATCACCTGATAAAAAACGCCATGCTTACGATCTACGGTGTTTATCGCTCACGCGCATCGCGCAATATCTGGCTCGCCAACGAGCTCGGGATCCCCTTCAAGCACGTGCCGGTGATCCAGCACGATCGCCTGCCCGACCCGCAGGCGGCCGGCGCGCGGCTCAACACCCGCTCGCCCGAGTTCCTGAAGGTCAATCCCAACGCCCGTATCCCGTCGATCGACGATGACGGTCTGGTGCTGCACGAATCGCTCGCCATCAACCTTTACCTCGCCAAGAAGCATGGCGGCCCGCTCGCGCCTGCGAACCTCGCCGAGGAAGGCGAGATCGCAATGTGGTCGCTGTGGGCGGCGACCGGTGTCGAGCCGCATTCGATCAACATCGTCTATCACCGCGTCCATAATCCAAAAGGTCCGAAAGACCCCAAGATCGCCGACGCCGCCGTCGAAGCCTTGCGGGCGCCCTTCGCGGTTCTCGACACAGCGCTGGCCAAGAACGGCCATCTCGTCGGCGGACGCTTCACGGTGGCCGATATGAACGTCGCCGAGATCGTGCGCTACGCCGGCGCCGCGCCGGAACTGTTCGCGGCGGCCCCTCGCGTAAAATCCTGGCTCGCCGCCTGCCAGGCCCGTCCTGCCTACAAGGCGATGTGGGCAGCGCGCGACAAAGAGCCGGCCTAGGGGCCCGCTTTTCTGACCCGGGAGATCGAGTTGGAAGTAGACAAGGATCGGTTGGTCAAGCTGCTCAATATGACCGACAGCCGGCACGACGGCGAGGCGCTGGCTGCGATCCGGAAGTCCAACGACCTGCTGCGGCTTTCCCGGGCGAGTTGGTCAGACGTGCTCGGGCTGTCGCCGCCGCCGGCCGAGCAGCCCAAGCAGCCCGACGCTGCCAGACCCTCGGCGCCTTCCCGGCCTTCGGCGAAACCGCAACAGACGGCGCGCGCGGCAAGCACGACCTGGGAACCGGAATATCCACCCGGCTACGAACAAGCCAGGATCTATCGCAATGCCTTCCGGCACGAACCGCTGGTGCCCCGCCTGCTGGGCTTTCCGTTCTGGATCGTCGTGGAGGTGCTGGCGCTCATTGTGCCGCGGAAATATCTGAACACCAGCGGACCGGTGATGACCGTCGTGTTCATGATCTCGATGCTGCTCGGCATCCTGGCCTGGATCGGCTTGGGTTATTACCTCGTGTTCGAAGTCTGACGACTCAAGCCGCCAGCACCAGCCGATTGATCGACGGCGCAAATCCGAAACTTCCATAGAACCGCTGGGCGTCGCTGTTGAAAGCATGCACGGCGACCTCGACATGGGTCGCCCGGCGCTGGCGCGACCATTCCACGGCGGCGGCGAGCAGGCGGCGCCCCACCTTGCGGCTACGCCAGTCGGCATGCACCACAAGGTTGTCGACCTCGATCACCTTGCGCGGCACGGCGCCGGCGAAGGCCGACGGCGTGCGCGTCAGCAGCACGACCAGCCCGATCACGCCCGCTTCGCTCTCAGCGACCAGCACGGTCGAGTCGGGCTGCGCCAACCATCGTGCGATCTGCTCGCGAGAGCGCGCCGGCGGCGGGAACGGCTGGAACATGTCCGGCCGGGCCTGGCGGTGCAGCTCGTCGAGCTGGTCGAACAGACCGCACAGGGCCTCGCAGTCGCCCACGCTCGCCGGGCGCACGCGGACCGCCAGCGGTTCTTGCGCCCGGTCGCTCACGCGGTCAGCACCAGCCGATCGGCCGCAGCCGCGAAGCCGAAGCTTTGGTAGAAGCGCCGGGCGTCGCCTTCGCCCACCACTGCTTCGACCTGGATGGCGCGGCGCTGGCGCGACCATTCGACGACCGCCGCCAGCAGCCGCCGACCGATACGCCGCCCGCGCAGGTCGGCCCGCACCACCAGGTTGTCGACTTCGACCACCTTGTGCACGGCAGCGCCGGGCAGCGGCACGATCCGCGTCACCAGCACGGCGACGCCCAGGATCCCCATCTCGCTTTGCGCCACCAGCAGCGTGGTCGCCGGGCTTCGCAGCCAGACAAGCACCTGCTCGCGGGCATGCTCGGGGTTGTCGAGCAACTCGCACAACGCGTCGAGATCGCGCGGACCGGCCAGCCGCACGCGTATCGACGGCGCCGGCAACGGCGCGGTCTCCCTTTCAGCTTCAACGATGATCGACATCTTGTCCTCCGTCTGCGGTATCGCCGCGGCCCGGAGGCCCATTCCAGAAACACAGAAGCCGCCGGGATGCGGCGGCTTCGTTAGGTCATGACCCTGCGCGCCGCCTATGTCAGCAGCGTAAAATACCAAGCGTTCTGGATCAGGGTCGTGCGCATGGACATTTTATAGTCCTGCAGCGGGCGAAGTGTCAATCACTCCGCCGCGACCGCCATCGCCTGCTTCAGCCCCGGCATGGTGAAGCCGAGCTTGTCGAGCTTGGCGATCATATCCTTGCCGGCCTTCTCGCCGGTCTCGACCAGTGGCGGACGCACCGGCGTCCACGACGAGTCGCTGCCATAATGCGCGATGCAGTACTTCAGCGCCGGGATCATGACGTAGCCCTGCATGACGCCGCGCACTTCGTTGATCCAGGTCTGCAGCTTCTCGCCTTCCGGCGTCTTGTACTTGTGATAGGTCTCGGCGATCTTGCCGGGATTGATGTTGGCCGTNNTTGCCCGAGAAGACGTCGAAGCCGTCCTTGGCGAAGGCATCGATCATGCTCTTGGTGTGCGCCCAATCGTCGGAGCTGTCCTTCATGCCGGCGATCTGGTTGGGGTAGGCCTTCATCAACCGCTCGACCAGCTTGTGCGTGATCGGCACGGCCGATACCGGCGGGATGTGATAGAGATAGACGCGCAGCCGCTCGTCGCCGACGCGCTGCACGACCTCCGAGAAAAAGCGGAACAGCCCCTCTTCGGGAACGCCCTTGTAGTAGAAGGGCGGCAACATCAGCACACCCGACACGCCGAGCTTGGTGGCGTGCGCGCTCACCTTGGCAGCTTCGTTGATCGAGCAGGCGCCAGTGCCGGGCATCATGCGCGCCGTCGGTACGCCCGCGGACACAGCAGCTTCGAGAAGGCTCATGCGCTCGTCGGCCGACATCGAGTTGGCTTCACTGTTTGTGCCGAATACCGCCAGGCCGCAATCCTGTGACAGCAGCCACTTGCAATGGGCAATGAAGCGGCCGACGTCAGGCGACAGGTCGCGCTTGAAGGGGGTGACGACCGGCGAAAGAACGCCTTTGATCCGCGCTGCGACCATGATTTGATTTCTCCCGGGAATGGCGCGCCTTTTTGCAACGAAGCGCCGGAGACGTCCAGTGGCAGCTTCACCAAGCGACATCCTTCCCGAGGACGGCACGGCTGGCACTTTGATCGGCCGGATCTGGCGAAAAGGCCGTCTGGAGGGCCCCAGTGTGGTCGCGGTGCGGGCCGAGGGCGTGTTCGACATCACCGCCGCGGCGCCGACCGTGGCCGATCTTTGTAACTCGGCCGATCCGGTGGCCCTGGCGCGGTCCAAGGGAGAGCGCATCGGCTCGCTCGAGGAGACGATGCCCAGCCTGCTGGCGCCGATTGACCTGCAGGCCATCAAGGCGGCCGGCGTCACCTTTGCCATCAGCCTGCTCGAGCGGCTGATTGAGGAGCATGCCAAGGGCGACCCCAGCCGCGCCGAGACGGTCCGGGGCGAGCTGAATTCAATCATTGGCGCCGATGTCACCACTATCAAGCCGGGATCGCCCGAGGCCGAGGCATTGAAGAAGAGCCTGATGGCGCGCGGCGCGTGGTCGCCCTATCTCGAGGTCGGCATCGGGCCCTATGCCGAGATCTTCACCAAGGCGCCGCCAATGGCGGCCGTCGGCTACGGCGCGGAGATCGGCATCCGCGCGGACTCGGACTGGAACAATCCCGAGCCGGAAGTGACTCTGGTCGTGAGCGCCAAGGGCCGGATCGTCGGCGCCACCCTCGGCAACGACGTCAATCTGCGCGACCTGGAAGGCCGCAGCGCGCTGCTGCTCGGCATCGCCAAGGACAACAACGCGTCGTGCGCGATCGGCCCGTTCGTGCGGCTGTTCGATCAGACCTTCTCACTCGACGACGTTCGCAAGGCTAAGGTCGAGTTGGAAGTGACCGGTCCCGACCAGTTCCGCCTGCGCGGCGCCAGCGATCTCTCCAAGATCAGCCGCGATCCCACCGATCTGGTGGCGCACGCGATGGGCAGCACGCATCAATATCCCGACGGCATGGTGCTGATGACCGGCACGCTGTTCGCGCCGACTGAACCGCGCACGCCGGGCGGCACCGGCTTCACCCATATGATCGGCGATATGGTCTCGATCCGCTCGCCCAAGCTCGGCACGCTCACCAACCGCGTGAACCATTGCGACAAGATCCCGCCCTGGACCTTCGGCGCCTCGGCGTTGATGCGCAATCTCGCGGCGCGAGGGCTGCTGAAGTGAGCGAAGATCTCACCCGCCTTCCCGCTTCCACACTGCGCGAGCAGATTGCTGCGAAGAAGGTCTCGCCCGTCGAACTCACCAAGGCCGTGTTGGCGCGCGCCGAAAAGCTGCAGCCGGTGCTCAATTGCTTCATCACCATCGTGGGCGATCAGGCGTTGAAGGCGGCGCAAGCGGCCGAGCAAGCGGTGATGCAGGGCAAGCCGCTCGGCCTGCTGCATGGTGTTCCCTTCGCCGCCAAGGACCTGGTGAACACCGCCGGCGTGCGCACGACCTTCGGCTCGTTGCTGCACGAGGACAACGTGCCCAAAGAGGACGCCGTCAGTGCGGCGCGGATGAAATCGGCCGGCGCCATCCTGTTTGGCAAGACCACGACCCCGGAGTTCGGCCACAAGGCGCTGACCGATGCGCCGCTGTTCGGCCGCACGCGCAATGCCTGGAGCGCCGAACGCACGTCGGGCGGCTCGAGCGGCGGCGCGGCGGTCGCGGTCGCAGCGGGCATCGGTCCGATCGGCATCGCCACTGACGGCGGCGGCTCGACGCGCATTCCCGCGGCGGCGAACGGCGTGGTCGGGTTGAAGCAGAGCAACGGCGTGATCCCGCACAGCCAGGTCGCCGACGCCTTCGGCAACTACACCTATGTGACGCCGATGACGCGCACGGTGATGGACACCGCGCTGATGCTGCAGGCCATGGCGGGGCCGCATCCCTCCGACCCGTGGTCGATCGGCGTGCAGCCGCAGGACTACCTCGCCGCGGCGCGCGCCGAGGGCGATCTCAAGGGCAAGCGCATCCTGTTCAGCGCCACGCTTGGCAACAGGTTCGTCGCCAAGGACGTACGAACGGCCTTCGATCGCTCGCTGGGCAAGCTGCGCGATCTGGGCGCCGAACTGGTCGAGCTGACAGCCGAGTTGCCCGACATGGAGCCGATCTGGAAGGTCATCAACCACACGACGTGGCGGGCGCGCTTTCACGATCTCATCCTGCGCGAAGACAACAAGATGTCGGCCTCGCTGGTCCGCCAGGTCGCCATGGCGGCGGAATGGACCGGCGCGGACTATCAGCGCGCCATGTTCCAGCGCACCGATCTCTTCCGCATGGTCCAGGGCTGGTTCGAGACGGCCGACTATCTGGTGACACCCACCCTGTCGCGCACCGCGCTGCCGATCGACCAGGACCTGTTCGAGCCGATCAAGATCGACGGCATCGAAGTGGGCGAACTCAGGCGCAACTGGTTTCCCTACACCATGCCGTTCAACATCACCGGTCATCCGGCGCTGACCCTGTGCTGCGGCTACGACGGCGAGTGCCTGCCGATCGGCCTGCAGTTCGTCGGCCGCTTTCGCGACGAGGCCTCGGTGTTGCGCGCCGCAGCGCTCTACGAGGCCTCCGAGGACTGGCTGTCACGCTGGCCCGCTCTGTGAAGCGCGCGCCGCCGCTGTCGCCCGCCGAGATCCAGGCCCGCGTGCTGCATCGCGACGGGCTGATCCTGGTGATCGACAAGCCGGCTGGCCTTGCGGTCCATGCCGGGCCGAGCAAAGCGCCCAACCTCGAGGAATGCTTCGACGCGCTGCGCTTCGGCCTGCCGCGGCCCCCCGCCCTCGCTCATCGCCTCGACGCCGACACGTCGGGCGTTCTGGTGCTCGGCCGCCATCCCAAGGCCTTGAGCAAGCTCGGCCGCATCTTCTCCGGCCGCGACACCGAGAAGACCTACTGGGCGGTCGTGCAGGGCGCGCCGCCCACCGTTGAAGGCGTGTTCGATGCGCCTCTGCTCAAGGTCAACAATCGGAGCGGCTGGACGGTCAAAGTATCCGACAAGGGCCAGAACGCCGTCACGCGCTATCGCGTCCTCGGACGTGGGCCCGGCATGACCTGGCTGGAGTTGAAACCCGAGACCGGCCGCACGCACCAGATCCGGGTGCACTGTACCCACGCCGGCTGCCCGGTGATCGGCGACCGGCTCTATGGCAAGCCTGAAGCCGGCCAGCAACTTCACTTGCAGTCGCATGCCATCGTGCTGCCGATGTCGAAGAACAAGCCGCCGGTCGTGGTGACCGCAGCACCGCCGCCGCACATGATGAAGGCGCTGGAGGCGTGCGGCTATCGACCTTAGTCGGGTGATCTGACCCAGATGCGAAGCGGGTCGCCGATTTCGAAGCCCGCTTTGTGCGCAGCCTTCAATTCGTTGCCCGATTCGTAACCGACCAGCGGCAGTCCGGGGAACGTCTTGGCGGCAAGCGTGACGAGGTCGTGCCAGACGACGCCGGCGTCGCGCGCTTCGGCGACGACGTTGGAGAGACCCACGAGGTTCTCCGCCCGATAGAGCGTGCCGCCGGCGACGATCTTGCCGTCGCGCCGGCCCGAGAACAGCGCGAAGTTCTCGTCGCTGAACAGGACGGCCGGCATGGTGTCGGCGCCATGCACGCCGCGTTCCCAGGTCAAGCGCGAGGTGGTGGCGAGGCCTTTCGCGGGCGGATGGCGGATCCAGTTGGCTTCGAACAGCACATCGAACCCTAGCCGGGCGATATCGAGGCTGTGGAAGCTGTCCTTCACCGCCCAACGGCCGGGCAGGTTTGATTTCAGCAGGATGCGCACGATCTGGCGCTGCTCGGTGATGTCGCGCTCGGCCCGCGAGAGCGTCACCGCATTGGGATAGAAGCGCGGCACCGGCTCGGCATTGACCCACATATGTTCGAGGAAGCGGCCGGCCTTGCCGTGGGCAAAGCAGACCGCGTCGCACCACCGCGCATTGTTGCGCGCGGCGGCGGCGGTCCAGACGTGTTTCATGCCGTCCGGCGGACCCCTAGGCCCGCACTTCCTCGCGCTGGAAGACGATGTAGGCGGCGGCGAAGACCACGATCATGCCGGCGATCAGACCGGTAATCTGCGGCCAGATCAACAACAGGCTTTGATCGAACGGCAGCGGGGCTCCGGGAATCAGCCCGCGCGACTGCGACAGCAGCATATTGGCGAAGTATCCGAAGGCCTTGGTTTCGGGATTGAGCAAGCCGATGACCGCCTCACCAAACAAGGTCCCTGGTGACAGCCGGGCGAGAACCGAACCGACCTGCTCGACGGCCAGCACTTCGTCGGCCGTTCTGAACTGGGAGGGTGCGAACCCGGTGGTGATGGCCGAAGCAATCATCGGCCATAGAAAGAAGAAGAACAGCCAGAGACCCAACGCACAAAGCGCCGATGTCGCCGTCGAACGGAAGATCACCGAGAACAGCATCGCGACGGCGAGCCAAACGCCACCATAGGCAATCGTCACCAGCAGGAAGGAGGCCGCGCGGGCCACCTCGACCCCTCGCGGCGGTATGCCGAGCAGCAGCAAACCGGCGCCGAACACGATCAGCCAAAGCGCCGTCAGCGCCACGGCGAGGGTGGCAAGGGCGCCGAGGAATTTCCCGAGCAGCAGCGCGTCGCGGTAAATCGGCTGCGACAGCACGCGGCTGAGCGTGCGGTGGTTGAACTCGCTGTTCACCGAATCGAAGCCCAGGCCGATCGCCATGATCGGAATGATGAAGTTGAGGGCGAAGACGAACGATATCGGCAGGCTTTCCGGCGCGGAAGTGAAGATGCGCAGGAACAGATAGGCGTCGGCTTCGGTGATGTTGCGCAGTTCCTGCAGCGAGGACGCCACCGGAAACGCACCGAAGACGATGACAAACAGCATCAGGACCATCATCCGCGCGCTCGAGAGATGATCGGAGAATTCCTTCATGAACACCGGCGCCAGTCCGGTGAAGGGCGAGCCCTCACGCTGCCCACTATTACGCGGCATGGCGGGCCTCCTGGAAGTAACGGGTGTAGACCTCTTCGAGGCTGGGCTGCAGATCGGCCAGTCGGGTGAGCGAACCGCCGCTCGAAACGACCCGCAGCGCCACGGCCGCACGCACGTCCCGGTCGGCGATCACGCGCCAGGCGCCTTCGCCAGCGTCCACCACCTGCTGCACGCCTTCGATGCCGCGCAAGGTACCTGCGATATCGGAGCCCTGGGCTTCGACCAGGATCGGATGACCCGCCCCCAGCACCTTGTTGGCGAGTTCGACGACCGTGCCCATCAGCGCGATCTTGCCGTTGTTGAACAAGGCGACCCTGTCGCAGACGCTTTGCACGCGATCGAGCAGGTGCGAGCTCAACAGCACGGCGACGCCGACCTTCTTCAGCCCGCGGATCATCTCGAGCAGCTCATGCGTGGCGTGCGGATCGAGACCTGAGGTCGGCTCGTCGAGGATCGCTACCTCGGCCTTTTTCATCACGATCTCGGCGATGCCCAGCCGCTGGCGCATGCCGCGCGAGAAGGTCGCGACCCGGTGATCGCCGACATCGGCAAGTTGAACGCTCTCCAGTGCATCGGCAATGCGCTTCTCGGCATCCTTCCGCGGGATGGCCAGCAGCCGCGCGGTGTAGCGCAGATTCTGGCGCGCCGTCAGGTGATCGTAAAAACCCACCGAATCGGGCAGGTAGCCGACCCGACGCTTGACCTCGAGCGGCTGACGCACCGGATTGAAGCCCAGCACGTTGACCGCCCCGCCGCTGATCTCGGTCAGGCCCAGAATCATCAGGATGGTCGTTGTCTTGCCCGCACCATTGGGCCCGAGCAGGCCGAATATCTCGCCTCGGCAGATGTCGAGATCGATGGCGTCGACCGCGCGGGTCGCGCCATAGAGCTTCAGCAGTCCGCGAGCCTCGATGACATTGTCACTCATCGTCGGCGCTTTTATCGCCGACCAAAGCGCGCGACCGCACCGAACAGGACGAGAAGCGCCACGGCGATGATGGCGATACTGGCGATGCCCCAGATCGTCGACACCGTCACCGTAATGCGGAAGTCGGCCGAGCTCGATTCACCCTTGGCATTGCTGCGGAAGGAGGCCACGTAGTCGCCGGCGATCGTCTTGTCGCCCGGTGTCACCACGGCCTGCACTTCTTTCTTCTCGTTGGGCGCCAGGGTCGGGATCGATTTGGGATTGAACTCGACCTTCCAGTTGGTCGGCACCGTGCCCGACATCTCGACTTCCTCGATCGCCGCCGTGCCGTCGTTGCTGACCACGAGCGTGTAGGACGTGCTCTTGCCGCGCTCGGCCTCGCCGCTCAGGCGCCCGTCCTTGGCGGACAGCGCGAGCCGGCCCTGGCCGCTGACCTGCAGGGTCACGCGCTGCTCGGCCGTGGCGCCTTCGGCCGCGACCTTGATCAGCACCGGATAGTCGCCGGCCTTGACATCGCGCGGCGGAGTGACCTTGGCCTTGATGTCCTTGGACTGGCCGGCCTCGATCGGGATCGAGCTGATCTCGTTGCTGCCGTAGCCTTCGGTGAAGGTGGTCTGGAAGTTGGCCGGACCCTGGGCCGCCAGCGCCACCGTCAGGTCTTTGCCGCTGTCGTTGCTGACCGACAGAGTGTACTCGAACGACGAACGCGGCGTGCCGCGCAGCGACGGCAGCTTCGACTTGATGGTAAGTTTGGCCGGCGTCTCGTTGCCGATGGTGAGCGTGAGCGGCAGCTCGGCCGACTGGGTCGGTCCCTTGGCCTGGAAAGTGATGCTCTGCGAGCCGGGCTTGGCGTCCTTCGGCACGTCGACGCGAAGCGTCAGCGTCACGCTCTCGTTGACCGCCGGCATCGCCGCCGCCACCGGTTGGCCGCCGCCCAGCACGTCGATCTTCCATCCGGCCGGTGCGCCACTGACCGACAAAGCGTACGGCTCGGGCAACAAACCGGAGTTCTGCAACTTGACGCGGATGTTGGCGACCTCGCCGGGTCGCACCGCCTGCGACGGGTAATCAGTGAGAAGCCAGAGGCCTCTCACCCCGGGCATCGCCACCGGATCGGCGGCATAGACCTGGATGGCCGTGAGAACAGACGTGGCGATGAGAGCAATGAGAACGATCAGACGGCGCATTGTGAAGTCCCTGCGTCTTGGTTAGCGGCGATCCCCGAAGTCGGCGACATAGATCGCCTATCGTGACCAAAAAATGGCAAAAGCCCTGGAAGAACCAAGATTTCCGTCACGCGGCGGCGCTCGGCCGGGCCTTCATGCGCTCGAACCAGGCGGTCAGGTTCTTGGCACCGGGATCGAGCGGCTGGCCGACGCCCTTCATGAAGTCGAGGAACGCAAACAGCAAGATGTCGGCCATGGTGAGTTTTTTGCCGGTCACGAAAGGATTGCTGCCCATCAGCCCGTCGAGCCAGACCAGCTTGTCGCGTGCCGTCGCCTTCAGATCGTCGGCCGCCTGCGGCATGCAACGGATGCGGTTCTGAAAAAGTTTCGGTCCCTCCGAGAAACGAAAGCCGTTGGCCGCCGGTTCGACGATGTTGAGGTCGATGCGGCGCGTCCACATGCGGGTCTTGGCGCGCTCGGCCGGCGTGTCGCCGATCAGCGACGGCGTGTCCTTCTTGATCTCGTCGACGTATTCGCAAATCGCCGTGATCTCGGCCAGCACCGTGCCGTCATCGAGTTCCAGCGCCGGCATCTGACCGGACGGGTTCACCTTGAGATAGGGCTCGCGCCGGTTCTCGCCGCCGCGCAGGTCGACTTTGACCTTGGGCACGTCGAGGCCCTTCTCGGCCATGAACATACGGACCATGCGCGGATTGGGCCCGCCTGAATTGTAGAGCTTCATGTTTCCTCCCCCGATCGGCAGTCAGCGCTATCGACCGCCCTCGCCCGGGTCAACTAGAGCAGATTCCGTCGCCCGATCGGCTTGGCGGGAACGATCGCAACATATAGTAGCGGTTACCGCTTGGTAACGCTTAAAATAATGGGAAATCACCATGATTTTAGTGTCGCCTCCGCCGCGTTGGCCATTTGGAAAATATTGCGATTTACGCTTGTATTGTCAAGAGAAATATCCTATTATCGCAATATCGCCTCCCGCCGAGCCGCTCAAATCTCCGCATAGAGCTCGACGATATTGCCCTCGGGGTCGCGGAAGAACAGCGTGCGGTGCCGCCAGCCGGCCAGTTCCTTCGGCGGGCTGAGGATCGGCACGCCTTTGGCGACCAGCGCGGCGCGCCAGTCGTCAATCGCCGGCGGCGGCACACGGAAGGCAAGCTGAACCGCGGCCGAGCCGGCGACTGCGGGTCCGTCGTCCCCGGCGAGTCCTCGTCCACGCGGCCGCAGCGTCAGCAGACCCGATCCGACCCGAAAGCTCACCCACTCCGGCCGGTCCATCTCCATCGGAAACCTCATGGTCTCGAGATAGAACGACCGCGTGTCGGCCAGCCGCCCGCACAGCAGGATGACGTAATCGAGATTGGTTATGGGGGCGACGGTCACAGGCTTGGCCTCCTCGAAATGCACATCTTGGATTGCTCTAGGCGCCAACTCCCGAGGCGCCGGATCGACTATCGGGCCTTTGAGCTGTTCAGGGCTGCAGCGGCGCGTATGAGCGTCTTGAAGGCACCCTCAGCTATTTCATCACCCTCGTGGAGATCGATAGCGCGCCTGGTGTTGCCTTCAAGGCTGGAGTTGAAAAGTCCTGAAGGGTCCTTGAGCGAAGCGCCCTTGGCGAACGTCAGCTTCACGACGCTCTTGTAGGTCTCGCCGGTGCAGATGATTCCATCGTGAGACCAAACCGGAACGCCTCTCCACTTCCACTCCTCGACCACCTGAGGGTCAGCCTGTTTGATGAGCGCGCGGACATGGGAGAGCGTCTTGCCCCTCCAGTCGTCCAGTTCCTTGATCCTCGCGTCGATCAGCCGAGAAGGAGATTGGCCCTTGGTCGTCGCGCTCTTTTTCATATCGGTTGCACCTCTGTAGACAGGGACTAGCGCCAGGGCTCGACGAGGATCTTGGTGTGTCGCTCGGGATTGGCGAGTTCGGCGAAGGCGCCCTTCACACCATCGAGGCCGACCTTGTCGGTGATCAGCGCCTCGGCATCGACCTTGCCCTCGGCCAGCAGGTGGAGCGAGCGGGCAAACTCCTCCGGCGTGTAGCCCAGCACGAATTGCAGGCTGAGTTCCTTGACGATGCCGAACATCGGCTCGATCGTGTCGGGTTCCATGCAGACGCCGGCCACGACGATGCGCGCGTCGCGTGGCGCCTTCTCGAGCATCTGCTGCAGGACACCGGGGACGCCGACGCATTCGAATATCGCCGCACGCTTGTCGACCGCCAGCTTGGCGTAGGGCGATTCCTTTGCCGGATCGACCACGATGTCGGCCCCCATCTTGACCGCGAGTTCGCGGCGCTTGGGCGAAAAATCCGCCGCCACGATCGGCCGCATGCCTTTCAATCGAAGTCCGGCGATGACCGCGAGACCGACCGGCCCGCAGCCGATAACCAGCGGCGCCTCGTCGCCCTTCAGAGCGCCCTTCTCGACGGCATGCACGCCGACGGCCAGCGGCTCGGTGAGGGCTGCATGTTCCGTCGCGAGTCCGTTCGGCACTTCGAGCAACATCGGTGCACTCAAGAGCATCTGCTCGGCATAGCCGCCGACATAGCTGTTGGAGTAGCCCATGCCCTTGGGCCCATCGGCCTCCATCATCACCGGCATGGCACAGACGCGCGTGCCGGTCTTCAGCTTGCGCTCGGTCTTGGGGCCGTAGTCCAGCACCTCGCAACAGAACTCGTGGCCCATGACGATATCGCGCGACAAATCCATCGGCACCCGGCCGGGGATGCGCTTGGTGACTTCGACCATGCGGTGCGCATGCTTGGCGGCGTGCAGATCGGAACCGCAGATGCCGCAGGCCAAGGTCTTGACCAGCACCTGGCCCAGCGCCGGCACCGGCTCGGGCAGGGTGTCGATCACGATGTCGCCGCCGCGGAAGATGGCTGCTCTCATTTGACGAAACCTCTCACTGTATCGACGAACGCATCGAGCCGGTCGTGGTGCACCCAGTGACCGGCATTGTCGAACTCGACGACCTTGGCAGTCTTGAAGAGCTTCAGCCGCCCGTCCTTCTCCGGGTTCGAGGCCCAGCTCTCCTTGCCGTAGACCAGCAGGGTCGGACAAGTGATGCGCGCCCACAGGGTCTCGATGTCGGGGCGGCTCATGTCGTAAGGCGGGTTCGCGCGGACGTAGTTGTCGAACTTCCAGCTGTAGGAGCCGTCCTCGTTCTGGTTGACGCCCTGCTGGGTGAGATGCCGCGCCTGCTCGGCCGAGAGATGCGTGTTTTCGTCCTGCATGCGCTTGAAGGCTTCCTCGATCGTGGCGTAGCGGCGCGGCAGGCGGCCCGACAGCTTACGTTCCTCCTCGACCCAGTCGCGCATGCGGTCGGCCATGCCTTTCTGGGCGCGCTCGGCCAGCATCTTGGGCGACGGTCCGATGCCTTCGATGGCCACCAGCTTGCGCACGTTCTCCGGATAGATGCCGCTGTAACGCAGACTGATATTCCCGCCGAGCGAATGGGAAACGATGGTGACCGGCGCCAGCGCCTGCTGATGAATGAGCTGGGCCAGATCGTAGAGATAGGCCGCCATCGAGTAGTTGCCGTCGGGCGACCACTGACTGTCGCCATGCCCACGCAGGTCAGGACAAATGATGTGCCAGTCCTTGCGCAGCGCCTGGGCGACCCAGTCCCAGTTGCGGCAATGGTCGCGCCCGCCGTGCACCAAAAGAAGCGGCGGTGCGTCGGGGTTGCCCCAATCGACATAATGCAAACGCAGACGCTGAGAAAAGAAAACTCGGGACGTCGGTCCCGGCATATCGTGAAGCAGGTTCATGCGTTCTTCTATAGCGTCTCCCAATGGTTTGCGTCACTCTTGGAACATGATGAGCCCCGAGCAGAACGAGCTGATCACCCGGATCGGGCCGGGCACAAAATGCGGCGCCCTGATGCGGCATTATTGGCATCCCGTCGCGCTCGCCGACGAGCTGCCCCTCGAGAGACCGGCCAAGGCAGTGCGCGCACTCGGCCAGGATTTCGTGCTGTTCCGCGACGAGCGCGGCCGGCACGGTCTGCTCGATCGCGACTGCCCGCATCGCGGCGCCGATCTGTCTTTTGGACGGCTGGAGGATGGTGGCCTGCGTTGCCTGTTCCATGGCTGGCTGTTCGACGTCGACGGAAAATGCCTGGAAACCCCGGCCGAACCCGAAGGCAGCGTGCTCTGCCAGCGCGTGCGCCAGCGGTCGAATCCCGTCGTGGTGAAGAACGGCATCGTCTTCGCCTATCTCGGCGAGGGTGAAGCGCCTGCCTTCCCTGCCTTCGACTGTTTCCTGGCCCCCGGCACTCATGCTTTCGCCTTCAAGGGCCTGATCGATTGCAACTGGCTGCAAGCACTGGAGGTCGGCATCGATCCCGCGCACGCCTCCTTCCTGCACCGCTTCTACGAGGACGAGGACACCGGCGGCGCCTATGGCAAGCAGTTCCGCTCCGCCTCCTCCGATTCAGACGTCCCGATGACCAAGCTGTTGCGCGAACATACGCGACCCAAGCTCGACGTCGAGGCGACCGACTATGGCTTGCGCCTGTTCGCGCTGCGCCAGCTCAACGACAAGCACACCCATGTGCGCGTCACCAACCTCGTCTTCCCCTATGCCTTCGTTATCCCGATGAGTTCGGAGATGACCATCACCCAATGGCACGTGCCGATCGACGACACGTCCTGCTATTGGTACGCGATCTTCACCAGCTTCGGCGCGCCCGTCGATCATGCCCAAATGCGCGAGCAGCGGCTGAAGCTCTACCAACTCCCCGACTACCGTCCGCGCCTCGGCCGCGACAACGGCTGGGGCTACAATGTCGCCGAACAGGCGGCACAGACCTTCACCGGTATGGGCTTCGACATCAACGTCCACGACCAGTGGGCAATCGAAAGCCAGGGCCGCATCGCCGACCGCACGCGCGAGCATCTCGGCACGACCGACAAGGCGATCGTCGCCTATCGCCGCATGCTGCTGTCGGCGATCGGCCAGGTCGCCAATGGCGAGAAGCCGCCGATGTACCTCGATCCCGCGCGGGCCGCCGCCATCCGCGGCCCGATCGCCATCGACGGCATGGGTCCGACCCAGGGCTGGGAGGCCTACTGGAAGGACGTCGACGCGCGGCGCCGTAGCGGCTCGAGCTGGGCGGCCAAGACCATCCCGCCGCTCGTCGCCTAGACAAGACATGCATCTCGCCGAAAAAACCGGTCTGTGGACGGCCGACCGTCAGACCGCGGCGCGCGAGGTCGAGCGCCGCATCCAGGCGGGCGAGCTCACCGTCGTGCGCCTGGCTTTCGCCGACCAGCACGGCATCTTGCGCGGCAAGACGTTGGTCTCCGGCGAGATCGCCGCGGCGATGAAAAGTGGCGTCGGCTTCACGACGACCATGCTCTTGAAGGACACCGCGCACCGAACCGTGTTCCCGGTGTGGAGCGCCGGCGGCGGCTTCGGCATGAAGGAGCTGGAAGGCGCGGCCGACGTCATGATGCTGCCCGATCCCGGCACCTTCCGCGTGCTGCCGTGGGCGCCACATACCGGCTGGATGCTGTGCGACATCGTGTTTGCCGACGGCCGGCCAATGCCGCTCAGCACGCGCCATATCTATCGCCGGACGCTGTCGGCGCTCGCTGAGCAAGGCTACGACTTCGTGGCCGGCCTCGAAGTCGAATTCCATCTCTTCAAGCTCGAGAAGGCGCATCTCGCCGCCGACGATGCCGGCCAGCCGGGCGAGCCGCCGGAAGTCTCGCTGCTCAATCAGGGCTACCAGTATCTGACGGAGCAGCGCTATGACGAGATGGATCCCATCCTCGAAATCCTGCGCACCAACATCGCCGGCCTCGGCCTGCCGCTGCGCTCGCTGGAAGTCGAGTTCGGGCCGAGCCAGGTCGAATTCACTTTCCGCCCCGGCACGGGCGTGGACCCCGCCGACACCATGGTGCTGCTGAGGAGTGCCACCAAGCAGGTGGCGCAGCGCCACGGCTATCACGCCACCTTCATGTGCCGGCCGAAGCTGCCCAATGTCATGTCGAGCGGTTGGCATCTGCATCAGTCGCTGAAGGACAGGAAGACCGGTGCCAACGCCTTCGTCGATGCCAAGGAGCCGCTGTCGGCGCTTGGCATGCACTATATGGCAGGCCTGCTGGAGCACGCCCGCGCGGCGGCAGCCTTCAGCACGCCGACGCTCAATGGCTACAAGCGCTACCGCCCCTTCTCGCTGGCGCCCGATCGCGCCATCTGGGGCCGAGACAATAGAGGCGTGATGGTGCGCGTGCTGGGCAGCGCCGGCGATCCCGCAACGCATCTGGAGAACCGGGTCGGCGAGCCCGCCGCCAACCCCTACCTTTATATGGCAAGCCAGATCGTATGCGGCCTCGACGGACTCAAACGCCAGGCCGATCCCGGCCCCTCGGCCGATACACCTTACGAGACCACGGCGGTGCCCCTGCCACGCAGCCTCGACGAGGCGCTCGCCGCCTTGCGCGACGACAAGACGTTGCGCGCAGGCTTCGGCGATTTCTTCGTCGACTATTATCTCAAGCTGAAACAGGCAGAGATCGATCGCTTCAGTCTTGAAGTCAGCGACTGGGAGCAGCGCGAGTACTTCTCGACGTTCTAGGCACCGGCACGCCGGAGCGCTCCCGCCGTTTCCTCTACCAGCTTCGCCACAAGCTCACCTGCCGGCATCTCCCGCGCCAGTGACGGCGCCTGTCCGCTCCACAAGGGCATGAAGTCGCTCGATCCTTTGGCTTCCGCCGCGGCGCGCAACGGCTGGGCGGCGCCGGCCGCCAGCGGAAAGGCTGGCGCGTCAGTGCTGATCGGCCCGACTTCCTTGAGGTAGCGATTGACGATTGCGCGGGCCGGGCGGCCGGTGAACAGATTGGTGAGCGTCGTGCTGTTGTCGTTCGCTTGGCCCAACGCCGTACGATGCAGTGCGGAAATCTTGGACTCAGGCGTCAGCAGGAAGGCGGTGCCCATCTGGACGCCAGCCGCGCCCAGAGCCAGTGCGGCCGCGATGCCGCGTCCGTCGCCGATGCCGCCGGCAGCAATCACCGGGATTCTGACGGCATCGACCACCTGCGGCACCAGCGCCATGGTGCCGGCTTGGCGTGCGATGTCATCGACCAGGAACATGCCGCGATGGCCCCCTGCTTCCATGCCTTGCGCTATCACCGCGTCGCAGCCGTGCCCTTCGAGCCAGCGCGCCTCCTCGGCGGTGGTGGCTGAACTGATGACAACGATTTTCTCAGCCTTCAGTCGCCTCATCAGGCCGGCGTCGGGCAGGCCGAAATGGAAACTCGCCACCTTGGGCTTGAACTCCAGCACAACGTCACAGAGCGGCGCATTGAACGGCGCCCGCGTCGGGCCGCCTGCCCCGGCATCGGCCGGCAATCCGAGTTCGCGATAGTAGGGCGCCAGTCGCTGCCGCCACCGTGCTTCGCGTCCGGCGTCTTCGGCTGGCTGGGTATGGCAGAAAAAGTTCACGCTGACGGCGCGTCCCGTGCCCTGGCTCACGATCTGCAATTCGCTGCGCAGGCTCTCGGGCGTCGCCATGGCGCCCGCAATCGACCCTAACCCGCCTGCCTCGGAGACGGCGACCGTCATGGCTGCCGATGTAAAGCCCGCCATCGGCGCCTGCACGATCGGGTGGTCGATGCTGAACAGGTCCAGCAGACGGCGATCCTGCCATTTCATGGCGTTCCTCCTTCAATATCCGGGACCTTACCATGCTAACGTCGGACTCCCACGTTGGGAGATCTTGAGATGATGCACGACAGCACGAGCGTCTTGACGGTGAAGAATGTCATGGAGAGCTTGGCGTACTATCGCGACAAGCTGGGCTTTGCGGTTGCCTTCGAATACGGCAAGCCGACCTTCTATGTCGGCGTGTGCGCCGACAAGGTGACTTTGCATTTGATCGCTGCCGACAAGACGCCACGCCTGCCGGGCAATGGCGCCGTCAGTATCTTCGTCGATGACGTCGACGCGTTGCACGCCGAGCTGGTCAAGCGCGGCGCCAAGGTCCTCAAGGCGCCGGCGGACTACGACTACGGCCTGCGCGACTTCGACGTCGCCGACCTCGACGGCAACATGATCTTTTTCGGCATGGAATCAAAAAAAATCTGAGTGGAGTAAACATGGAACTCTGGCAACTCGACGCGACCGATCTGGCGCGCCTCATCCGTACCGGCCAGGCCTCGGCGCGAGAAGCCATCGACTCCGTGCTGGGGCGGCTGCACAAGGTCAATCCGGCGATCAACGCCGTGGTGCGCGTCCTGGAAGACGAAGCGCGTACCGCCGCCGAGACCGCAGACGCCGCCCGCTCGCGTGGTCATGCCCTGCCAGCGCTGCACGGCGTTCCGGTCACCATCAAGATCAACACCGACCAGGCAGGCCAGCCGACCGACAACGGCGTGGTACCGCTCAAGGACTTCATCGCCAAGGAAGACAGCCCCGTCGTCGCCAATCTCAAGCACGCCGGCGCCATCATCGTCGGCCGCACCAATGCGCCGGCATTTTCGATGCGCATTTTCAGCGACAATGCCCTGCACGGCCGCACGCTCAATCCCCGCGATCCATCGGTGACACCGGGCGGCTCGAGCGGCGGTGCAGGCGCTTCGATCGCCACCGGCATCTGTCCGATCGCGCACGGCAACGATATCGGCGGCTCGGTGCGCATCCCGGCCTATTGCAACGGCATCGTTGGGCTGCGCCCCGGCTTTGGCCGCATCCCGTCCTTCAATCCGACCGCCGCCAACGCCGGTCGTCCGATCGGCGGCATCCTGATGGCGGTGCAAGGTCCGCACACGCGCACGGTCCGCGACGCCCGGCTCGCGCTCGAGGTCATGGCGCGCGGCGACCGCCGGGATTGGCGCTGGAACGACGTGCCGATGCAGGGTCCGGCTCCGGCGCGGCCCATCAAGGTGGCGATCGTGCCGGAGTTCCCGGGGTGCAAGACGCATCCGGCCCAGGCCGCCGCCGTGCGCGATGCCGGCAAGCATCTCAAGGCCGTGGGCTACGTGGTCGAGGAGATCCTGCCGCCTGATCTCGAGCGCGGCGTCGAGCTCTGGCACATGATCATCGCCACGGAATCCCACAGCGCCCTATGGCCCCAAATGCAGAAGATGGGCGATCCCGATGGCATCGCCTCCATGCGTTCATGGCTGGAGATACACAAGCCTGTCGATCTCGGCGCCTATGCCGGCGCACTCATGGAACGCGAAGGTGTGGTGTTCCGCTGGATGACCTTCATGCAGCAATGGCCACTGGTCATCCTGCCGACGCTCGCCGATCTGCCGCCCAAGCAGGTGAGCGACACGACGGTCGAGGGCCAGGCCAGTATCTTCGATTCGATGCGCCCGACCCTTCTGGCACCACTGCTCGGACTGCCCGGGCTGGCCGTGCCGGTCGGCAGCCACGGCAAGCTGCGTACCGGAGTTCAGATCATGGCCATGCGCAATCGCGAGGACCTCTGCCTCGACGCGGGCGAAATTATCGAGGCCGCCGAAGGAGTCGTGACGCCGATCGATCCTGTCCGCAGCTAGCCGCGGGCGGGAAGCTCGATCTTGGCGTTGCGCAGCTTGCGTTCGAGCACGGGAATGCCGGCGGCAGTGTTACCCGCCTTGCACTGCTCGACAGCGACCGAACCGTCTACGGTGCCCGGATTGTAGTTGTGACTGCCCAGCTTGAGCAGATACGTCTGATACTGCTGGCTGAGCGCCGCGCAATAGGCCGCGTCGCTGCCCTGGGCTGACACCGCGAACGGCAGCGCCAGCGCAAAAGTGGCGATCAGGAGCTTGATGGCAGTCTTCATGGCGTCCTCCATCTCTACCTAGACGATACGCTATTCGCGCGCCGGCAGATCAATCCGGGCGTTCCTGAGCTTCTGCTCGAGCACCGGGATGCCGGCCGGGTTGCCTGCCTGGCACTGCTCGATGGCGAGGCCGCCATCGAGGCTGCCGACATTCTGGCCACGGCTGGCTTTGTTCACAAAGGTCTCATATTTGGTGGTCAACGCCTTGTAGTAAGCCGCATCGTTGGCATGGGCTGTCGTGATCGACAGCAGAACGGCGAACGCCAGCGCCAACCTCTTCATCGTCGCTATCATCATTGTCTCCAACTTCCGCCATCGAGCCTTGAGAGAGTTCGGCGGGCCGACATTGACACCAAATTAAGGAACATGGACAGCGACTTAATCCCCTCGCAAACTGACCCCCAACCCGCAACGCAAGAGTCGGCCCGAGGTTTCATCGCATGAGCACCAAAGCATCGCATTCCATCGGTTGGATTGGCCTTGGCCGCATGGGCGAGGCCATGGCGACCCGTCTGGTCAAGGCGGGCCACGGTCTGTCGGTGTGGAACCGTACGGCATCGAAGGCCGATCCGCTGGCCCAGATCGGCGCCGAGGTGGTGACCGACAAGACCGCCATGGCTCATTGCGCCACGGTGTTCACCATGGTTTCCACGACCGACGACCTGAAGGACATCCTGTTCGGCAAAGGCGGCGTGCTGTCCAGCAACGCGCGGCCCAAACGCGTGGTCGACATGTCGTCGATCTCCGATTCGGGTTCGGCTGAAATCCGCAAGGGCCTGACCGAAGCAGGCGTCGCCTATTTGAGCGCGCCGGTGTCGGGCAATGCCAAGGTCGCCAAGGCAGGTAAGTTGCTGGTCGTGGCCTCCGGTCCCAAGGCCGAGTACGACGCCGTGCAGCCGCTACTTGCAGCCCTTGGCCGGTCGGCAATGTATGTCGGTGAAGGCGAACTCGCGCGCATCTGGAAGATCGCCCACAACACGATGTTCGGCGTGATCATCCAGTCGCTGTGCGAGATCACTTTGCTCGCAGAAAAAGCCGGCATCCCGCGCCACGTCTTCCTCGCTTCGATCAACGACAGCGTGCTCGGCTCGATGTACACCCGCTACAAGACGCCGGCGCTGGTCAACCTCGACTTCACCACCACCTTCACGCCCAAGCTGCTGCTCAAGGACATGGAACTCGGCATGGGTGCCGCCAAGGCGCTGGGTGTGATGATGCCGACCGCGTCGGTAACACGCGACAGCGTGCTCGCGCTGTCGCATCAGTATCCCGGCGATATCGACTTCTCCGTGCTGCTGCTCGAGCTGGCGCGCGCTGCCGGCATGACGCTCAAGTCCGACAACATCGAAGTGAGCGACGGGCTGAAGTAGCCATGCCGAAGCTCCTGCTGAAATCCGGCATCGTCGTCACGCAGGATCCCAAGCTCGGCGTGCTGCCGACCGGTGACGTGCTGATCGAGGACGGACGCATCGCCGCGGTCGCGCCGAAACTCTCGGCCGATGCCGAGACGGTCGACTGCGTCGGCCATTTCGTGCTGCCGGGGCTGATCAACGCGCACATGCACACCTGGCAGACGGCGCTGCGTTCGGTCGCGGCCAACTGGACCCTGCTGGAATATTTCCGCCACGTGCATGCCGGCCTTGCCACCGTGTTCGAGCCGGCCGACATCCACATCGCCACCCTGGCCGGCGCGCTCAACCAGCTCGACCATGGCGTCACGACGCTGGTCGACTGGTGCCATAACAATCCGACGCCAGAACATACCGACGCCGGGATCGCAGGGCTCAAGGAAAGCGGCATCCGCGCCGCCTTCTTCCACGGATCGCCCAAGCCCGACCCCAAGCCCGGCGAGCCGCATTTCTCGGAGGTCCCTCACCCGCGCAAGGAGATCGAGCGCCTGCTGAAGGGCCCGCTGTCCGATCATAGTGCGTTGGTCACGCTCGGCATGGCAATTCTCGGTCCGCACTATTCCACGCTCGAGGTCAGCGCCCACGATTTCGCGCTGGCCAGGGAAATGGGCCTGATCGCCAGCATGCACCAGGGCGGCGGTGAGGCGAAGACGCCGGGGGGCTGGGAGAGCCTGATGCTGCAAAACCTATGCGGCCCACACATCAACATCGTGCACGGCAACAACCTCACCGATGCGCAGCTGAAATCCTTCGTCGGCGCCGGCGTCAGTTTCTCAATCACGCCCGAGAATGAGATGGCGCAAGGCCACGGCCATCCCATCACCGGCCGGTTGCGCGCGCTGGGATCGGCTCCCTCGGTCGGCGTCGATCTCGAGTCGGCAATCGGCGGCGACATGTTCACTGTGGCGCGCATGGCGCTCGCCTCGCAGCGCGCGCTCGACAATGCCGCGGAACGGACAAAGAGCGGCGGCATTCCAGCCACCTCGACCGTGCCGGCGGCCGAAGCGTTCGACTGGATCACCACGCGCGGCGCGGCGATGCTCGGCATGTCGGATCGCATCGGCAGTCTGACGCCGGGCAAGCAGGCCGACGTCGCCGTCATGTCGCTCGGCCCGCTCGCCATGTGGCCGGTACACGACGCGGTGGCGTCGGTCGTCATGCAGGGCTCCGGTGCCCGCGTACGGGATGTCGTCGTCGCCGGCAACTTCTGCAAAAGGGACGGCAAGCTGCTCGGACCGGATCTTGCGAAGATTCGGACTGCGCTGGCAGCCTCAGGTGAACGTATACTCGGACGCCTGAACGTCCCCAGCATCAGCCGGCAAGTCGCCGCCCAATAAGCAATAAAGGGAGGAGTTTGATGCTGCGGTTCCTGACGGTCGCTGCCGCCGCGTTCGCGCTTGGCGCAAGCGGCGCTCACGCCCAGTCCTACCCGAACAAGGCGATCCACATCATCGTGCCCTTCACCCCGGGCAGCGCCACGGACATAACGGCTCGGGCCGTTGCGCAGCAGATGTCGGTGAAACTCGGCCAGCCGGTCGTGGTCGACAACAAGCCCGGCGCCGGCGGCACAATCGGCGCTGCCCAGGTCGCCAAGGCGGCGCCTGACGGCTATACGCTGCTCGTCCATTCGTCGGGCCACACGGTGAACCCGTCGATTTTTGCCAATCTTGGTTATGACACGCAAAAGGACTTGGTTGGCATCAGCATGCTCGCCGAACTGCCCAACGTCCTCGTGGTGCCGCCCTCCCGGAACTGGAAGACCACGCCCGATCTCGTCGCAGCCGCCAAGGCCACTCCGGGCAAGCTCAGCTACGGCTCCTCCGGCGCCGGCAGCGGCACGCACATGAATGCCGAGAAATTCCGCCTGCGCGCCGGCATCGACGCCGTGCACGTTCCCTACAAAGGGCCGCCGGAGGCGCTGAACGATGTCATGGGTGGACGCATCGACTTCATGTTCGCGCCGGTCCTTACTGCGCTCAGTCTCATTCGTGACAAGCGCTTGACCGTCATCGGCGTAGGTAGCGCCAAACGTTCTTCCGTCCTGCCCGACGTCCCCACCACGGAAGAAGCGGGCTATCCGGGCAGTGCATACAGGTTCTGGGTCGGCATGCTGGCGCCGGCCGGCACGCCTCCTGCTCTGGTCGATCGGCTCAATGCCGAAGTGAAAGCCGCACTTGCCACGCCGGAGATCAAGGAGCGGATGGGCGCGCTCGGTGCCGACGCCTCGTGGATGCCGGCTGCCGACTTTGACAAGTTGATCGCCCAAGAGCTCGTCGAGAATGCGGCTCTGGCGAAAGAAGCCGGATTAAAACCTCAGTAAGGAATAGCGTCATGGTCGAAGCGCTGCTGCAAACCACAGTCGTCGGGTCCTACCCGCAACCCGACTGGCTGGTGAATCGCGAGATGCTGAGCAAAGTCGTGCCGCGCACGCGCATGAAGGAGATCTGGCGCGTGGCGGAGCCCTTCCTGCAGCAGGCGCAGGACGACGCCACCCTGCTCGCCATCCGCGACATGGAGCGCGCCGGCATCGACATCATCACCGACGGCGAGATGCGGCGCGAGAGCTACTCCAACCATTTCGCCACCGCCCTCGAAGGTATCGACCTCGAACATCCCGGCGAGGTGATGGCGCGCTCGGGCAAGACGCAGGTGCCGCGCGTTGTTGGCAAGATCCGGCGCACGCGCCCGGTCGAGGTGCGCGACATGCAATTCCTGCGCGCCAACACCGACCGACCGGCCAAGATCACGCTGCCCGGCCCCTTCACCATGGGCCAGCAGGTCAAGAACGAGTTCTATAAAGACGCCGAAGAGATGTGCATGGACTATGCCGCGGCGGTGAATGCGGAGGCGCACGACCTGGTGAAAGCCGGCGCCGATGTGATCCAGCTCGACGAGCCGTGGCTGCGCAACAATCCCGAGGAAGCCAAGCGCTACGCCGTCAAGGTGATCAACCGTGCACTGGAAGGCATTAACGTGCCGACGGTCGTGCATCTCTGCTTCGGTTACGCCGCCGTGGTGCCCGGTCTCAGCAAGCCCTCGGGCTATTCTTTCCTGCCGCAGCTCGCCGACACCATTGCCCAGCAGATCTCGATCGAATCGGCCCAGCCCAAGATCGATCTCGGCGTGCTGCGGGATCTCGCGCCCAAGAAAGTCATGCTGGGCGTCATCGACCTCAACGATCCCGAGATCGAGACGCCGCAGAAGATCGCCGAACGCATCCGCGCCGGCCTGAAATATATGAGTCCCGACAAGCTGCTACCGGCGCCGGACTGCGGCATGAAATATCTGCCGCGGGCGACGGCCTTCGGAAAATTGAAAGCGCTCGCAGAAGGCGCGGCGATCGTTCGAAAGGAATTGTCCTAGCGCGCGGTGACGCTGCCATCCGGATGGACCGTCACGTTCTTTTCGACGCCGTTCTGCGTCGCTTTGCCGGTCCATTGGCCGTCGGGACCGCGGTGGAGGTCGTGCACGGCTTTGTAGTGCAGCGGCTCAAGACGCATTTGGGCGGCCGCCGCCGTCGGCGGGTTGGGCGGCTTGCTTTGAGCCACGGCCGCGCCGGCAAACGCAATCAGAGGCAGGGCGAACAAGAGGCGTGTCACGACGCCAGTTTACCCTTCAAAACATGGCCGAAATACGTACCGGTCGCCTCGCCGTCCTCGAACGCCACGGCACCGTTGACGATCGTGGCCTTGATGCCCTCCGCCTTCTGCACCAGCCGGCGCGCGCCGCCCGGCAGGTCCTTCTCGACCGTCGGCAGGCAGGGCCGGATGCCGGCCTCGTCAAACAGGACCAGATCGGCCTTGTAGCCTTCGCGCACCAGGCCGCGGTCGCCGAGCTCCCAGGCAGCAGCGTTGTCGTGCGTCAGCTTCTTGATCGCTTCTTCCAGCGTGAAGGCGCCGCGCTTGCGCACCCAGTAGCTCAGGAAATGCGTCTGCAGCGAGGAGCCCATCTCCTGACAGACATGCGCGCCGGAGTCTGAGAAGGTCGCGAGCGTCCGCGAATGCTTCAGGATGCCCAAGACGTCGGCAGGCGATTCGTTGACGAGCGGCTGGACGTAGACCTGGTTGTCGTCGGCCAGCGACAGGTCGATCATGACCTCGACCGGATGCTGGCCGCGCGCCTTGGCAAGCTGATCGACTGTCGGATCGTCCCAGTCGACGCCCTTCAGCGCAAACAGGTTGGTGTAGTCGGGCTTGCGCGGGTCTGTCGTCGCAGCACCACCACCCTGGAACGTGCTGTCGCGCGCTTTCATCGTGGCTTCGGCCGCCACCAGCGCGCGTCGCACCGCCGGATCGCGCAGCTGCTTCTTCTGCTCGTCGAGCGGCATGGCTCGAATCGGCCGCCATGCCGGCAGCACGTCGAACGGCAGATAGGACCTGAGCGAGAAGATGGCGTTGATCGAGCGCGTCGTTCCCTGGCCGAACATGCGGCCGCCGGCAGCGACGGTGTCGTCGATATACTTGGTCTGGTAGGCCCAGCCTGTCGGATCGTCGCCCTGCTTGGTCGACAGCACGCCGAACATGATCGGCCGCTTGAACTGAAGGGCGACCTGCCGCAGCCGCTCGAGGAACGCGCGATGACGAGAACCGCTCGCGATGTCGGGGCCGATCTGGAAGATTCCCGTATCGAGCTCGGCCATCGCGGCCATGATGCGGTCGATTTCTTCCCACTCCGCGATGCGGCTGGCGACGGGCGTGTCGTCGGGCGTCACATGCGTGGAAGCGCGCGAGCTCGAAAAGCCGAGCGCGCCTGCTCTCAACGCCTCCTGCACCAAAGCGGCCATGCGGCTCATGTCGTCTTCGGTGGCCTTCTCGCTGAGCGCCCGCTTGCCCATGGCGTACATGCGCAGCGCCGAATGGCCGATATACATGCCGTAGTTGATGGCCTTGGGCAGGCGCTCGACGGTAGCGAGATATTCCGGGAAGGTCTCCCACGTCCAGTCGATGCCGGCCGCCATCGCCTCGGTCGGAATGTCCTCGACGGCGGACAGACAGCGCGCATACCAGTCGCGATCGGCAGGCTTGCAGGGCGCCAACGCGAAGCCGCAATTGCTCATCACCACCGACGTGACACCATGCCAGCACGAGCAGCTTCCCAGCGGATCCCACGCGACCTGCGCGTCCATGTGGGTGTGGCCGTCGATGAAGCCCGGCGAGACGATCAACCCGTCGGCATCGATGGTGCGCTTGGCATTGCTGCTGATGCGGCCGACTTCGACGATACGGCCGTTCGCGACGCCGACATCGGCCGTCATGCGCTTGGCGCCGGAGCCGTCGACGACGGTTCCGCCGCGAATGACAAGGTCGAGTGCCATCAGAGCCGATCCTTGTGTTCGACGATCTTCCAGTAGGTATCTTTGGCGCAAATCTTGCCGCCGCGGATCGTGTAGATGTCGCAGCCTTGGTAGTTGAGCTCCTCGCCGTCGGCGCCCTTGCCGCGTACTGTCCAGACTGAGATCGCCCGGTTGCCGGCGTAGATGTGTTCCTTGTGGTCCCAGCGCATGTCGGGGATCACCTTGAAGCGGTCGGCAAGGGTCTTTCGGATCATCTCCTTGCCGCGCAAGGTGCGGCCGACCGGCTCGGGTCCGCGTGCTAACCAGAAGGTGGCGTCCTCGGTGAAGAAGGAGGCGATGCGATCGACGTCGCGGCTGTTGAACGCCGCCGAGATCGCCTTCATGAGTTCAGGCGTCGCTGTATCGGCACTTGCGACCGTGGCGTTTGCGGTTGTGATGTCCGGCATACGAAACCCCCCGCGCTGGCGCCTCATGACGATTGCAGGCTTCCCGGGCAGCGGCAAGGCCGAAGGCATGCTAGCGTGGCCGCCAAGAAACGGGGAGAAACGCGCGGTGTATGATTACATCATCGTGGGTGGCGGCTCGGCCGGCTCGGTGCTGGCCAACCGGCTGTCCGCCCGCAGTGCCAACAAGGTGCTGGTCTGCGAGGCCGGTCCGGACACGCCCCCGGGCCAGGAGCCGCCGGAGATCCTCGATTCCTATTCCGGCAAGGCCTATTTCGACCCGCGCTTCCACTGGACCGAGCTGCGGGTCCACACCCAGATCGTCAGCCACAACAACCCGCAGGAAAACCGGCCGCCGCTACGCAAGTACGAGCAGGCTCGCGTGCTGGGCGGCGGCTCCTCGATCAACGGCCAAATGGCCAACCGCGGTGCCCCCACCGACTATGCCGAATGGCAGGCGCGTGGTGCCGAGGGCTGGAACTGGGACCAGGTGTTTCCCTATTTCAAGAAGGTCGAACGCGATCTCGATTTCGACGGGCCGTGGCATGGCGAGGACGGCCATATCCCGGTGCGCCGCATCCCGGTCGAGCATTGGAGCAAGCACGCGCAAGCCGTAGGCGAGGCCTGCAAACTCGCGGGCTATCCCTTCCTGCCCGACCAGAACGGCGAGTTCGTCGAAGGCTACTTCCCAGTGACGCACTCCAACGCCAACGAGCAGCGCGTTTCGGCCGCCATCGGCTACCTGAACCGCGAGACCCGCAAACGGCCCAACCTCACCATCTCGACCGACACGCAGGTAAAGTCGCTGATCTTCGAGGGCACCCGGTGCGTCGGCGTCAAGGCGATGGTCAACGGCCAGGAGACCGAGTTCCGCGCCAAGGAGATCATCCTCTCCTCCGGCGCCATCCATTCGCCGGCCCACCTGCTGCGCGCCGGCATCGGCCCGGTCGGCCATCTNNGCGCTGTCGTCGTTCGTTCGCCGAGGCGCGCGCATGAACGAGCATACGCGACGCCAAATTCATGTCGGCCTGCGCTACTCCTCGAACCTGCCGGGCATTCCCAAGGGCGACATGTTCGTGGCCGTCGCCACCAAGTCGGCGTGGCACGCGGTGGGCGAGCAGATCGCCTCGATGATCACCTTCGTCAACAAGACCTATTCGGAGACCGGCCAGGTCAAGCTCGCCTCGCGTGACTATCGGTCCGAACCGATCGTCGAATTCAACCTGCTGTCCGACAAGCGCGACCTCGACCGGCTGATGGCGGGCTTCCGCAAGGCTGCAGTCTTGCAGATGAGCGCGCCGCTGAAGGCCGTGACCGACAACCCCTTCCCCGCCTCCTACTCCGATCGCGTCCGCAGGATCGGCGTGGTCAACGCCAAGAACAGGATCCTGACCAGCATCGTGGCGCAGTTCCTCGACGGACCGGCCGCCGTGCGCAAGTTCATGATCGACACCTTCGTGCTCGAGGGCTTCACCTTCGATCAGGTGATGACCGACGACGACGCGCTCGAGGCCTTCGTGCGCAAGGCCGCAATCGGCGTGTGGCACGCTTCCTGTTCGTGCCGCATGGGTCGGGCGGACGATCCGATGTCGGTCGTCGACAAGGCCGGTCGCGTCAAGGGCGTGCAGGGCCTGCGCATCGTCGACGCTTCGATCTTCCCCGTGGTGCCCTGCGCCAACACCAACTTTCCCGTGATGATGACGTCCGAAAAGATCTCGGACGCCATCCTGGCGGGGCAATGAATCGGAGCACATGATGTCCGTCATCCTGGGCAGCGGCGAACATCGTTATCGCGTGGTTGAAAACTGGGCCAAGCTGCCCGATGGCTGGGAGTTCCGCGACGTCGCGGCCGTCGCCGTCGACAGCAAGGACCACGTCTATGTCTTCAACCGCGGCCAGCATCCGATGATGGTGTTCGACCGCGACGGTAATTTTCTGCGCTCGTGGGGCGAAGGCCTGTTCGGCCGCGCCCATGGCATCCACATCGACAGCGACGACACGCTCTACTGCACCGACGACGGCGACCATACGGTGCGCAAAATCACCACCGACGGCAAGGTGCTGATGACCATCGGCGTGCCAGGCAAGCCCGCGCCGTTCCTGAGCGGCAAGCCGTTCAACCGCTGCACCCACACCGCGCTCTCGCCCAAGGGTGAGATCTACGTTTCCGACGGCTACGGCAATTCCTGCGTCCACAAATATTCGCCCGACGGCAAGCACCTGATGTGCTGGGGCACCACGGGCACCGATCCCGGAGAATTCAACATCGCCCACAACATCGCCACCGACGAAGACGGTTGGGTCTACGTCGCCGACCGCGAGAACCATCGCGTGCAGGTGTTCGACGGCAACGGCAAGTACGAGCTGCAGTGGAACAACATGCACCGGCCTTGCGCCCTTTATTGCTGCGGTGGCAAGAACCCGCAGTTCATCATCGGCGAGCTCGGACCGGGCATGCCGGTCAATTCCAAGCACACCAACCTCGGGCCGCGCCTCGCCATCGTCGACAAGAAGGGCAAGACCATCGCGCGCCTGGGCGGCGAGCACGGTCCCGGCCAGGAGCCCGGCCGATTCCTCTCGCCGCACGGCCTCGCCGTCGATTCGCGCGGCGACATCTATGTCGGCGAGGTGAGCTATACCAACTGGCCCAGCACTCATCCCGGCGTGCCGGTGCCCAAGCATCTCCGCTCGCTGCAGAAGCTCGAGAAGGTGAAGTAGGTGAAGTCTACCGAACGCCTGCACCTGATCGGCAGCATTCCGCTCGGAAGCAGCGAGCAGGTGTTCCGCACGCTCTCGCAGGAACTGGGGGCGTACCTCAAGCGCATTCCCGACGGCGAAACCGGCGAACGCTCGCGTTGGGTCCACTTCCAGCGGCAGATGCTGCAGGAACATCCGGCAATGGAGATCGACCCTACGGTGCCGCCGTACAAGTTCGTCCAGTGGGACGGCAAGATCGTGCGTGAGATCGAACAGCTGCGGTTCAAGCCTGGTACCGACACCAGCAAGGTCGTTTTCGAAACTGGCTACGACAAGGCCGCGCTCGCCTCATGGCAAGTCTTCAAGCGGCTGCAGGCATCCGGCGCCATTCCGAAGCACGCGCGCTTCCAGGTCTCGCTGCCGACGCCACATGCTAGTGGCTACCTCTATGTCAGTGGTCCGGCGCGTCAGACCTATTTCGAGGTCTACGAGCGAGCGCTGAAAGCAGCGCTTGCCAATATCGTCAAGGCGATCCCGAGCGACGCGCTGTCGATCCAGTGGGACGTCTGCCAAGAAGTGCTGGCGTTCGAGAACTACTTCAAGGACCGGCCGGCCGACTACAAGAAGCAAACTTTCGATATGCTGGGCCGGCTGGGCGATGCCGTGCCGTCAGGTGTCGAGCTCGGCTATCACCTCTGCTATGGCTCACCGCGCGACGAGCACCTCGTGCAGCCCAAGGACGCCGCCATCCTCCTCGAAATGATGGAAGGCACCGCCCGTGCTACCAGGCGCAGGGTCGACTTCCTGCACATTCCAGTCCCGAAGGACCGCACCGACGCGGCCTTCTATGCGCCGCTCCAGAAATGGAAGCGGCCGGTTGGCACGATTCTCTATCTCGGCCTGCTGCATTATGACGATGCGGCAGGCGACAAGGCGCGCATCCACATGGCGCGCCGTCATGCTACCGATTTCGGCTTCTCTGCCGAGTGCGGCTGGGGCCGCACCGAACCCGGCCGCCTGCCCGGACTACTCGCAGGTCATCGCAACGCTGCGGAGGCTTTCTAGATGGTTGAACGCGTTCTCGTCGTCGGTCCGAAAGACACGCTCTCGATGGTCGACGACATTGCCCCCAAGGGCTTCGAGGTCATCAAGGCGCTGCACAATTCGCCGGAACAGAAGGCTGCGCTACCCGGCACCCACTATTTCGTTGGGTTCGTGCAGCAGTACGTGACCCAGCAGCTCTACAAGGACGCACCGCATCTCCGGCTCGTCCAGATGCTGAGCGCAGGTTACGACCGGGCCGACCTCGCCGCTGCACGTAAAAGCAAGATCCCGCTGTGCAACAACGGTGGCGCCAACTCGGTCGCCGTGTCCGAACACGCTCTGCTGCTCATGCTGGCGGTGTCGCGGCGGCTGATCACCCAGCATACCAATGTCGTGGCCGGCCGCTGGCACGGCAATTCTCCGCCGACCGTCCATCAAGTGCGCGAAAAAGTGCTGGGCATCGTCGGGCTCGGCACCATCGGCAAGAAGGTGGCGCGGCTGGCGCAGGCTTTCGGCATGATCGTGCACTACTACGATATTGCGCGGCTGAAGGAGGAACAGGAAGATGCACTCGGCGTCCGCTTCCGCCTCCTGCCCGAGATCCTGCGTCACTCCGACATCGTGTCCCTGCACGTGCCGCTCAACGACTCAACGCATCACTTGATCGGTGCCGCCGAGCTCGCCGCGATGAAACCGTCGGCGATCATCGTGAACACCTCGCGTGGGCCGGTGATCGACGAGAAGGCGATGACGGCGGCACTTTCAGCCAACAAGCTGTTCGGCGCGGGCCTCGACGTATTCGACGAAGAGCCGACGCCGCCCGACAATCCGTTGTTGAAGCTCGACAACGTGATCCTGACGGCGCACCTCGCCGGCCCGACCTGGGAGAGCAACGTCACGCGCCTGCGCAACGGCTTCGACAATGTTCAGCGCGTGGCGCGCGGCGAGCCGGCTCTGTGGGTGGTTCCCGAACTGCTCTAGGGCATTAATTGCGCATACTGCCTCAATTTGTGCATCGCAGCATGCATCATGGAATTGCCATAGTAAGCTATTATACGTAACGTGTGCGTCGCAGCAAAAATGACATCTCGGGGAGGACGCCCGCCAGTTTAGCGTTTGGCGTGGAGGGATTGATGCCCGATTCCGGTTACGTCGCCGAGGACCTGCAGGAGCCGCGCGGCGATCTCGCCTCGCGCGTGCTTGCCATGCCGACCGACACCAATCCCAAGGGCGACATCTTCGGCGGCTGGATCATGTCGCTGATGGACATGGCCGGCAAAATGTCCGCGACCACCGTCGCCAACGGCCGTGTCGTCACAGTCGCCGTCGACCGCATCGTCTTCCGTGAGCCTGTGAAGGTAGGCGATGTCGTGTGCTGCTACACCGAACTTCTGAAGACAGGCCGTTCATCAATCGCGCTGTCGATCGAGGTCTGGGCGATGCGCCAGGGCCAGGGCGACCGCGTCAAGGTAACCGACGCCGTGTTCACCTTCGTCGCAGTCGACGACGACGGTCGGCCGCGCCCGCTCACCGCCGAAAGCTGACTACGCCGCCAGTTCAAGGATCTCGCGCACTTGGGCAGGCCCGGCGATCGGCCGGGGATTGCGCGGCACCCAGGGCGTGCCCATCGCCTGCTTGGCGATGCGCTCGAAATGCTCGGGGCCGACCTTCACTTCGCCCAGGCTGCACGGCATGCCGAGACCGCGGATGAAGGAACGCAGCACCTCGCCGGCGTCCTGTCCCGGATGGCCCATGGCCGCGACAATCAACGCCTGACGAGGGGCGTTGGCCGGTTTGTTCCAGCGCATGACTTCCGGCAGCATGATGCAGGACGTGTGGCCGTGCGGGATGTCGAACACCGCACCCAACACGTAGCCAATGCCGTGGCTTGCCCCCATCGGCACACCGGCTGCGAGCGGCGCCATCGACAGCCACGCGCCGATCTGACAGTCGAGGCGCGCCTCCATACCATTGGGGTCGGCCTTGACCTTCGGCAGGCCGCGCGCCAGCAGAGACAGGCCGTGAAGTGCGGAGGCGTCGCCATAGGGATTGGCTTCGTTGGAGCAGATTCCCTCGACGCAATGGTCGACGGCGCGAATGCCGGTCGACAGGAACAGCCACATCGGCGTGTGCCGCGTCACGACAGGATCGAGGACCACCGCCTTCGGGATAATATCGGGATGGCGGAACAGCTCCTTGATCTTGGTGCGCTCGTCGGTAACGCCGGAAATGCCGGAGAATTCGCCGGCGGAGAGCGTCGTCGGCACCGATATCTGCCGGATGGCGGGCGGCTTCACCTCGGCCGGCGCACGCACCCTGTCGAGCGCCTCAGGCGTCCTGATATCGTTGGCGAGACAGAGCTGAACGGCCTTGGCGCCGTCGGTGATCGAACCGCCGCCCAGGGTAACGATGAGATCGGCCCTCGCCTCGCGCGCCTGTTCGGCGGCAGCGATCACCGCCGCCCGCGGCGTATGCGGCGGCATCCGGTCGAAGGTGCCGACGCAATGGTTGCCCAGCGCCTGGCGCAGCTTCTCGACCTCGTCGGTCTGCCGGTTGAGCGTGCCGCTCACCATCAGGAAGATGCGCTGGGCATCGAACTGCCGCACCAGCTGCGGCACGACTTCGCTCGCCGGCTTGCCGAATTGGACTTCGTCCATGCGGCTCAGAACGACGCGACCCGACTGTGGCATGTCCTTCTCCCGTTGGCGCGTTGAGCTAGGCGACCTCGAGCTTCATCTTGCTGGTCTCGCGATAGAGCAGGATGCAGAGGAACGACACGCCCGCTGCCGCCATGATCAGATAGGCGGGGCTGAGATTGTCGCCGGTCCGGTGCACCAGCCAGGTCGCGGTGAGCGGGCTCAATCCGCCGATGATGCCGAGCGTGACGTTGTAGCCGAGCGCGATCGCCGTGCAACGCACTTCGACCGGCGCCGTCTCGACCATCACTGTCGGCTGCGTGCCGAGGAACATGCCAACCGAGAGAACGAAACCGAGCTGACCGATCAGGACCAGGTAATACTGATCGTGGTGCATCAACCAGAACAACGGGAAGGCGCCGACGAATCCCCATCCCGTGGCAATCAGCAGCAACGGCTTGCGGCCGACCTTGTCGGACAGCCAGCCCATGCCGACCATGACCGGCAGCAGGATGAACATGCTGATGGTGTTGATCCCGAGCGCATGTGAAGGTGCGATGCCATCGGCCAACTGCAGCCAACTCACGATGTAGACGAACAGCAGATAGAAGGCGACCGCATTGAACACCGACAGCCCAGCCAGCCGTCCGAGCAGCGGCCAGTGATGGCGCACCGTCTCCATGAGCGGTGAGTTTCCGCTTCCGGCCGGCCGCGGCGCCTCGACCAGATGACGACGCAGGAAATAGCCCGCGATCCCCACGAGAAGTCCCAACACGAACGGAATGCGCCAACCCCAGTCCTGCAGCGCCTCGGTCGACATCGACTGCGCCAGCACCCAGCCCGTGGCCGAGCCGAGCAGAATGCCGCCGACGGCGCCGCAGCAGGCCACGGCGCCGATGACGCCGCGCCGACCGGCCGGCGCATGCTCGACCATGAAGACGACCGAGGTCGTATATTCGCCGCCGACCGAAAGGCCCTGGATCATGCGCAGCATGGTGAGCAGGATCGGCGCCATCAGTCCCAGCAGTCCATGGCCCGGCAGAATGCCAACCAGAAAGGTCGGGATCGCCATTGCCGTCACCGAAAAGGTGAGCGCGGCGCGCCGGCCATATTTGTCGCCGATGTAGCCCACCACCGCGCCGCCGATAGGGCGCATCAGGTAGCCGACGGCGAAAATCCCGAAGGCCGACAGCACCTGCGCCACCGGATCTTCGCGCGGGAAGAAGGTACGGCCAATCGACGTGGCGAAGTAGCCGTAGATCGCGAAATCGTACCATTCGAGGATGTTGCCGATGGCGCCGGCCGCAATGACCCTGCGTGTATTGCCGGAAACCATGAAACTACGCTCCTCGCCACTACTCAAATCAGCCGGTCGTCATTTGTCGATCTTGATGCCGGCATCCTTGATGACCTTAGCCCATTTCGGGATATCTTCGGCGATCGCGGCCCTAGTTTCCGCCGCCGTACTGCCGACGACGTCGAGGCCGAGCGCGGCGAATTTCTTCTTCATCTCAGGATCCGCCAGCACCTTCAGCGACTCCGCCCGCACCTTATCGAGGATCGGCTGCGGCGTACCGGCCGGCGCCAGCAGGGCAAACCAGGAGGTCGCCTCGAAGTTGGGGAATCCCTGCTCGGCCAGCGTCGGCAGATCGGGCGCGTTGACCGAGCGCTTCAGCGAGGTGATCGCGATGCCGCGCAGCCGGCCGTCGCGCACCAGCGGCAGGCTGGAGCCGGCATTCTGGATTCCGACCGGCACGATGCCGCCCATCACGTCGGCGAGATTGGCGCCGCGATAGGGGATGTGCTCCATCTTGATGCCGGCCAGGTAGCAGAACAGCTCGCCTGCCACATGCTGTGGCGTGCCGACGCCGGGCGTTCCGTAGGACAGCTTGCCGGGATTGGCCTTGGCATAGGCGATCAGGTCGGCAATCGACTTCACCGGCAGGTCGTTGTTGACGAAGAAGATCGAGGGCATGGTGAGCGAGGTCGAGATCGGCGCGAAGTCTCGCAGCGGATCGAACGGCAACGCCTGCAGGTTGGGCAGAATGGTGATGGCGGCGTTGCCCGACCACATCAGCGTGTACCCGTCGGGCGGCGCTTTGGCGACCTTGTCTGTGCCGATCGCGCCGGAATTGCCGGCGACGTTGTCGACCACCACCGGCTGGCCCCACGCCTCGGAGAATTTCTGGCCGAACAGGCGCGCTGTGACGTCGGTGGCGCTGCCGGGAGTGAAGCCGACCACCAGCTTGACCGGCTTGCTGGGCCAGTTGGCCTGGCTCATCGCGGGCGCGGCACCCACCGCCGACGCCAATATCGCAAGTGCTGCTAGCCTCAACCGCATGTCCTGCCTCCCCGTCGGCGCTCTCCGTCGCCGGTTCAATGCAAGCTAGTCGGTTTCGTGCGCCTCATGCAACGGCGTGCTTCAGCATCATGTCCGCCGCCTTCTCGCCGATCATGATCGACGGCGCGTTGGTGTTGCCCGATGTCAGCGTCGGCATGATCGAGGCGTCGGCGACGCGCAGCGCATCGATACCGTGCACACTGAGCTGGGCGTCGACGACCGCCATGGCGTCCGAGCCCATCTTGCAGGTTCCAACCGGATGGTAGGTCGTTTCAGCCGCGCTTTTGACCCACTCCAGTATTTCATCGTCCGTGGCTCGACCGGCGCCGGGTCCGATCTCCGTTATCTGCATGTCCACCAACGAAGGTGCGGTCATGATGGCGCGGGCGATACGGACGGCGCGCGCGGTAAGCATGGCGTCGACCGGAGACGACAGGAAGTTGAAGTTGATCGCCGGCGGCCGGCGGGGATCAGCCGAGGCGATGTGGATGTGCCCCTTGCTTTCCGGTCGCATTGGGTGCGCGTAGCACGTCACTCCGGATTGGCGGGAAATCCTGGGGCCCTTCGGGCCAGGCTCGGTCAGCATCGGCACCCAGCCCAGCAATAGGTCCGGTGCATCGAGGCCGTCGCGAGAGCGCACAAAAGCGCGGATCGGCGCCCCGACCATGCCGAGCAGGCCTTGGCCGGAGATCGCGTAGCGCAGCGCCTGCCAGACAAGACCAAAGCCGCGGCCCGTATCGTTGTAGGTGATCCCTTTGGCGCCGATCGCCCATCGTGTCCTAGGTGCATAATGGTCGCGCAGATTCTCGCCGACGCCCGGCAGGGCATGGCGCACTTCGATGCCCAAGGCCTGCAGCCGCGCGGGCTGTCCGATGCCCGACAATTCGAGCAACTGCGGGGAATTGATCGATCCGGCGCTCACTATGACTTCACGCGCGGCTCTCGCGTCCTGCACAGTGCCATTCAAGGAATAGCGCACACCCGTGCAGCGTTTGCCGTCGAGCAGGAGAGCCTCGGTCAGGGCGCCGGTCTCGATCCGCAGGTTCTTGCGTTTGCGGATCGGCTCGAGATAACAGCGCGCCGTGCTCATCCGGCGGCCCGAGGAGATCGTCGCCTGGCTCATGGCGATGCCGTCCTGTCGGGCGCCGTTGTAGTCCGGATTGTGCGCAATACCGACCTCGCCCGCCGCCTTGATCAGCGCGGCGTAGAGCGGATCGCGCGGTTCGGGGTTGGTGACGCGCAGCGGGCCGTCGTGGCCGCGGAAGCGCTTGTCGCCACCCTCATAGCTCTCCATGCGCTTGAAAAAGGGCAGGACGCTTTCGTAACTCCAGCCCTGGTTCCCCATCTGCGCCCAAGTGTCGAAATCCTGCGCCTGCCCGCGCACGAAGGCCATGCCGTTGATCGAGCTGGAACCACCCAGCAGTCGGCCGCGTGGGACCGGGACCCTACGGCCGTTCGTATTGACCTCGGGCTCCGACGAATAGCACCAGTTGGCCGCGGAATTGCTTATCAACCTCGCGTACCCGACCGGGATACGCGTCCAAGGATGATTGGCGGGGCCGGCTTCCAGCAGCAGCACCTTGTTGCGTGCATCGGTCGAAAGCCTGTTAGCCACGACAGCGCCTGCAGATCCGGCGCCGACAATGATGTAGTCGTAGGTTTGCATTCGCTTGGCATCCTAGCGGGAAACGCGATGAAATAGCCGCCTTCGCGCGGCGCCTTTCGCTTGGTGGCCTCGAACCGATTGACGCCTCACGAAACCGGCTCAGTATGCGCCGAAGGATCAGGATACGAGGACATTCAATGGATAGCCGTGTGCAGACAGCGCTGGCGACAAGCGCTCCGGAACGGGCTCGCGCCCTGCAGCCGTTGCTGGACGAGCACGGTGCCGAGATGGACCGCCGCCGCGAAGTCACACCGGAGGTAGTCGATGCCCTCGTGGCGCAGGATATGCTGCGCCTGCTCCTGCCGCGGAGCCTCGGCGGCCAGGAACTCCACCTGCTGGAGTACTGCAAGACGACCGAGGCGCTGGCCTGGGCGGATGCCAGCGTCGCCTGGTTCATCAACCAGTCCAACGTTTCATCGGCTACGTCCGCCGCCGCCATGCCGCACGACTCAGCCCTTGCCGTGTTCGGCGATCCCAAGATCGGCCTGGCCTGGGGCGCGCGGCACGGCAGGAGCAAGGCGATCCGTGTCGACGGCGGCTATCGCCTCACCGGCACCTGGAGCTTTGCCAGCGGTGGCCGCCATACGACGAGGCTCGGCGCCCACAGCGCGACGCAGAACCCCGACGGCACGCCGCATATCCGCTACGGCAAGCCGGACGACCGCAGCTTCGTCTTCCTGCGCTCGGAGGCCAAGATCATGGACGACTGGCAGGTGCTCGGCCTGCGCGGCACCGGCAGCGATTCCTACTCGGTCGAGGATCTCTTCGTGCCCGACGAGCGCGCGCCGGCGCGCGACGCATTGCAGGAGCGGCGTGAGAGCGGGCCGCTCTACACCATCATGTCGACGCTGCTCTACGCCACGGGGTTCTGCGGCGTGACGCTCGGGCTGGCGCGGCGGCTGTTCGAAACCTATGTCGACCTCGCCCGCGCCAAGCATTCCAGGGCCTCGCCCAATGCCATGGCCGTCAACAATGCCGTGCAACGCGAGGTCGGCCTGCTCGAAGCCAAACTCTCCGCTGCCCGCGCCTTCCTGCATGAGGCGGTGTGCCAGGTCTACGACGCCGCGGCGGCCGGCAAGCTCGACGTCGATCTGCGGTTGCGCCTGCGGCTCGCCACAACCTACGGCATGAACGAGGCGACCGACGTGGCGATCGCGTCCTATCGCGCCGCCGGGACCACCGCGATCATGAACTCAGGGCCCTTCGAGCGCCGCTTCCGTGACGCTCTCAGCGCCAGCCAGCACTTGCAAGCCATGATGCCGCACATCGAGATGGTCGGCCGAGACATCATCGGCGTCGACAATCCGATCCAGCATATTTGAGAGGCAAATTCTCCGGAACCCCTCAATGCTCCAGATCGATCTGCTCCGGCGGTGGTGCGACCTTGAGGTTCATCCGCCCGTCGTAGATCGGCCGGGCGCCCGTGGTGGGGCCAGGGTACTGAACGAACAGAACGGTACCGCCCGTCTCAGTCCGCATCTCGTTCTCAAAATGCGGGTCTTCCATGTAGACGAGCGTGCCGGGGCCGTACTTCCTGTCGCCCATCTGGAATTCGCCGTCGATGACGTACCAGATCTGCGCGAAGTCGTGCTTGTGTAGCGGGAAGCCCGCACCGGCTTCGTAGCGCAGGAAGCCGACATTCGGCACGGTCGGACGCTCCGGCGTCGGGTGAAACAGGAACTTGGTGACGTTCTTGAACCGGCCCATCTCCCATTCCATCTCGCTGGGATGCTTGAACTCCGGCGCGTTATGGGCCGTCGGCGCAGCGGCTGCCTTCGTTTCTGCCGTCATGGGTTCCTCCGGGCGTCGACGATCGGGATTGAGAGCATACGCTCAGATGATCTTCCGTGCGCGCAAATCCGCGACTTCGGTGGGGCTGTAGCCAAGCGCGGCCAGCGCCGTGTCGTTGTGGTCGCCCAGTTCCGGCGCGATGCCGGGCTTGGCCGGCGTCTCGGAGAACCGCCAGGGCGTGCCGTGAACCTTCAGGCGCTTGCCGTACTTGGGGTAGTCGATCTCGGTGATGTATCCGTTGGCCAGCACGTCGGGATCGTTCGACGCCTCCAGGAGCGTGTTGATAGGGGCCGACACGATGTCCGCACCACGCAACCTACCCACCCAGTCGTCGCGCGTGCCCGTGGCGAACAGTTCGTCGAGTAGCCCAAGAAGCTCGGTGCGCTTGGCATCATTGTCGATGATGACACCGAGATGCCCGAAGCCCCGCTCCTTCAGCTTCGGCATGAAGCCCAACGCCGTCATGGCGTCACTCCAGTTCTCCGGTCCGGTGAGCTGGAACACCAGTGGCTTGCCGTCGCGGTCGTTGAAAGAAGCGCTGATGCCCGGCCGCGCGGCGGTGCCGGTGATGCGCGCCTGGCCGGTCACCGGGTTCTGGTTGCGCCACATCGTGGTGGTGAGCGTCCAACCCATCAACCGCACCGTCGCTCCGAGGAGCGAGAGCTCGATCTTCTGGCCGACGCCGGTGGTTCGCGCGTGGGTGAGTGCGGCGAGCGCGCCGCCGAAGGCCAGCATGGCGCAGCTCTCGTCGGCCACCGATGCGATGCCGGTGCGCATCTTCTGGCCGGGCATGGAATAGGCCTCGGCGATGCCGCCCAACGCCTGTGCCATCGAATCGGTGCCTGGTAAGTGGCCGTTCGGCCCCTTGGTGCCGTAGCCCGAGATCGAGACGTAGACCAGCTTGGGATTGATCTTGCGCAGCTCCTCCCAGCCGAAGCCGTTCTTCTCGGCAGCCCCGGGGCGGAAGTTCTGGCCGAAGATGTCGGCCTGGGCGACAAGCTTGTGCAGGATGGCGCGCCCCTCCGGCGCCTTGAGATTGAGCGTCACGCTCTTCACACCGCGATTGTTGGTTTCGAAGAAGGTGCTGGGCATACCCGGCAGCACCGTCATGCGGCGCGAACCGTCACCGCCCTCCGGCACTTCGATCTTGATCACGTCGGCGCCGAGATCGGCCATCAGCATATAGGGCACCGTCCCCGCCTGCGCAGTCGAGCAGGAGACGACCTTGACGCCCTGCAGTGGGCCAAACGGCACGGATCGGGACATTGACGCGCTCTCCCCTCGAAAATCGACATCGCCATTGGACTTGGTCCACTATCATGTGTCCAGCGAACAGGCAGAAGGACGGACTCATGGCTCGCATGCCGAACAAGGTGGTCGTGGTCACCGGTGCCGCGCAGGGAATTGGCGCCGCGATCGCGCAGCGATTTGCCGAGGAAGGCGCCAGGCTTGTGCTGCTCGACCTCGATGGCGAGCGTCTCAAAAGCACGGCCGCGCAGATCCGCACCAATCGCGAGGCACCGACGGCGATCGTCGCCGACGTCACCGAGGAAACGGCGGTCGACGGCGCCTTCGCCCGAGTTGCCGCCGAACATGGGCGGGTCGACGTCCTGGTCAACAATGCCGGCGGCTCGCGCAACGCCAAGCTCTGGGAAATGACCGTCGACCAGTGGGACTTCACCATCCGGCTCAATCTCCGGTCGGCCTTCCTCTGCACGCGCGCAGCATCGCGCATCATGATGAAGCAACGCGCCGGCGCCATTGTCTGCATGTCGTCAGGCGCGCGCGAGGGCACGCCCTGGACGGCACACCATGCAGGTGCGGCCGCCTACTCCGCCGCGAAGGCCGGCATCCATGGCTTCATCCGGGACGCCGCCTTCGAGCTTGCAGAACACGGCGTCCGGATCAACGCCGTGGCCCCCGGGCCGATCGAGACCGAGCGCACGATCCAGACGTTCGAAGATATGCGGACAAGCGACTACAGCCCGCACAAGCTCGTGCCCATGCGCCGGATTGGCCAGCCGCGCGAGATTGCCGATGCCGTGCTTTACCTTGCGTCCGATGAGGCGAGCTACGTCACCGGAACCACCTTGAACGTAGCTGGAGGAAGATAATGACCACCGCCACTGGCGACGCTCTGCCAACCGCGACCCGCGTGTCGGACCCCGGCATTCGCGCGCTCTATCGACTGGAGAACCGCTGGCAGGCCTGGCTGGATGTCGAGGCGGCCCTCGCCCGCGCCCAGGCCGAACTCGGCATCATTCCCGCCGCAGCGGCCGAGGCCATCGCCCAGAAGGCGCGCCTGGAGCTGCTGGACCGGGCGCGCATCGACGAAGGATTCGCCCGTACCGGCCACACCATCGTCCCGCTGGTTTGGGAACTGGGCCGTATCGTCGGCGAAACGCACGGCGGCTGGGTGCATTGGGGCGCCACCACACAGAACATCACCCAGACGGGCGATCTGCTCGTGCTGCGCCAGGCCCACGCGATCTTCCTGCGCCAGATCGGCGAGGTGCTGTCGGCCATGGCCGATCTCGCCGAACGGACGGCGGACATGCCGATGGCCGGACGCACCCATGGCCAGCACGCGGTACCGGCCACCTTCGGCTACAAGGTCGCGGTCTGGATCGATGAGCTGCTGCGGCATGTCGAGCGTCTGCGTCAGGCGGCCCCGCGCCTGTTCATCGCCATGCTGGGCGGCGGCGCCGGCACCTATGCGTCGCTCGGCAAGCAGGGACCGCCAGTGCAGCAGGCTATTGGGCGACTGCTGGGCTTCGGTTCCATGACTGTGCCCTCGCGCGCCATTGGCGACCATCTGGCGGAAAACATCTGCATCCTGGGCCTGCTCGCCGCCACCTGCGGCAAGATCGGGCGCGAGGTCTACACTTTGATGAAGACCGAGTTCGGTGAGGTCGAGGAGCCTGTGCCGCCGGGCACCGTCGGCAGCTCCACAATGCCGCAAAAGCGCAACCCGAAGCTCTGCCAGGACATCATCGCCGCCGCGGCGGAGGTGCGCTCCGTGGTGCCGCTGGCGCTGGAAGCCATGACGACCGAGCACGAGGCCGATCGCACCACGAGCCTGATGATGGACAGCGCCGAGTCGCGTGCTTGCATCGCCACGGGAGATATCCTGAGCCGGCTGGGCGAGATCATGCGTGGCTTGCGCGTCGATCCCAAGCGCATGCGGGCCAACCTCGACCTCGGCGGCGGCCTGATCATGGCGGAAGCGGTGATGCTCGACCTTGGCGCTGCCATCGGCCGCCAGCACGCGCACGATGTCGTGTATGACGCGGCGCAGGCGGCCTTCGTCGAAGGCCGGTCGTTCTCCGACCTGCTGGCGGCGGACAAGCGGCTGACCGCGCATATGGATCGCAAGGCGATCGCCAAGCTGCTCGACCCGACCGCCTACACCGGACTGTGCGCCGACATGGCGCGCGAGGGCGTCACCCGCGGGCGGGCGGCGGCGCAGGAATTGGCGACAGGTAAATAACGGAACGCACCTTCAGTGGAAGGTGCGCCCTGCATCGATTACCAGCGTCTGGCCGGTCGTGGTGTTGGTGCGGCACATCGTGACGACTTGGTCGGCGACGTCGTCCTTGTCGGCAGCCACGCCCAGCAGCGCCCCTGCGCGCCCCTTCTCGACCGAACCCGGCGCCAGGTTCGCCGTCGCGCGCGTGCCTTCTAGCAAGCCGGGCGCCACGCAATTCACCAGTGTGTGGGGCGCCAGAGCTACGGCCATGCACTTGGTGAGATGAATCAGGCCCGCCTTGGAGACTGCGTAGGCGATCGACGAGCCCGTCGGTCCAAGTCCCGCAACCGACGAAATGTTGACGATCCGGCCGCTGCCCTGCTTCTTCATCACAGGCGCCACGGCCTTGGTCAGCAGCATCGGGCCGGTGAGGTTGATGTCGATGATCTTCGTCCATTCCTCGTAGGTGAGGTTGTCGAGATCGGTGAAGGCGATGGCCTTGTTGTAAGCGGCGTCGTTGATCAGGATGTCGAGCCGGCCGAAGCGCTTCACGACGTCGTCGACCAGGCGCTGTACCTGGTCGCGCTGGGTGACGTCGCAGGCGAAGGTGGCGGCGGCGACCTGATGCTTCTCGAGATCGCGCGCGACGCCTTCGGCCTGCTGCTTGCTCTGCGCGTAGACCACGGCGATGTGACAGCCCGCTGCCGCCAGAGCGTGACAGATGCGCTGGCCCAATCCGCCATTGCCGCCGGTGACGACGGCGACCTTGCCTTTGAGATCCATAATCTTCCCCCTATTTGATGCCGAGCAGATTCGCCGCGGTGCCGCCGAGGATGGCGATCCGCTGGTCGTCATTCAATCCCGGCGTCTTGAGCACGAGGTCGACCTCGGTGCTTGTCCATGGGAACGGATAGTCGGTGCCGATCATGATCTGGCCGGGACCGGTCTCGGCGATCAGGTGGCGCAACGCCTCGGGCGTGAACACGATCGTGTCGAAGAAGAGCTGCCCGTCCTTGAGATAGGCGGTCGGCTTCTTCTTGGGGAGCGGCCCTACCCTGTTGGGGAAGACGTGGCACACCGCGTCGGAGCGGTTGGCGTAGGACGGCAGGAAGCCGCCGCCGTGTGCAGCGCAGATCTTGAGGCCGGGAAAGCGGTCGAGCGTGCCTTCGAAGATCAGGTGCGACAGGGCGATCGTGGTCTCGAGCGGGTTGCCGATGGTGTTGGTCAACAAGCCGCTGCCGCCCAGCCTTCCGCTCGGCTCCAGCTCGCGCGTGCCCAACGGGTGCATGAAGACGAGAACGCCGAGCTCCTCGCACTTTTTCCAGAACGGATGGAATTTGGGATTGGCCAGCTCCTCACCGGCAACGCTGCCGCCGACGCCGACGCCGCGGAAGCCGAGCTTCTTGACCGCATGTTCGACCTGTTCCGCCGCAAGTTCGGGATGCTGCAGCGCCGCCGTCGCGAAGCCGACGAAACGCTCGGGGTTGGCGGCGCAGAACTCGACGAGGGTCTCGTTCTGGATCTTGATCAGCTCGGCCGCCTCGTCGCGCCCGGCGCGGTACCAGTAGGGATTGATGCTGAGCGCCTCGACGTCGATGCCTTGGGCGTCCATCGCCGCGATGCGCGTGCTGGTGTCGGCCATCAGCAGGCCCGGCGCTTCGAGCGGGTGCTTGATCAGCGCCATCGCCTTCGGCACGCAGCAATGGGCGTGCACGTCGATGGTCTTGACGCGCTTGCCGTTGACCACGACCTCGCGCCGCCGCGCGCCGCTATGCGCATGGCCATGCGGTTGCGAGCCAGCCGCCGGCGCTGCGCTCATCATCGCGCAGCCTGTGAATGCGATGCCGCCCTGAGTGCTGGTCTGTGCATCCCCGGTTGTCAGCATTTCCGTCCCCCTTCATGATTTGTCGGTCAGGCCACGAGCCTACAACGCCTTGATCGGGGAGTCGCGGCGTTGACGTCGCCCGGCGGCTCGCGCAGGCTCCGAGCCGCGAAAATGCAGGAGGACGTGCCGTGGCCGGTGATACCGATACCCTGACCGAGCGGTCCGCCAACTCCGCGCGCTCAGCCGTCGTCGAGACTGCGTCCGGCCGCGTCGCCGGCGTCACCTCAAGCGGTGTGCACGTCTTCAAGGGCATTCCCTACGGCGCCTCGACCGGCGGGGCCAACCGTTTCATGCCGCCGCGAAAGCCCGAACCGTGGACCGGAATTCGCGAGGCGATCGCCTATGCCGGCCGGTCGCCGCAGGCGCCCGCCAGTCCTCAACGACCGGAACTGGCGACAGTCTGGGGACCGGTCGACACGCTGCCGGTCGGCGAGGATTGCCTGACGCTGCACGTCTGGACGCCTGGTCTCGACCAGTCGAAGCGACCGGTCATGGTCTGGCTGCACGGCGGTGCTTTCTCCTACGGATCGGCGAACTCGCCGCGCTACGACAGCACCAATCTCGCTCGACGAAACGACGTCGTGGTGATCGCCGTCAACCATCGCCTCAATATCTTCGGCCACCTCGATCTTTCGGCCATCGGCGGCGAGCGATTCGCCTCGTCCGGCAATGTCGGCGTCCTCGATCTGGTAGCCGCACTTCAGTGGGTGCGCGAACACGCCGCCCGCTTCGGCGGCGATCCGGGCAACGTCACGATCTTCGGCCAGTCCGGCGGCGGCGGAAAGGTGAGCGCGCTGCTGGCGATGCCCAGCGCCAAAGGCCTCTTCCACAAGGCGATCGTGCAAAGCGGCGCCAGTGTGCGCTTTGCCGAGCGTGAGCGCACGACGCGGCTGGCCGACGCCGTGCTGAAGCATCTCGGGTTGCAGTCGGGTGAGCTCGACGCGCTGCAGGCGCTGCCGCTTCAGCGCCTGCAAGAGGCAGCCACTCCGGCACAGGCGACGTTGCCGCGCCCGCGCCACCCGCTGCTCGACCGCTACAATTTCGGGCCGGTGATCGACGGAAGTGTGCTTCCCGCCCAGCCCTTCGATCCCTCCGCCTCCGCTTTGTCCGACGACGTACCGATCATGGTCGGCGGCACCAAGGACGAGACGGCGATCTTCCTCGCGCCCGACGACGCGGTGTGGAATCGCACCGTCACCGAGGACGATCTCGCCAAACGCATCGCGGCGGTCGCCGGCGGCGCGGCCGCTACCCTGCTAGCCTACTACAAGCGGCGCGATCCGACGGCCGGTCCCTCCGACCGGCTGATCACCGCGCTGACCGCATCGAACTTCGGCGTGCGCTCAATCATGCTGGCGGAGCGCAAGGCCGCGCGCGCCAAGGCTCCCGTTTGGATGTACAGCCTCGACTGGGAGACGCCGGCGTTCGGCGGGCGGCTGAAGTCGCCGCACTCCGTCGACGTGCCGTTCGTCTTCGATACGCTGCATGTGATCGGCGATGCCCACCGCAAACCGGGCGATCAGGCGCTCGCCAATCGCGTGTCGAAGACCTGGGCTACTTTTGCGCGCACCGGCGACCCCGGCAACGACGCGATCCCGACCTGGCCGGCCTACACCGACAAGCGCCGCGCCACGATGATTTTCGATGACGAGTGCCGCGTCGTCGACGATCCTGATGGGGAGGTGCGGCCGCTCTGGTTCAAGGTCGCGACCGCCTGACGCCGAACAAGGAGGAACTGCCATGCCGTTCTATGAAAGAGGCCCCGTCCGCATCCACTACGAAGATGCCGGCTCCGGCTTTCCGCTACTGATCATTCCCGGCGGCGGGCTGAACTCGACCATCGCCGGTCTCGACACCACCCACCCCTTCAACGCCCAGAAGGAATTCAGCAACAAGTTCCGCTGCATCGCCGCGGACCTGCGCAACGCCAATGCCGGGCAATCGTCGGGCCCGCTCGAGATCGGGCGGCCGTGGGACAGTTTCACCGACGACCATATCGGCCTGATGGATCATCTCGGCATCAAGCAGTTCATGGTGCTGGGCTACTGCATCGGGCAGCCGTTCATCTGGAACCTGATCAAGCGCGCGGGCGATCGCGTGGTCGCGGCCGTGCTGACGCAGCCCTCAGGCCATCGCGCCGAGATGCCGACCCAGTTCTACGACAACAACATGAAGGGCTGGGGTCCGGAATTCGTGAAGCGCAAGCCCGAGGTCACGATGGACCAGGTGAGCGACTTCCTGAAGAAGATGTACCTCGCCAACCCGGACTTCGTGTTCACCGTGACGCGCGACTTCGTGAAGAACTGCAAGACGCCGATCCTGGTGCTGCCCGACGACGTTCCGCCGCATCCCTACAAGGTGGCGATGGAAGTCGCGATGCTCGCGGCCAACTCGCAGGTTAGCCTGTATCCGTGGAAGGACGTGCCGGAGAAGATTCCGCTCGCGGTGCGCCACATCCGCATGTTCCTGGAAGCGAATGAGCCGGCGATGGCGGCGAGCTCGGTCGAGCGCCGAGCGGCGGAATGACGGCCATGCACTAAGGATGAGGCGCGTTGGAGGCAGGAATGAAAGAGTTGGCTGGTATCATCGTGGCGGCAAGCGCGCTCATCGCCTGGACTGCAATGGCACAGAACTACGAGGGCAAGTGGAGCGGCGAATTCCAGGTGTCCGCCGGAATGCCAACCAACTGCACGGCAAAAGGCCCGATCGCCGTCAGCGTTACCGGGCAAACGGTCAACCTCGAGGTCACCCAGCAGGGCAGCGCGATCCAGACGTCCGGCGGCCTGCGATCGGACGGCAGCTGGGAGGCGTTCGTGCGGCTGCCCGACGGCAGCTTCACCGGCTTCACCGGTCAGTTCGAGGGGCAGAAATTCAGCGGCAATTACAGCGGCGGCGGCTCGGGGTGCATCGGCACCTTCTCCGGATCGAAGAGCTGACACGCGGCGACGGATTTCAGGGGCGAGTTAATGGCGGAGGATTGGAACTCCGGTTCCAACGTTCTTTGCTTCCCTATCCCGCCGCGCAACTATATTGCCGGGATCGAGCGCGACGGCAAGCAGCTGTAGCCTAGCTGGCTTCATGGTCTGGAGAAGATCCATGATCTGGAAAGCACGGCTTCTGTGTGTCACCGTGGCCGTCGAACAAACCGGAGGTGCACCATGAGCCCACTCGAGGTGGCCGAGAACAGCTCTGCGGCGGGCATGAACAAAGCGTCGTCGGCTTATGTGCCGCCGCTCCAGCGCACGGAAGGNNCGCCAAGGCGCTCGAGGACGCGCTCACCGAGATCGCCGGCGGCGAGGGTCAGCGCGTCATCGACATGATCGACAACGCGCCCCCCGGCCCGATCAAGACCCGGTGGGGCGTCGCGTTCCGCGACTACGACGAGTGTGTGAGGTACATCCGGGAATCGAACAGCCTCAAAGCCCCGCAAGGCGGCGTGGCGCTGCCGCTGGCCTATACCGTCTACGAGCGGCCGACCTATTCCATCGTTCCGTCCAATGCCCTGTGGCGGGACCCGGCGCGCACCGACGTGACTGCGATCCTGCGCAGGAACGAGGAGGGAAACCGGCGGCGGGATCTCTATTTCCCGCAGGTACTGCGCGACGCGCGGCGCATCGGCGAGTACCACCAGGGCCTCTCGCCCAACAGCCCCGAATGCATGGACCGGCTCGGCGTCTCGCTGGCACACCTCGAGTCCGAGTGCTCGAACTTCTACGATGCGGCCGAGGTGGAGCGCGTCTTCTATCCCGAGATCGAGAAGCTCCTCCTCGCGTTCTTCCCCGATGCGACCGACGCCCTGGTCTACAACCACGACGTCTTCGACAAGGACTATGCGGGCGACCGCACGGAAGACCAGGACAACAAGAATCCCGGTGTGAACGCCCGCTACGTCAACCTCGTGCACAACGACCTGAAC
>PLYQ01000272.1 GCA_003153415.1 Rhodospirillales bacterium | reverse complement strand
CCTCGGCGACGGCACCTACTACCACTCGGGCCTGCTGGCGATCCGCCAGTCGCTGTCGTCCAACGTCAACATCACCTACAAGATCCTGTTCAACGACGCCGTTGCCATGACCGGCGGCCAGCCGCATGACGGCGACGTCACGCCGTGGCGGATCAGCCGGCAGGTCCATGCCGAGGGCGTCAGCCGCATCGCGCTGGTGAGCGACGATCCGCACAAATATCCCGTCGGCACCGACTGGGCACCGGGCGTCACCTTCCATCACCGCGACCAGCTCGACGAAGTGCAACGCGAGTTGCGCGAAGTGAAGGGCGTGTCGGTGCTGATCTACGATCAGACCTGCGCCGCCGAAAAGCGCCGCCGCCGCAAGAGAGGCACTTACCCAGATCCGGCCAAGCGCGTGTTCATTAACCAGGCGGTTTGCGAAGGCTGCGGCGACTGCTCGGTGCAGTCGAACTGCCTGTCGGTGACGCCGGTCGAAACCGAGTTCGGCAACAAGCGGGCGATCGACCAGTCGTCCTGCAACAAGGATTTCTCCTGCTTGAACGGCTTCTGCCCGAGCTTCGTCACGATCGAAGGCGGCAGCCTGCGCAAAGGCACCGCCAGCAAGGCCGCGACGCCGGGCGAATTGCCCCTGCCGGCCGCTCCCGTCCTGCCGTCGGTCACCGACAGACCCTATGGCGTGCTGATTACCGGCATCGGCGGCACCGGCGTCGTGACCATCGGCGCCATCATGGGCGTCGCCGCCCACATCGAGGGCAAGGGCGTCACGGTGCTCGACCAGCTCGGCATGGCGCAGAAGGGCGGCGCGGTGGTGAGCCATGTTCGCGTCGGCGCCAGCCCCGAAGCGCTGCACGCCGTGCGCCTCGGCGCGGGCGGCGCCAACCTGCTGCTGGGCTGCGATCTCGTGGTCAGCGCCGGCGCCGATGCGCTGGCGCGACTGGAGCCAGGCGTCTCGCGCGCCGTGATCAACACGCACGAGACAATCACCGGCGAGTTCACCCGCCATCCCGACCTCGCCTTCCCCTCGCATACGCTGAAGCTCTCGATCGAAGCCGCTGCCGGCGCCGAGGCCTGCGATTTCATCGACGCCACCAAGATCGCCACCGGCCTTTTAGGCGATTCGATCGCCACCAACCTCTTCATGCTGGGCTATGCCTACCAGAAAGGCCTGATCCCGATCGGCCACGAGGCGCTGGAGCGGGCGATCGAGCTGAACGGCACCGCCGTTGCGATGAACATGGGCGCCTTCCGCTGGGGCCGCCGCGCCGCCGCCGATCTTTCCGCCGTCGAGAAGCTTCTGGTGCCAGCCGATAATGTCGTGCCGTTCGTGAAACTGTCGCGCACGCTCGACGAGATCGTCTCGGCGCGCGTCAAGCTGCTCACGGGCTTCCAGGACGCCCAACTCGCCGGACGCTTCAGCGCGCTGGTCGAGAAGGTGCGTACGGCCGAGCAGAAGACCGGGCAGAACGGGCTCGCCGAAGCCGTCGCGCGCAACTACGCCAAGCTGCTGGCCTACAAGGACGAGTACGAAGTGGCGCGGCTCTTTGCCGAGGCCGCCTTCTCAGCCGAGCTCAACCAGCAGTTCGAGGGCGACTTCAAGCTCAAGTTCAACCTCGCCCCGCCGCTGTTCTCCAAGCGCGACCGCAAGACCGGCCACCTGCTCAAGCGCGAGTTCGGCGCCTGGATGCTGCCGGCCTTCAGGGCGCTGGCGAAGATGAAGTTCCTGCGCAACACGGCGTTCGACGTGTTCGGCTACACCAAGGAGCGCAAGCGGGAGCGCGCCCTGATCGGCGAGTACGAGACTTTGGTGACCGAGCTGCTGGCCAGCCTCACGCCCGCCAACCACGCGCTTGCCGTCAAGCTGGCCTCGGTGCCTGACGACATCCGTGGTTACGGCCACGTCAAGGACGCCCATCTCGAGAAGGCCAAGCGCAAGGAAGCCGACCTTCTGGCCCAGTGGCGCAATCCCGAGGCGCTCAAGCAGGCGGCGGAGTAACGCTCAGCCGCCGCTACCGGGTGCGTTGTAGTCGAGCGCTTCGAGGATTCCCTTTTCCGCAACGGCGATGGCGGTGCGCACGGCATCGACCGGACCCGGCACAAGGCAACGCGCGCGCTCGAGGGCGCGACGGGCGGCGTACACCGCCTGGAGCGCCACGGTCATGCGCGGGTGGTGGCTTCGTCCGGGCGTGCGCACGATCTGGCTGTCGACCGAGGGCGCCAGCGGGCGGCCCACGGCCTGCTCAAGTGCAGCGAGGGCGAGGCCCGCTGCATCGAAGGCCTTGGTGCGGCCGGGACCGAAATTGTCCTTGGCGGCGTTGGTCTGGGTGCGGATGATCTCGAGATTGTCGCGCAGCGCCTGCAGGTCGGCAGCCGTCGCGGTGCACGCGGCCCGGTCGTCGTTAACAGCAACGGCGGCACCCGCGAAGACGGCCGACTGGGCACAGAGCAACACGATGGAAAGCCAGGGTCTCATCCTACTTGCCGGCCATGATCCACGCCTTGATCTTGTCGACGGTCTCTTTCGCCACGCCGTTGAAACCGTGGTGCGACGCGGGCTCGCAGTCGTCGCCGACCGAGGTTCCCCCCTCGATGACGAGATAATCGGTCCCGAAATATCGATGCGACCCGGCGCCGGCCGAGGGGCTCGTGACCCTGCAGGCGTCCATCCGATGCGATACGATGAGGTGACGGCTCTTGAGATTGCGCGGGTCGAGGCCCGAAATGCCGTTCACCGACGAGATATGAATGAAGCCCGCGACAAGGCCATCGAGGGGCTTTGATAGAGCTATCGTGGCTTCTGTGCTCTTGCTCGTGCCGGCAACATAGACCGAGAGCTTGCCATAGCGACTTTCGAGATCGCGGACGATCGCCATGATGCGGTCAGGAGTCGTGGTGACGTCGGTCGACGCGGCAACGAACGGCCCGGTGGCAAACAGGCCGCGTGAAGCAATCAGGAAATTTCCGCCGAAGCCGAAGACGAGCTTGCCGTTCTCCATGCGCGGCGACATCTGCCCACCGCCGCCCGGCATCAGGATGACGGCATAGCGCGGCGCCTCGCCGGTGCTGGTGAGCACGTAGGGCACGGTGTCGCCGGCGGCCGTGCGGGCCGATGTTGACAACTCATCGCGTGCCAGCGCGGCGCCGGCATGGCCGCACATCAGGACGATCAAGCCGCCGACGAGAAATCTCATCCTACTTGCCGGCCATGATCCAGGCTTTGATCTTGTCGATGGTCTCTTTCTCGATGCCGTAATAGCCGTGGTGGGCATAGGCTTCGCAGTCGTCGCCCGTCGACTTGCCGCCCTCCATGGCGATCAGCTCGGTACCGAAGCTCTTACTCGCCGCCGCGCCGCCGGAGGGCCTCGTCGACCGGCAGGCGTCCTGGTTGTGAATGACGATGAGGTGCCGGCTCTTGAAGGGTCGCGTGTCGAAGCTCGAGATGGCGTTCATCGAGGAACTATGGACGAAGCCCGCGACTTGTCCGTCGAGCGGCTTGGCGAGCGCCATCGTGGAATCGGTGCTTCGGCTCGTGCCGATCACATAGACCGCAAGCTTGCCGTAGCGGCGCTCGAGATCGCGGACGATCGCCATGATGCGGTCCGGCGTGGTCGTGGCGTCGGTCGAGGCGGCCACGAACGGCCCCGCCGCGAACAGCTCGCGCGAGCGGATCAGGAAGTTACCGCCGCCGGCCATGACCAGCTTGTCGCCTTCCATCCGTGGGTTGAGGGTGCCCACTCCACCTGGCATCAGGATGACGGCATAACGCGGTTTCTCGCCGGAGGTCGTCAGGATGTAGTTGATCGACTTGCCGTCCGCCATCGGCGCCGATTTTGCCAGCTCGTCGAGCGCCAGTGCAGGCGCGGCCTGGCCGGACAGCAGGATCAACAGAACGCCCGCGAGCCGCTTCATCATCCGTCCCCCAGGCGGCAATCCTAGAGCCTGGCGGGGAAGGCGAACAGCACGCTGACGTCACAGCGACTGCGGCGTCACTGCGACTGGGGCATCACGCGCTTGCTCGAACGGACCGCTGCCTGACCCTGGTCGGGTGGGACTTCGGCGATCGCGCAATCCGGCCCCCACAGGCCTGCGGTCATCGACACCTCGACGTAGCGGGTTTCACCGGGCACGACCTGGACCTCGCGCTGGCCACTCTTGTCACCGACCTTGCAATTCACCTCGACCGGGCCGGGCGGACCTTCGAGTCGCAGGTAGCTGTTCGCCGGAAGAGCCGCCTGCGCACCTCCAGCAACACCGACGTCGAGCGGCCGAATGATGCCGAACCAGCCGCTGCGGTAGACGTAGAGCGCACCCGAATCGGGCGGCGGCCGGTCGAAGCGCTTGGCCTCGGCGTCCTGTTCCGGAGCGGCGATCGGCGCGCTGGCGCAGGCGCCAAGCGCCAGCAGCAACGACAACGAGAGAACGGGGCGCAGGCTCATGGCTTCCTCCGGGAGTGCAGGACTCTGCCATATACGATCGCGCGTGCGTTCCCTTGCCGGCGATTTGGCGGCGAAAGGAAGGAGAGAAGGCCGGAACCGGGCCGGTCTTGGACGCTACGAGCCGATCTTCTGCCACCACGACTTCTGCGGCTGCGCCCAGCCACGCGCCTCCATGCAGCTCTCCATCGTGCGATCGAAGCGCCTGGTGTCGCTATAGGCATCCATCTCGGTATTGAGCCCGGTCTGGCCGTAACTGTTGATCGGCGCGGTGAAGACGTCGCGACGCGACTCGTCGACGTTGCGGCGCGTCCGCATGTTGTCGTTCACCTGGGCGCGACACAGCTCGCGATCGCGATTGTACTTGTCGGGGTTGGCATCGCGCTTGGCCGTATCGACCGGCGCCGGCTCGGCGCAGGCGCCGAGGAGAACAAGCCCGGCAATCACTGCGATGATTGTCATCATGCTGGTTTTCATTTTGGGTTTCATTTTGTGCCCCCGAGAGCTGCCTCGATCGCCTTCAGCGCCTCGCCGGCCTTGGCCGCATCCGGTCCGCCGCCCTGCGCCATGTCAGGCCGGCCGCCGCCGCCCTTGCCGCCAAGCGCTGCGACGCCCGCCTTCACCAGCTCGACGGCGCTATGGATCTTGGAAAGATCGTCGGTGACGCCGACCACAGCCGACGCCTTGCCGTCCTCGATGCCGATCAAGGCCACCACGCCCGAGCCCAGCTTCTTCTTGAATTCGTCGGCCATGCCCTTGAGGTCCTTGCCGGGAACGCCGTTCAGCACGCGGCCGATCATCTTGATGCCGCCGATCTCGCGCACCTCGTCGGCCGCCGAACTGGCGCCGCCCGAACCGCTGCCCGCGAGCGCCAGCGCCTTGCGCGCCTCCGAGAGCTCGCGCTCGATGCGGCGCTGACCGTCGACCAGGGCGGCAAGCCGGGTCGGCAGGTCCTCCGGCCGTACCTTCATGACGGCGGCCGCCTCGGCCAGCAGGTCGGCCTGGTGGCGGACATGGTCCTGCGCCGCCGAGCCGGCCAGCGCCTCGATGCGCCGCACGCCCGACGACACCGCGCCCTCGCCCAGGATCTTGAACAAGCCGATATCGCCAGTGCGAAACGCGTGCGTGCCGCCGCACAGCTCGACCGAATACTTCTCGCCGTCGGCTCCGCCCATCGAGAGCACGCGCACTTCCTCGCCGTACTTCTCGCCGAACAGCGCCATGGCGCCGGTCTGGATAGCGGCCTCGAGCGGCAGGATATCGGTGTGCAACTCGACGTTGCGCAGAATCTCCTCGTTCATCAGCCGCTCCACTTCTTCCAACTCGGCGCGGTCCATGGCGGCGTAGTGGGTGAAGTCGAAGCGCANNAGCAGATGGGTCGCCGAATGATGGGCACGCAGCTGGGCGCGGCGGATGGCGTCGACGGTCATGACGACATCGTCGCCCAGTTTGATCTCGCCCTTCTCGACCTTGGCATGGTGGATGTGCAG
>PLYQ01000165.1:7049-7661 GCA_003153415.1 Rhodospirillales bacterium | reverse complement strand
TATTCCACCATGTTGCGGGCGGAATCGCCGCCGCGCGTGCCGAGATTAACCGCCAACATCGGCTCGATGCCGGTGACGCGACACCAGTCGATGAATTCGTTGGTACCGAACTGGTTGGTCTCGGTCGACATCCAGGCGAGATCGAGCCGACGTGGACGTTCGGCGACCGGGCCGACGCCGTCTTCCCAGTTGTAGCCGGAGACGAAGTTGCCGCCGGGATAGCGCATGATCGTGGGCGCCAGCTCGCGCGTCAGCTCCAGCACGTCGCGGCGGAAGCCCTTGGCGTCGGCGGTGGGATGGCCCGGCTCGAAGATGCCGCCATAGATGCAGCGGCCGAGATGCTCGATGAAGGCGCCGAACAGGCGCGGGTCGGTGGTGCCAATGGCGAAATCGCGGTGAAGACGGACATCGACGTTACGCATTTAATGACGCTCCTGGACGGCTTGGTGGATCGGGTGAGAGCACCGACTGCTTGAGCAATTGTGAATAGGAATGCTGCGGATTGTCGAGCACGGTGCGCGCGTCGCCGCTTTCGACGGCGCTGCCGTGCCGCATGATCAGGATGCGGTCGCTGATGTAATACGCCGTGGCGAGATCGTGCGTGATGTAGAT
>PLYQ01000165.1:0-7026 GCA_003153415.1 Rhodospirillales bacterium | reverse complement strand
CGCCGGGCGGTGACGAACAGGTAACGGTCGACCCGCTTCATCGGGTTGAAGGCCTCGAAGGGGTTCTGGAAGATCGGCTGGACCTGCTTCATGAAGGCAAGCCGGGCGCGGCCGCCGCGGATGGTCGACAGATCGGCGCCGTTGAAGCGGATCGTGCCGCCACTTGGCGCCAGCATGTTGAGGATCATGCGGGCGAGCGTGGTCTTGCCGCTGCCCGACTCTCCCACAATGGTGAAAATTTCCGGCCGTCCGGCGTCGAGCCGCAGGCTCACGCCGTCGACCGCCGTGATGCGGTGGCGCGAAAACAGGCCGCCGCTGGCGTAGGTCCGCACCACGCCCTCGACCTCGAGCAGAGCCGCGCTCATGCCGCCTGCTCCGGTTCGGGATGGAAGCAGGCCGCGCGATGGCCGGCTGCCAGCCAGGTCATCGGCGGCGTTTCGCGGCGGCAGATATCCGACGCGCGCGGGCAGCGCGGATGAAAACGGCAACCCGGAGGCGGATTGGCGAGGTTGGGCGGCGCGCCGTCCAGCCCCTTCTTGGGCGAGGTGTCTCCCAGCCGCGGCAGGCTGGCGATGAGATGGGCGGTATAGGGGTGCCGGGGCGAGCGGAAGACATCGGCGGTGCGGCCCTCCTCGACGAGGCGGCCGGCATACATGATGCCGAGGCGGTCGGCGAGGTTGGCATGCACCGACATGTCGTGCGTCACGAAGATGAGCGACGAGCCCAGTTCGCGCTGGATCTCGTGGATCATCGCCAGCACGCCCTTCTGAACCACGACATCGAGCGCCGTGGTCGGCTCGTCGGCGATGATAAACTCCGGCCGGCAGACGGTGGCCAGCGCAATGGTGACCCTCTGGCGCATGCCGCCGGAAAGTTGGTGCGGATAGGCATCGAGGACATCCGGCGCGAGATGCAGGCGCTGCAGGTGATTGCGCACGACCTGGAGGAATTCCGGCATCGGCTTGCCGATATGGCGGAAGGCGAAATCGACGAAGGAATGCCGCACGCGCCGAACCGGGTTCAGCACGTTCATCGAGCCCTGCATGATGTAGCTGAGGTGCTTCCAGCGGATCGCGGCCAGTTCGCGACGATCGACGGCATGTATATCGACGCGCCGGTCGCTGAAGTTGAACACCACCGAGCCCGCCAGCACTTCGAGCGGCGGCTGTATTGCGGCGGCGATGGTCTTGATCAGCGTGGTCTTGCCGCTGCTGGATTCGCCGGCAAGGCCATAGATCTCGTTAGCCTCGATGCTGAGGCTGACATCGTCGACCGCGCGGACCTCGCGCTCGACCCCGAACGAGGATGTCCGATAGTAGGCGCGCAGGTCCGAGACGACGAGGACCGGCTCACGGACCTGTTCGCTCATGGGCCGGTCCGGCCAAGGCGGCTGCGCGGATCGATATGCTCGTTCATCGAAACGGCTAATAGAAAGAGCCCGATGAAGGTGATCACCACCAGAGCCACAGGAAAGAAGATCCACCACCAGATGCCGGCAACCAGCGCGGTGTGCTGGTTGGCCCAGTAGATCAGGACGCCGATGGTCGGCGTGTTGATGTCGGTGAAGCCCAGCACCGACAGCGTCACCTCCAGCCCGATCGACCAGTTGATGTTGTTCATGGTGGTCGAAAAGACGATCGGCAGCACGTAGGGCAGATGCTCCTCGACCAGGATCTGGCGCGTGCTCATGCCGGAGAAAATGCCGGTCTCGGTGAATTCACGGGTTCGGAGACTCATCGCCACCGAGCGGATCAGCCGCGCGTCATAGGCCCAGCCCAGACAGGCCATCATCAGCGCCAGCAGGCCCCACGACATATGCTCGCGCATGACGAAGTAGAACAGCACCAGGATCGGAAACAGCGGGATCACGATGAAGGTATCGTTGATCGACATCAGCGCCCGGTCGAGCAGTCCGCCGGAGTAGCCGGCGACCAGGCCGATGACCAGCGCCAGCACGCGGCTGATCACGGCGACGGTGATGCCGAACAGGAGCGTGTTGCGGATGGCGAAGCTCAGCAGCCAGAACAGGTCCTGGCCGCGCGACGTCGTGCCCATCGGGTAAGCCCACGACGGCGGCACGTCGGGCGGCACGACAAAGCTGTCGTTGGGCGGATAGGGCGAGAAGAACGACAGGCAGGAAAAAGCTGCCACGACGGCCAGCAGGATCACGCCCGACGCGAACTGGCGGTTAAAGCGCACGAGATCGCGAAGCGTGCGTCCCATCGCTCAGCGCGCCCGCACGCGGGGATCGAGCAGCGGATGGAGGAGATCGATCAGCAGCACCGCCAACGAAACCGCCACGATCGACACCGTGGTGATGCCCAACACCAGGCTGTAATCGCCGGCATAAACGGCCGACACCAGCAGCGTGCCGACGCCGGGGTAGCCAAACACCTGCTCGGTGATGATGGCGCCGTTGAAGATGGCACCGATCGACATGGCAAGCCCAGTGACCTGAGGCACCAGGGCGTTGCGCATCACGTAGGATGCTAGGATACGGCGGCGCTCGACGCCGCCCAGCTCGGCATAGACGACGTAATCCTCGGTGACGATGTTGGAGACCAGCGAGCGCATGCCCATGAACCAGCCGCCCAAGCCGACCAGCGCCAGGGAAAGAATGGGCAGGATGGAATGGGTGAGCAGGCTGGCGATGAACGGCCAGCTCCAGTCGCGCGGCATGTTCATCTTGTAACCACCGCTGATCGGCAGCACCGGCCACAGATAGCCGAACACGATCAGCAGCATGAAGGCCACGATGTAGTAAGGGATGGGATGGAAGGCCATCGCCAGCAGGCCGCCCAGGCGCAGCGTGCGGCTTTGCCGGTAGTAGCCGGCGAGGCCGCCCAGCAGGTTGCCCAGCACCCAGGTGAGCAAGGTCGAAACGACCAGCAGCGACACCGTCCAGGGCAGCGCGCGGCCGATCAGGACCGACACCGGCGTCGGAAAGGCCGACAACGAGGGGCCGAAATTGCCGACCGCGACCCTTCGCCAGAAGGCGAAGTACTGGTCGATGGGGCCACCTTCGAGCCCGTAAAGCTCCTTCAACGACTGGCGCATCAGGGCGATCGCCTCGGGACTCGTGCTGCCGTACTGGGTGGCGGCGGCAATCGACTGCTCGACCGGATCGATCGGCGTTGCGTGCGTGACGATGAAGGCGATGTTGATGCCGATGAAGACGACGAGAGCGAACTGGCCCAGACGCGTCAGCAGATAGACCGGGTACCCGTTCATCTTACCTTGTCGTCGAGTTCGCGGTGCCGCTCAGGGCCGCGGCTTCAGCCGCCCCATCATGTACTTGGTGTTGGCCCAGTTCGGCACCGGATCGGTGTAGGGCGCTTTGTCGGCGCTCGGGTATCCGGTCCAGTAGGTGTCGTCCATGACGGTGAAGACGTTGTATGACATCAGCGGGATGGTCGGCATCTCGCGCACCGTGAGCTTGACGTACTCGCGGCCGAGTTCGAGCCCCTTGGGATCGTCGAAGCCGGTCTGGCGGATCTGCTCGATGATCTTGTCGAGCTCGGGATTGGCCCAGCGCTGCCAGTTGCGCGGCGGCTGCGGCTTGCCGGGTGCCGCGACGAACTGCGAATGCCAGCTGTCGAGGAAGAACGACAGGTCGGGGTGGCCGCCCCAGGTCTCCACACTCCAGGTGATCATCGCCTCGAAATCGCCGGCGGCGCGGCGGTCGGCCATGCTGCCCTGAGCCACCACCGTCGTGGCGTCGATGCCGAACTGGCGCCATTGCTGGGTGATCATGCTGCCAGCGCGCGTCATGACGGGACGCCCCTCACCCTCAACCATCAGCTTGATGGCGAACGGCTTGCCGTCGGGCATGAACCACTTGTCGCCCTTCTTGCTGTAGCCGGCGCGCTCCAGCAGCTCGTGCGCCGCCTTCGGGTTGGGCTTCCACCAGCCGCGGCCGAACGACTTGTTGATCTCGTCGGCGGAGGTCGGGATCTGGTCGCCCATCGACGGACGCAGCATGTCGGCGATCTGCTTGCCGACGGTCGGATCGTACGGCTTGATCTTGCTCTTGCCGGTGTCGATTTCGAACGCCTGCAACCAGCTCTCGAGCGGCACGTGATAATAGTCCGGTGCCGAACCGGTCGGCGGCACGCCGATCGCCGAGATCGTCGCTGCCCCGCGATACGAGGCCATCGACACCGCCTTGATGTCGATCAGCAAGGCCAGCGCCCAACGCACGTCGCGGCTCTTGAAGGTGTCGTTCTGGTCGTTGAAGACCACCGCCGGAAGCGTCGGATCGGGATGGGCGTAAGGGAAGCCCTTGAACCAGCCGTGCGAGGACTTCGACTGCTTAGCGAGCGTGAACATGCCCTCCGGCGACACGTCGTGGATGATGTCGAGGTCGTGGTTGAGCTGGGCGATCACCCGTTTGTCCGGCGGACCGGGATCGATATAGGCCACGTACTTGGGGCCGGGCTCGCCGAAGCGCGCGACGGAGGTGCGCTGCCAATCGGGACGCTTCTGCCAGATGAACCACTTGCCGTCGGGATCGTAGGAATTGAGCGTGTAGGGCCCCAGCGTCACCGGCGGATCGAAGGCGAATTTCAGCGGATCGCCGGCCTTCTCGAAGATGTGTTTGGGCATCATCCACATCGCGTTCCAGCGCACGGTAAAGAGCGCGTGGAAGCGCGAGTTGGGCTTCTTCAGCTTGAAGACGACCGTGGACGAATCAGGTGCGGAGATATCGGCGACGTTGACCTGGACCGGCGCGCTCCAGCGCATGCCGTTGGTCTTCATGTGCGTCTGGATCGTGTAGACGACGTCATCGGCCGTGAACTCGACCCCGTCGCTCCAGAAGATGCCCTTGCGCAGTTTCACCGTCATCTCGGTGAAGTCGGCGTTGTAGATCGGCTTGTCCGACGCTAGCGAGTTGTCCCACACACCGTCGACGCCCTTCTGCGGGTCGATGTACCAGAAGGTGTCCATGCCGAGCTGATGGAGGCCGGTCGACTGGCCGCCGGCGTTGATCGACCAGATGTTGAACCAGCCCGCGTTCTTGATCGTACCTTCGGGATTCTCGACGATCAGCGTTTCTTTTCGCGGAAGATTCGAGATCGTGCCCTGAGCCTGGGCCTCGACGATGCCGGAGCCCATCAATAGGAGCGCGGCAATGCTACGCCATAAGCGCATCGTATCCTCCCTCACCCGCGCCGCTTGCATTGAGCGCGGCATTTCTATGTTGCAGCGACGCTAGCCAGCGCCGCCGGGGGCGTCAAATCAACGGCGCGTCACAAAAACACGGCCGGCTCGCCGCCGAGCAGGATGTGGCCAACCGCCTCGAAGTGGGCGCCGCGCGACTGGATCTGCTGGCTGAGCGTGTGGATGTCGCGGAAGCGGCGCTCATAGGGGCTGCCGGGAAAGATGCCGTCGACACCGACGGCCTTGTAGACGAAGTCGGCGACCTCGATGGCGGCGTGAATAGCGTTGGTGGTGCCGAGCCGCACGCGCGCGCGGTCGGGAATACCCATGGGTGTCGCTTCGCTGGCGCGCTCGTAGAGGCCGCCAATGATGTCGAGGAGATAGGCGCGCGCCGATCCCAGGCGGGCCTCGTGGCGTGCCACGTCGGCCTGGACGGTCGGGCTGTCGGCCATGCGCGCGAGGTTGCGCGGCGCCTTGGCCTGCGCGAGCTCGATCAGGGCGTCGAGCATGGCGCGGGCGATGCCCGATGCCACAGCGGCGACGCCCACGGCATAGAGGCCGGCATGCGTGAAGGAATAAAGCGGACCAGTCTCGCGGCGCAGCGTCGGATCCTCGCGCTGGCTCGAATAGGCCTCGGGAATGAACACGTCGTCGAACGTGTAGGAATCGGAGGCGGTGCCGCGCAGCCCGATCGTGTGCCAGGTGTCGAGCAGCGTCGCCTGGCCGGCCGGGCAAAGCAGGATGCGCTGGCCCGGCCTGCCGTAGCGGTTGAGCCGGAGCTTGCCGCCCTCCTCCTCGACGAAGCCGTGCGCGCCCATCCAGTTGGCGGCGCGGCAGCCGCTGGCGAAGTCCCAACGGCCGCTCATGCGGTAGCCGCCGGGAACGGCCTTGGCGCGCGCCGCGTTGGGCGGACCCCAGCTCACCACCGTATGCGGATCGCCCCAGATCGCGCGCGCGATATCGGCCTCGATATAGGCGCCGACCAGGGCGGAACTGTTGCCGACGAAGATGTTCCAGGCGGTCGAAGCATCGGCCTTGGAAATCTCCTCGACGGCCGCGAAATAGGTGCCGGGCGTCACCTCGTCGCCACCGACAGAGCGCGGCAGCAGCATGCGGAACAACCGCGCGTCGTGCAGGGCCGACAGCAGGGAAGCGGGGATGCGGCGTGTGCGCTCGATCTCCTCCGCCGTAGCGGCGATCATTGGCCCAAGGGCGCGGGCTTTGGCGACGGAATCGACGCGTTCGATGCGGTCCATGCACCGCATTGCGGCTGAGCCGGCGGTCCCTGTCAACGCATCTGCCTTGCCAATTTCGCTAACCCGGTTAACGCTGGCGCCATGCCTGATGCCTCCCATAGCCCTGCCCCACGCCAGCTCGACGTCGTCATCGTCGGCGCGGGCCTTGCCGGGCTCTACGCCATCCGCCGCCTGCGCGGCATGGGCTTGACGGTTCGCGCCTACGAGGCGGGATCGGGCGTCGGCGGCACCTGGTTCTGGAACCGCTATCCCGGCGCGCGCTGCGACGTCGAAAGCCTGGAATACTCCTACAGTTTTTCCGATGACCTGCAGCAGGACTGGAAATGGCCGGAGCGCTACGGCAACCAGCCGGAGATCCTGCAGTACATCAACCATGTCGCCGACCGCTTCGATCTGCGCCGCGACGTCCAGCTCAACACTCGTGTCGTCTCAGCCCTGTTCGACTCCAAGGCCGACGAATGGACCGTCACGACCGACGCCGGTGAGATTATTCGCGCCCGCTACTGTGTCATGGCATCCGGCAACCTCTCGACGCCGAGGGTGCCCGACTTCAAGGGTATCCATGACTTCAAGGGCAAGTGGTACCACTCCGGCCTGTGGCCGCATGAGG
>PLYQ01000171.1 GCA_003153415.1 Rhodospirillales bacterium | reverse complement strand
CCATCTGCGTGCCGGTGTTGCCGGTGGCGATGCCGAAGATCTTGAAGGTCTTGTAGAAGTCGTTGAGCAGTTGTTCGCCGTTGCCATACGTCAACCACGAGTTCATCTGGCGCGTGTTGAGGCCAAACGGCACCGCCGTTCCCAGGGCGAAAGTCGGATCCTTGCCGAAATAGTAGTACGACGCGGTCTGGCCCATCTCGACGGTGCCGTTCTGGACAGCGTCGACGACCTGCAGGCCCGGAACAATCTCGCCCGCGGCAAAGGCGTGAATCTGGAATTTGTTGTCGGTGGCCTCGGCCACGATTCTTGCCAGACGCTCGGCGCCGCCCCAGAGCGTGTCGAGCGACTTGGGAAAGCTCGACGTCAGGCGCCATTTCAGTTCCGGCATGCTTTGCGCGAGCGCCGGCGCTGCGACGACCGTCGTGGCAGCCGCGCCAATGCCGGCAGTTTTCAGGAATTTGCGACGTTGCATGGTGCGATCCTCCCAGAGCTTTTCTTGTCAGCCAAGTTGTTCTACTCAGCGGAATCAGACTGCCACGGCGGCCGACAGATGCAAAGCGGCGGCGGTAAAGAAAAGCCCCGCGTTGGCGGGGCTTTCCGAAAGATCCGTGGCTTTCGCGGCTAGAGCTTGTTAGCCACCGACTGGCGCGCCATGAAGTTGTCGAAGGTATTCTCGACCACCCGGAGCCACAGCACCTCTTCGTTGCGGAAGGGCTTCCACGAGTCGTAGACCTTCTTGAATTTCTGGTTCTTGGCCATGGTTTCGGCATAGAACGCGTTGGCTGCGTTGAACGAGGCCTCCGTGACCGACGTCGGAAACGGCAGGAACCTGGTGCCGGTCGCCATCCGTTGGCGCCGCGCAGGGAGATTCTGCACGTCGTCCTTGAAGATAGACCACAGGTTCGCCTCGGCGCCGGCGCTGGCAATGGCCTCCCAATGGAGGGGTTCTTCCTAGGGATGCCGGCGCCCGCATTATACGCGGCGCGGGTTTATGACATGGGGTCCGGAGCTTGAAAAGCTTACCGCGTCGCCAGAATAGCCAAGGCCAAGGCACCGATTGCGATGCGGTACCAAGCGAAGACGGCAAAGCCGTGGCGACTGATGAAACGCACGAAAGGACCAACGACGACCAGTGCGGAAATGAAGGCGGCGACGAAGCCGACGGCGATCAACGTGCCTCCGTTCCAGCCTAGCGTCGACCAGTTCTTGTAGAGATCGTAGACGGTGGCCCCGATCATGGTGGGCATGGCGAGAAAGAACGAGAACTCCGCCGCTGTCGCACGATCGACGCGCAAGACCCGGGCGCCCATGATCGTGGCACCGGAGCGCGAGACGCCGGGCACCATGGCCAGGCACTGACAGACACCGACGAACAGCGCCGTCTTGAGATCGACGTCGTCGACCGACTTGATGCGCGGCCGTTGCGCGAACCGTTCGATGACCAGGATGGCGATGCCGCCCACGATCAGGGCAATCGCCACGACCCACGGATTGAACAGAACCGCCTTGATGTACTTGTAGGCAGCGACGCCGACGACGGCGGCAGGCAGAAAGCCGACGATCACCGCCGACGCGAAGCGCATTGCCGGCTGCTGGCGTCGGGCAGCTCCGATCATCGTGGCCCAGATCTTGGCGCGATAGAGGAAGACCACGGCGAGGATCGCGCCGAGCTGGATCACGATTTCGAAGACCTTGCCCGGCGGCCCCTCGAAGCCCAGTAGCTCCTCTGCAAGGATGATGTGGCCGGTCGAGGAGACCGGCAGGAACTCGGTAAGGCCCTCGACGACGCCGATCAGCAGCGTCTTCCAGATCAGCGTCAGATCCATTCGTTCAGTCCTTGAAGCGTTTGGCGCGCGGCCAGCCTTTTTCACGCATGCGGCCCGCCTGGGCGCGCTCGCCCCGCCAGAACTTAAGCTCGCTTGCGGGAATGACCTGCCTGGCCCACGGCAGGCCATCCGCGAGCTTGAAGGCTCGGGCGTCGGACAGCCGGTCCGCCTTGGATTTTTGCAGAGTCACGCCACGGCCGCGGGCCATCTCCGGCACCTGCTCGATCGGGAAGATCAGGAGCTTGCTGCCGGCGCTGAGAGCGGCGATCGAGTCGGCGCCGTCGGGGACGATGGCGAAGGCTTGCGCCTTCTCCTTGTCAGCGAGGTTCAGTACCTGCCGGCCGTTCTTGGTCTGTGCAATGACGTCGTCTTCCGGCACCACGAAGCCACGGCCGGCGTCGGAAGCGACCAGGAACTTGCGCCCGCCCTTGTGCACGGCGAGGTCGACGATATCCTGGTCGTTGCCCAGCTCGATCATCAGCCGGATCGGCTCGCCATGGCCGCGCGCGCTGGGCAGCTTGTCGCAGCCCAGGGTGTAGAAGCGGCCATTGGTGCCGAATACCAGGACCTTGTCGGTCGACTGGGCGTGGAGGACGAACTTCTTCTCGTCGCCCTCCTTGTACTTGAGTTCGCCGGCCTGCTTGTCGTCGAGATGGCCCTTGGCGGCACGGATCCAGCCCTTGTCGGAAAGGATCACGCTGACCGGCTCGCGCTCGACGAAATCCTCGACCGCATGTTCGATCTCGGCCGGAGCGTCGGCAAGCTCGGTGCGGCGCCGTCCGAGCGGCGTCTTGCCGCCGAACTTCTTCTTCGTCTCCTGCACTTCCTCGGCGATCGTGCCCCACTGCAGCTTCTCATCCTTCAGCAGCGCCTTCAGATCCTTGCGCTCGGCCGAGAGCTTCTTGTGCTCACCCTTGATCTCGAACTCTTCGAGCCGGCGCAGCGCCCGCAGGCGCATGTTGAGGATGGCCTCGGCCTGCGTGTCGTTGAGCTTGAAGGCCTTGATCATCTTGGGCTTGGGCTCGTCCTCCTCGCGGATGATCTTGATCAGTCGGTCGAGGTTGAGATAGGCGATCAGATAGCCTTCGAGGATCTCCAGTCGCCGCTCGATCGCCTCCAGCCTGTGGGTCGAGCGGCGCACCAGGACCTCGCGGCGATGGTCGAGGAAGGCCTGCAGCGCCGCGCGCAGGTCCATGACCTGGGGCGTGTTGTGCTTGTCGAGCACGTTGAGATTGAGCGGAAAGCGAATCTCGAGCTCGGTAAGCTTGAAGAGCTGCTCCATCAGGAGTTCCGCCGGCACGTTACCGGTGCGCGGCTCGAGCACGATGCGCACGTCGTCGGCCGACTCGTCGCGCACGTCCTCGAGGATCGGCAGCTTCTTGGCGTTGATGATCTCGGCGATGCGCTCGATCAGCTTGCCCTTCTGGACCTGGTACGGGATCTCAGTGACGATGATGCGATACTGGCCGCGCGGCAGCTCCTCGACGGTGTAGCGGGCGCGCAGCCGGAAGGCGCCGCGGCCGGTCTTGTAGGACTCCACGATCGACTCGCGCGGCTCGACCAGCAGGCCGCCAGTCGGAAAATCGGGACCCGGCACCATATCGACCAGCGTCTCAATTCGGGCGTTGGGTGTCTTGATGAGATGGAGCAGCGCATCGCAGAGTTCGCCCGCGTTGTGCGGCGGGATCGAGGTCGCCATGCCGACGGCGATGCCGGCCGAACCGTTGGCCAGCAGATTGGGAAAGGCGCCGGGCAGGACGATCGGCTCTTCGGTCGAACCGTCGTAATTGGGCCGGAAGTCGACGGCGTTCTCGTCGATGCCGGCGAGCAGCGCCTCGGCGACTTCGGTGAGCCGCGCCTCGGTGTAGCGCATGGCCGCCGGATTATCGCCGTCGATGTTACCGAAGTTGCCCTGGCCCTCGATCAAGGGATAGCGGACGGAGAATTCCTGGGCCAGGCGCACCAGGGCATCGTAGATCGACTGGTCGCCGTGCGGGTGGTACTGACCGATCACGTCGCCGACCACGCGCGCGCTCTTCTTGAAGGCGCTGTTGGGATCGAGCCTGAGCTGGCGCATGGCGTACATCAGCCGGCGGTGCACCGGCTTCAGCCCGTCGCGCACGTCGGGCAGCGAGCGCGCCATGATGGTCGACAGCGCATAGGACAGGTAACGCTCCGAGAGCGCCTGTCCGAATTGCACCGGCTTCACGGCCGCCAGCGGAACGACGTTAGTGCGTTTTGCCATCGACGGGGTTGCAGAGGGGCCAGACCGCGATTCGCGCCGCAGCCATCGTTGTTTTTAGCGTTGCAATGATTGCATAAATCTCGCCCGCGCGGGAGGCAAGGGCTTGTTGTGCGGCCAAAACACGTGGCGCTCGAGAAAATAACCCGTCAGATCGAGCCCCTGCCGCAACTGTTCGTCGTCGGACGGTACCCCGCCGGTGGACAGAAATGCCGGGAGCGCCAGCAGCTTCTCCTTGTAAGGCCCAGCCGCGCCCCGTGAGACCGCCCGCCCCGTCTTGGGCGAGATGTAGGCCAGGTCGTCCGTCGCGCCGGTCGCGGCGCATTTGTCGAGGTCGAGACCGAAGCCCAGTTCCTGCAGGAGGCCGAGCTCCAGCTTGACGTAGATGGCCGGCCAGCCCTCATGGCCCAGCACCGTCAAGAAGGCATGGAAGCCTTCATACAGGGCCTGGTGCGGCTCCCGCTCCGGAAGTGCTGCGTCGATCAGGCCGCAGGCCGCCGAAAGGCCGGCCAGCTCGGTGGCATTGTCCATCGCCCGCGCGGCGTGCGCCTCGCGCAATTCGCCCGTGTAGTATCCCAGCTGGTCCGACAGTTTGGCGCGCCAGGCCACTTCGACGACGTTGCCCGACTGCCAGGTCGGACGCGCCTTGCGCGAGACGCCGCCAGCGACGAACCCCGCGTGCCGGCCGTGCGCCCGCGTCAACAGCGACACGACAAGCCCGGTCTCGCCATGCGGCCGGCTCGTCAGCACGATGCCGTCGTCGCTCCAATCCATGCGTCGGGTATGCCGCGTTTCGTCGTTCCGCGCTAGATTGCGTCATGAGAAGGATCAAGCGGCGCCGGCTGCTCGGCGCGGCCGGCCTGGCGGCGGCCCTGCCCTCGTGCATCTTCGCCCAGACGTCGGCGGCGGCGCGACCGCGCCTGCTGCAGGGCGTCCAGGTGGGCGATGTCACCGCCGACGGCGCCACCGTGTGGAGCCGCGCCGACCGGCCGGCCCGCATGATCGTCGAATACGCCACGACAGAAAGTTTCAGCGACGCCAAGCGCATCGAGGGACCGCATGCTCTGGAAGCGACGGATTTCACTTCGCGCCTGCACATCCGTGGCGTGGCGCCCGGCCAGACGGTGTTCTATCGCGTCTCCTATCTCGATCTTGGCGACTACAAGACAGTGAGCGTGCCGGTGGNNCGTGAGCTTCGTGTGGTCGGTCGACACCGTGGGCCAGGGCTACGGCATCAATCCCGACGTCGGTGGCATGACAATCTACGAAACGATGCGGAAACTCGCGCCCGATTTCTTCGTCCACAGCGGCGACACCATCTACGCCGACAACCCGCTGACGGCGGAGAAGAAGCTGGCCGGCGGCAAGATCTGGAAGAACCTCGTCACCGAGGCCAAGTCGAAGGTCGCCGAGACGCTCGACGACTACCGCGGCAACCACCGCTACAATTTCCTCGACAACAACTTGCGCCGATTCAACGCCGAAGTGCCCATGCTGGCGCAATGGAACGACCACGACGTCACCGACAACTGGTACTGGGAAAAGACACTCCACGCCGATCCGCGCTATCGTCAGAAGAGCGCGGCGATCCTGGCGGCTTACGCTGAACGGGCGTTCCGCGAACACACACCACTGTTCGGCCGCCTCGACGGCGCGATGCAGCTCTATCGCAGGTTCTCCTTTGGACCGCGCCTCGATGTCTTCCGCACCGACATGCGCAGCTTCCGCGGGCCCAACGGTCCCAATCGCCAGACCACACAGGGGCCCGACACGGCCTTTCTCGGCCCCGCCCAGGTCGAGTGGCTGAAAGGCGCGCTAAGGGCGTCGAAAGCGACCTGGAAGATCATCGCCGCCGACATGCCGATCGGGCTCGTTATCTATGACGATTGGCGCACCAAGTCGGGTTCGGACGGAGTGGCCAACGGCGACAACGGCGCGCCGAGCGGCCGCGAACTGGAGATCTCTGGACTGCTCGCCTTCATCAAGCGCGAGAACATCCGCAATGTGCACTGGATCACCGCCGACCTGCATTATCCCGCGACGCATCGCTACAATCCAACCCGGGCAGCGTTCAGCGATTTCCTGCCGTTCTATGAATTTGTCTCGGGGCCGCTTTGCGCCGGCGGCATGGGGCCCAATGATCTCGACGACACGTTCGGCCCCGAAGTCGTGTTCCAGAAGGTGCCGCCCGCCGGCAAGTTCGATACCGCGCCTTCGGAAGGCTCCTGCCATTTCGGTCATGTGAAGATCGACGGCCGCACCGGCGCGATGACGGCGAGCCATCGCGACGCCACAGGCAACGTCCTTCACGCCCTCAATCTCGATCCAACTTAGCCCTTCGGATCGTAATCGAGGCCGATGGCGCGGTAGTGCGCCGGGTCATCGACCCAGCGTTCGCTCACCTTGACGTGCAGGAAGAGGTGCACGGGCCGTTCGAGCATCTGGCCGAGCTCGTGCCGCGCGCGCGCGCCGATCTGCTTGATGCGCGCCCCACCCTTGCCGAGGAAGATCGCGCGTTGGCCCTCGCGCTGGACGTGGATGGTCTGCTCGATGCGGACGCCACCATCCTTCCGCTCTTCCCATTTCTCGGTCTCGACCGCGGCCTCGTAGGGCAGCTCCTGATGCAGCTGCAGGAACACCTGTTCGCGCGTGACTTCGGCCGCCAGCAGGCGCAGCGGCAGGTCAGCCGCCTGGTCCTCGGGATAAAGGAACGGACTCACGGGAAGCGCCACCGCAAGGGTCGCCAGCACGTCGCCAACGCCGTCGCTCTTAAGCGCGCTTACCATGAAGGTGCGCTCGAACGGCAGCAGCGCGTTCAGTTCGGCAGTAAGCATGAGCAGTGTCTCGCGCGCCACAAGGTCGATCTTGTTCAGGATCAGGTAGCGCGGCGCCTTGCTTTCCTTCAGCCGCTCGACGATGGCGCGAGTCTCCTGGCCGACGCCACGCTCGGCGTCGACGACCAGCGCCACCACGTCGGCATCGTCGGCGCCCTGCCAGGCGGCGGCGACCATGGCGCGCTCCAGCCGACGCTTGGTGATCCGGAAGATGCCCGGCGTGTCGACCAAAATGACCTGGGCGCGGGCACCGTCGGCTAGGTCGGCCATGGCGATGCCGATCACCCGCATGCGGGTCGTCTGCACCTTGGGCGACACGATGCTAACCTTGGAACCGACCAGGGCGTTGACCAGCGTCGACTTGCCGGCATT
>PLYQ01000319.1 GCA_003153415.1 Rhodospirillales bacterium | reverse complement strand
TTAGCGGCATGGTCGGCCCGCCGTCTAGCGCGCCGTAGTCGGCGTTTATCTATACCAGCCGGTAGACATCGACCGGTTCGTCGTGGCCCTTGACGTGGCGTTGCTCGGGTGGCGGCGGCGTGATGCCGAGCGACTCGCGATCCTTGACGGCGGCCAGCGTGCCGCCACTCACCAGCACGACCACCTCGTCGTCAGCCGTCATGAACTCCTTGCCGAGCTGCTCGAAGCGTTGGGCGATGTTCACCGTGTCGCCCACGACAGTGAAGTTGACCCGGCCGGGCGCGCCGATATTGCCGACCACGGCCGGGCCCGAATGCAGGCCGATGCGCACCCGGATCGGCACCTTGCCGGCGGCGCGCAGCATGGCGTTGTCTTCGCGGATCACCCGGGCGATGGCGAGGGCCGCACGGATGGCTGCGTCGGCATGGTCCTCCTGACGCGACAGGCCGCCCCACACGGCCATCACGGAGTCGCCGATATATTTGTCGATCACCCCGTGCTCGTGCTCGATGCAGGCGCCGAGCAGAGCGAAATGATGGTTGAGCAGATCGGCCGTCTCCTGCTCCGGCAGGTTCTCGGCGTGCGGCGTGAACTCGACGATGTCGGTGAACATCACCGTGACGTTGCGCCGACGCGAGGCGATGCCGTCCTCGCCCAACTCCATCAGCCGGAAGACTAGGCGGTGCGGCACGTAGGCGCCGAACCATTTCAGGGCGCCGCGCGCCTTGTCGAGGCTGCTTCCGGCGTCGTCGATCTCGCGCAGCCGGGAGCCCTTGTGAAACGGCTGATCGAAATCGAGTCGCTCGATCGCTTTGGCCGCCGAGGTGATGGTGCGTATCGAGCGCGCCATGCGCCAGCCGATCAACAGCGCCAGCACCAGGGCAACGGCCAGTGTCGCGCCACCGACGAGGGCGCCCCTCATCAGCCGATCGAGGTCGCCGGTGGCGTCCTCGATCGGGAAATACTGCCCGACCAGCCAGGGTTCGGGGCCGTATCCTGGTAGCCTACGGTAGACGAACACCCATTGCCGCCCTTCGGCTTCGACGACGTGGCCGAGCGCGCCCAGGGCACGGTCGATCTGCGGCCGCCGCATCGGCGGATCCCAGAACTTGGCCAGCACCGGATCGTCGACTTCCTTGATGGTCGGCAGCGGCCTGTCTTCCGAAAGGTCGAGGCCGCGCGGGTCGACCAGCCGAGGATGGGCCAGCACATGATCGTGGTCGACCAGGATGAAATAGTGGCCGCCGCTCACCTGGTTGGGATCGCGGATCCAGTACGAGAGATCGCCGACCGCGACGGTGGCGATCAGGCCGCCGATGAAGGCGTCGTCGATGCGCCGCACCGGCGTGCGCACGTTGAGCAGCGGCTGCTTCAGCGCATTATTCCAGAACAGCTCACCCCAGAAGGTGTTGTGCGAGATCTGCAGCTTGCGGAAACGTTCCAGTCCCTGCGGTGACCCGAGCAAGGAGACGGTGTCGCGGATTATCATGCCGTCGGGACGACGGATGGCGCGGTGCAGCTGAAGGTCGAGCGTGGCGAAGGCGGCGGCCGACACCGAGGGCACCTGCTTCATCATCACCGCCAGCGCCTCGCGAACATCGACCGGCGAATTGACGTCAATGCGGCCAGCGGCGATCAGTGCCGCCATCATCTCGAGATTCTGGGTCACAGGATCGAGTCGGCTCTTGATCAGCGCCGTCTGCGCCTCGACGACCCGAACTGCGCGGTCGAGCAGCAGTCGCTCGGCAGTGCCGGTGGCGCCTGCGAGCACGGCGATATAGGCGATGCCCGAAACCAGGGCGAGCGAGACGAATGCCAGCGCCAGTGCCGCGATCAGCGGCAGGCGGAGCGGGCGACGCGCGGGTGGCGCGACGACAACGGGGACAACGGGCAGAGCGTTAGGGACGACGGTCACGACGGACCATCATATGGTGTCCCGCGCTCCAATGCGAAAGACCACTGCCGGCAACGGCTATCACTGTCGCGCGAGCGGGCGCGCGAGGGCGCGCCATAATCAGGCCGCGGCGCGAATCGCCGCCTTGTTCACCTTGCCGTCGACATGGCCCTCGAACTGCCGGAAGTTGCTTTCGAAGCGCTGGGCGACGTCGCGCGCGGCGCTATCGTAGGCCTTCTTGTCCTTCCAAGTGTTCTTGGGGTTGAGCACGTCGCCCGGCACGTCGGGGCAGGCACTGGGCACCTGCATGCCGAAGTGTGGGTCGAGCGTCGAGGCGGCCGCGGCCAACGTGCCGTCGAGCGCGGCGCGCACCATGGCTCGGGTGTGGCGGATCGACATGCGCTCGCCGACGCCGAAGCCGCCGCCCGACCAGCCGGTGTTGACAAGCCAGCACTTGACGTGCTGGCGCGCCATCTTCTCGCCCAGCATCTTGGCATAGACCGCGGGATGACGCGGCATGAACGGCGCGCCGAAGCAGGTCGAGAAAGTGGGCTGCGGTTCCTTGCTCAAGCCTTTTTCCGTGCCCGCCACCTTGGCGGTGAAGCCGGAGAGAAAGTGATACATCGCCTGGCTGGGGGTGAGCCGCGAGATCGGCGGCAGCACCCCGAATGCATCGGCCGTGAGCATGATCACATTGGCAGGACTTCCGGCGCGGCCGGTCTCGCTGGCATTGGGAATGAAATCGA
>PLYQ01000256.1 GCA_003153415.1 Rhodospirillales bacterium | reverse complement strand
CGGCGTAAGACGCCGACACCTCCCCTGATGACAGGGGAGGAACCGCTTGATGTGATCGCTGTCAGAAAGACTCTAGTCGGCCGACACATCTCCACCGGCACCGACGCTGATGGCGATTTCGGCAGCGCCGCGCATGGCGCGGCCGTGCCAGATACCGTCCGGTCCCTTGCTGAGAGCTTTGACGTTCCTGTAGCCGTCGGCCTCGATCATGGTCCTTGCGTTGACGTCGGAGGGCGTTGCTTTCTCAGGCAGCTCGGCAACAAGGACCTCGACAGCGGTCGGCTGTTCCTGCTGCGGCTCGACGACGACGTACGTGCTGTGGCGGCTCACCAGCAACGGCACCGGTAGCCGGGTGGCGGAAATCGTGCTCGCGGGCTTGGCAGGCGTCGTCGTCCGCGCAACCGACTTGTCGGTGACGCCGGCGGGAACGGCCGCGGCGCCCGGCGTCGGGCCGATCATGTAGGCGCTGGCAATAAGGCCGGCCGAAGCGAAGAGAAGGGCGAAAGTAGAGAGGTGACGGTTCATGGCAGCGCTCCGACGAGGCCTCCGCGAGGGAGGCGCCTTGAAGAACGCGCCATGCGGTACCAAAGTTCCGGGCATGGTGGCCTTCAATTGTCAGGCGCTGTTGCGCGGCGTTATTCTCGACAAAACGCCATCCAAGGGAGGGCGCGGATGAACAAGCCCCTGAAGATCCCCACTGTCGACTACGGCTCCGAGGAAGCCGCCATGCAGGCCTACTTGCGCGACGGCGAGCGGCGCGCCTATGCACTGGGCAACCGCGGGCCGATCCGCTTCACATCAGACGGCAGCCTGCATCCCGACATCGTCGAGGCCTATTGGCGTTGCGGCTTCTACGTCTTCGAGGGCGTGCTGAAGGCCGACGAGCTGGCCGACATTGAGCGCGACTTTCACGACATCCTCGACCGCCTGCCGGCCGAGCGCGGTGCGCCGCTTGACGCCAAGGGCCGGCCGGCGCTGGCCGCCGACTGTACGGCCTCGACGCTGCTGTGGTCCAAGCCGCTCGGCGATCCGTTCGGCGGCACGACTCTGGCCAACGGCCGCCATCCGGTGAAGATGTTCGAGCCTGAGGCGGCGGCCGATGCACCGAAGGAAATCGTCTACCTGATCCTGGGCTCGCTGCAGTTCTCCCAAGCCCATCTGCGCGTCTACGGCCATCCGCAGCTTTTGGCGGTTGCCGCCGCGATCAACGGTCCGGACTTCGCCCCCTTCAACGAGGCGATGTTCATCAAGGAGCCGGGCCGCGGCGCGTCGGTCGCCTGGCACCAGGATGGCGTCACCCACTGGAACAGCCCCGACTGGGACCAGGGCATCCACGGCTTCAACTTCATGGGCCAGCTCTACGGCTGTACGGCGGCCAACGGCGTGTGGGTCGTGCCGGGCTCGCACAAGCGGGGCAGGGCCGACATCGCCGCGATGGTCGCCAAGGCCGGCAGCGAGCGGTTGCCCGACGCCGTGCCAATCATCGCCCAGCCGGGCGACGTGGCGATCACCAACCGCCAGGCGCTGCACGGCTCGTTCGCCAACACCAGCAAGGACTGGCGGGTGACGCTGAATTTCGGCTTCCATCGGCGCAAGTCGGTGCTCGATGTGAAAGCCGGCGGCGTGCACAACGCCGAGGCGGTCTACGACGCCGAGCGCATCCGCCAACGCGCCCGCCTGATCGGCTACGGCATCGATGCCCGCGGCCAGCGCTTTCCCGGCGAGACGCCCTACCGCTACAAGCCGCACGCCGACGAGGGCCTAACCTATCGTTGGGACGAAAAAGCCAAGGCCGACCTGAAGGACTACAACCTTCTCGACCTGAGCATCTGATCGGTACTCCCTCCCCAGCGAAGCTGGGGATGAAGGGACATATCTTTAGGGCTGCCGCTCACCCGCCGCTCACCCGGAGCAGGTATCAGGTGCCACAATACGTTCGGTAATTGCGCTGCTCGTCGCCTGACGGCGGCTCGGCATAGGCGGCGTATTGCGGCCGCTCCTCGAAGGGCTTCGTCAGCACCGCCAGCAGCTCCTCGAACGGGGCGTAGTTGTCGTCCTGGATCGCCGCGGCAAGCGCTGCCTCGACCTTATGGTTGCGCGGGATGTAGGCGGGATTGACCGCCTGCATCGCCGCGCGTCGCGTGCCGTCGTCTTGCGGCTCCTGCGCAATCCGCGCGAGCCATTTGGCATTCCAGCTATCGAACGCCGCCGATTCCTCGAACAGGCCGCGCGCGGTGCCGTCGCTCAAGCGGCGGAAGGCGAGCGTGTAATCGGTGCCGTTGTCGGCCAGGATCTTGAGCAGCTCCTGCGCCAACGCTGCATCGCCGTCCTGTTCGGTGAACAGACCGAGCTTGCGCCGCATTCCGGTCAAAAGCGCGCGCGCGAAGCGGCCCGAGAACGTGGCCAGGGACTCGTTGGCCTCAGCAATCGCAATATCCTTGTCGTCCGACATCAGCGGCAGCAGGGTCTCGCCGAAGCGCGCCAGGTTCCAGGCGGCGATCTCGGGCTGCTTGCCGTAGGCGTAGCGGCCGTACTGGTCGATCGAGCTGAACACCGTCTCGGGGTTATAGGCGTCCATGAAGGCGCAGGGACCGTAGTCGATCGTCTCGCCGGCGATCGAGACATTGTCGGTATTCATCACGCCATGGACGAAGCCGACCAGCAGCCACTTCGCCACCAGCTCGGCCTGACGGGCGATGACGGCCTCGAACAGCCCGCGATAGGAGCCGGCGTCGGGGTAATGGCGCGCGATCACATGGTCGGCCAGCAGTTTCAGCGCCTCTGTATCGCCGCGCGCGGCAAAGAACTGGAAGGTGCCGACGCGGATGTGGCTCGAGGCGACGCGTGTCAGCACGGCACCGGGAAGGATCTCCTCGCGCACCACGCCTTCGCCGGTGATCACGGCGGCCAGCGAGCGGGTGGTCGGAATGCCGAGTGCTGCCATCGCTTCGCTCACGATGTATTCGCGCAGCACCGGTCCGAGGGCCGCGCGCCCGTCGCCGCGGCGCGAGAAGGGGGTCGGGCCCGAGCCCTTGAGCTGGATGTCGCGGCGCACTCCTCCGCGATCGACGATCTCGCCCAAAAGAACGGCGCGACCATCGCCGAGCTGGGGCACGAAATTGCCAAACTGGTGGCCGGCATAGGCCAAAGCGATCGGCTCGGAGCCGGGGGCCAGGCTATTGCCCGCCAGCATGTCGACGCCGGCGGGACTTGCCAGCACGTCTGGATCGAGGCCGAGCTGCCGGGCGAGCGGTATGTTGATCTTGATGAGCTTCGGCGCCCGCACCGGTGTCGGCGCGAGGCGTGCATAAAACCGGTCCGGCAGGCGCGCGTAGGAGTTGTCGAACGGCCAGGCGGCGGGGAAAGACGTGTCGGGCGGCATGGTTATTCCGTGGCGATATAGCCCAGTCGCGGGGGCCACTAATAGGATATGGTGTGCCCATGGCAAATAGCACAAGCGGCAAGCATATGGTTTGGGTCGAAAAGCCCATCGGGACACGCGTAGGCATCGCCTACTCGACCCTCAAGGAAGCCCAGGACCAGTCGATCGCGCTCGAACGCGACGGCTACAAGGTCATCGAGATCGTGCCGACGAGCCTGCCAAAGCCCAACCTGCTGTAACGCTCACCGCCCGTAGGTGGCGGTGAAGGCAGCCTTGCCGAGCGTGTGGAAGTGCAGGTTGAAGCCCACCACTGCGGCCGAGGTGTCGGCGTTGACCTCGAGCTTGTCGACGTCGACTGCGAACAGCGTGAACTGGTAGCGGTGCGGCTTGTCGCCCTTGGGCGGGCAGGGACCGCCGTAGCCGGGGGCACCGAAGTCGGTGCGGGTCTGCAGGGCGCCGGCCGGCATGCCGGATTTGCTGGCGCCCTTGGCTAGTTCCTTGGTCGCGGGCGGCATATTGACGACCAGCCAATGCCAGAAGCCCGAACCGGTCGGTGCATCGGGATCGAACATGGTGAGCGTAAAGCTCTTCGTACCGGCCGGTGCGTCGCTCCACGACAGCTGCGGCGAGACGTTGCCGCCAGTACAGCCGAAGCCGGTCAAGACCTGTTCGTCGGCGACGGTGCCGCCGCTCTTGATGGTGGCGCTGGTCAGGGTGAAGTCGGCAGCCTGAGCGGTGCCGAAAAGCGCTGAAGCGAGCGCGAGCGCGCAAGCGAGAATCTTCGTCTTGTACATTGCAGCGGCTCCTCTCCGTGACCGGCTTCTTGTTGCCTTCCAGCTTAGCGCGCCCCGGATTGGCCGATCAATCCCTGAACGGATCCGTCATCGGGATCGCGTCTTCACGTTCGGGAGAGGTGCTGAGCAGCGACACCGGGTACGCGCCAGGCGCGCCTGCGCTATGAGGGCCTATGGGCGCGGCGCCTCGTCCGACGGCGGGGCTTTCTCGCACCAATTGAGCTCCTCGAGCGGCAGGTTGCGGCTGGCTGCCAGGGCTGCCATCGCTGCCTTGTCGACGCACTGCTGGTTCTCCGAATCGAAATGCACCGACATCAGCTGGCTGGCCTGGTCATGGCCGAGACCGAGCACATGACCGAGTTCGTGCAGGACCACGGCGGCAAGATCGCGCCGATAAAAACGGTCGACATAGACAAGGACCATCCCGCGACTGCTGTTGCCCGGAATGGTGCCGGCAAGCGGATAGCCGAGCCGACGCGCGGAGTCGGAGAGGGCGCCGCCGCGGGCAGACACGATGGTCCAGGCGTAGGTCGGCCATTCCGTCGGCGCCGTGGCATCCCGTGTCCCGGTGTTGAGCGGGCCGATCGTCGGGTCAAACCGGATGTATCTGTTCAACGCATAGTTCCAGTGGCCGATGGCGCTCAGGATTCGCGCTCGTTCGTCGGCGGCGAAGAAGGGATCGATGCGGATCGCGATCACCTCGACGCTCGTGACGGTGGAGATGTGGGTGGTGTATCGCGCGAGGCCCGCACCGCCTTGTGGCGGCAACTCCCGCCCGTCGCTCACCAGATAGTCGCTCTGGCCGCAGCCGCCGAGCAGCATCGTGAGTATCGCGGCGACCAGGCGCAGGCGCACGACCGAACTCCTTGATCAATCGAGGTCTGCCGCCTCTTGAGGGACATTGATGGAGGGGGAACGCCGTGAACGGGCTAGCCTATGAGCGGCACAACCGAACGAACAATGACATCTAGTTGGTGCCCGCGTGATAGGGCACCTGTAACGCTTTCCGGCCCGGCTGAATGAGCAGAAAAAGAGGACGTGCTAGCTTCTGGGCGGCGCCGGCGTGAAGCAGTAGATCGTCCCCTGCTTCTCGCAAAGATGGCTTCGGCCGTCGTTCGCGTAGTCGGGCGGCAGCACGCGCTGAGGAGGAATGACCAGCCACATACTTCCATCCCACGCCCGCCAGCCGCCATTCTCGTCGAGGTAGGCCCGCGTCGGGCGACAGTCGGCGTTGTTGCAGCACGAGGTCTTGGGATTGTCGGGCGGAGTCCAGCTCTTGTAGATGTCGTGCATCTCGGCATGGCCGTCGCCGTGCGAGCCGGAGTAACCGCCGGCGTCGCCGGACTGGGCGTGTGCCACGGAGGTAGCGAACATGAGGGCCAGGATCAGCCGCGTCGCGCGGTCCATGGTTATTCAACGGCTTCGACCGGCCTTTGTTGCGCTGACAATTTTGGGGCACGGGATCCCCCCTTCGGCGATTCCGCGAAGGGAAGGAGTTAAGGTCAGTCGCGGAACGGATCCGTCATCAGGATCGTGTCCTCGCGCTCGGGGCTCGTGCTGAGCAGCGCCACCGGGCAGCCGACCAATTCCTCGACGCGGCGGACGTACTTGATGCAGGTCGCCGGCAGCTCGGCGAAGGAGCGCGCGCCCTTGGTGCTCTCCTGCCAGCCCTCGAATATTTCCCATACCGGCTTCAGCCGCGCCTGCGCGCCCATGGTGAAGGGAAAGCGCTCGATCTTCTTGCCGTCGAGCTCGTAGGCGACGCAGACCTTGATCTCCTTCTCGCCGTCGAGCACGTCGAGCTTGGTCAGCGCGATGCCGTCGATGCCGTTCAGCTTCACCGCCTGGCGCACCATCACGGCGTCGAACCAGCCGCAGCGCCGCGGCCGGCCGGTGTTGGTACCGAACTCGTTGCCGCGCGTGCCCAGCCCCTTGCCGATCGCGTCGAGAAGCTCGGTCGGGAAGGGGCCGTCGCCGACGCGCGTGGTGTAGGCCTTGGCGATGCCCAGCACATAGCCCACCGCGCCGTTACCCATGCCCGAGCCGATCATGGCCTGCGCCGCCACCGTGTTCGACGAGGTGACGTAGGGATAGGTGCCGTGGTCGATGTCGAGCATGGTGGCTTGGGCACCCTCGAACAGGATGCGCTTGCCGGCGGCGCGCAAGCCGTCGAGCCGCTCCCAGACATCTTCGGCGAACGGTAAAATTTGCGGAGCCAACTGCAAGAGATCGGCGATGAGCTTGGCGGCGTCGACCGGCGGCTGGCCGAGCCCCTTGCGCAGGGCGTTGTGGTGGGCGAGCAGCGTATTGACCTTGAGCGGCAGCATCTCGGGCTCGCCGAGGTCGCCCACTCTGATAGCGCGGCGGCCGACCTTGTCCTCGTAGGCCGGGCCGATGCCGCGCCGCGTCGTGCCGATCTTGATGACGCCCGGCGCGTCCTCGCGCCAGCCGTCGAGGTCGCGATGCAGCGGCAGGATCAGCACGGCGTGGTTGGCGATCTTGAGATTGTCCGGTGTCACCGACAGGCCCTGCGCGGTGACCTTCTTGACCTCTTCGAGGAAGTGCCAGGGATCGACCACCACGCCGTTGCCGATGATCGACAGCTTGCCCTTGCGCACCACGCCCGACGGCAGCAGCGCCAGGCGATAGGTCTGGTTGCCGATGACCAGCGTATGGCCGGCATTNNCCCTCGTCGCCCCACTGGGCGCCGATCACTGCCACGTTGGCCATTGCTGCCTTGTCCCTTCAGACACGAAAACGCCTCCCCGGGGCCGATTCCGGGGAGGCGTGAGGTTGGATAGCACGTTGGCGGCAGCGGGGCTAAGGGGAAAACCCGAGCGCGTGGTGCGACAAAAGCCTTCTAGCGCACATACTTGCGCAGGAAGGCGAGCGTGCGCGAGCAAGACGAGGATGTGAGCAGCATTCCGACGATCCGCGCGAAGGCGGCTTAGCTGCTTTCCGACAGCGATTGAATCAAGCCTTTCCTCCCCATTCATATGGGGAGGTGTCCGCGTAATCGCGGACGGAGGGGTCATAGGCGCGGACTGGGGCCGCTGACCCCT
>PLYQ01000362.1 GCA_003153415.1 Rhodospirillales bacterium | reverse complement strand
TCGCCGACTTCTGCAACAAAATCGGCACGGAGCCGACATGAACGCACCCCACCGGCCGCGTTATTGCCCAGCCGGTTAAGCCCTTCTACGATCCAACGTGGGGAGGCGAGGAAGTTCCATTGGCCCGTGAGCAGCGCCGATTAGCGGCAAGCGTTGCAGCTGATGTGATTGGCTAGGCGTCGATGCATGGCCGAGCTGGCGCGAGAGGCCGACACTCGCCGCCCCGGCGGGCTTCATGCAGGCGCGCCTGAACATCATGCCGGTTCTGTGATCGCCGATAAATGTCGTTGGCCTGTCGATCGGCATCTACGCACTCCAACTGTTGTTGGTAGACCGAAGCCATTTCAGTCGGCGGCCCGGATGCGCTTCACCATTTCCCGCAGCTTGGGATCGGTCACCAGCGTCGCATAAAGCGGTACCAGGGCATCGGAAAAGGACTTCTTGTCGACGTCAGTGATGATCTGCGCGCCGGAAGCCTCGACCGTCAGGCGCGCCGAAGCCTCATACTCATCCCACGCCTTGTGCATGTAGGGCACCGAGTCCTTGGCAGCGGCGCGAATGATCGTCCGGTCCTCCTGAGAGAGTTCGTCCCAGATCTTCTTCGAGAACACCAGCACCCCGGGCGCCATGGAGTGCTCGGTCAGGCTGTAGAACTTGGCCACCTCGTAGTGGCGCGACATAACGTAGGCAGGCAACGTGTTGTCTGCCACGTCGACCAAGCCGGTCTTGAGCGCGGCGTAGGTCTGGATGATCGGCAGTGTCACCGGTTCGGCTCCCATTGCCTGCACAATGGTCGCCCAGATGTTGGACTGCTGGATGCGAGCCTTCATGCCCTTCATGTCGGTCACGTTCCTGATCGGCTTCTTGGCACCGTAGGAACGCGTACCCATGTCGTAGAAGCAGAGGCCGATGATGCCTTGGCTTTCCATGTCTGCCAGAATTTCATCGCCGATAGGACCGTCGAGAATACGCCTTAGGTGCGCCGTGGACTTGAACAGGTATGGCAACGAGGGAACGATGGCCGACGGCACCATGTGGTCGAACACCGCCAGATTGACGCGCGCCATGTCGAGCGTGCCGTTCTGCAACGCGCCGACTGTGTAGTTTTCCGAATCCTGGTCATTCTGCCCCAATAGGCTGATGCTGTGCCGGCCGCCCGTGCGCTCACGGACAAGCTGACCCATGTATGCCACGGCCTGCACTGTCGGATAGTCAGCGGGGTAGATGTCAGACGACGCCAATGGCTTGGCTTGGGCCGAGGTGCCCGCCAGTACAGCAATGGTGATGATAGTTCTGATCGGGAACATCGCGACCTTGCCCTTCTTTCGATCTCAGTGCGGCGGTGAAATACTCAACACTGTGCAGACGAACGCCGGGCCTTCCGACAATTGGAGTGCAAATACCTTGCAGACACAATCGACGGTTGGGTACTGTGGGAAGGAACGCGGGTGCCAAACGAAGGTTGCGGAGCAAATGCGATAAATTCTCGGAACGGAGAGAAATCGTAGCAACAGTAGATTTGCATGCTGACTCAAACCAATGCCACGATTCGGCTTAGCAGAGTGCAAATATTTATTGTTCCAAAGATCGATCGTCAGCGCGGCGGGCTAATGGCTCGATTGCGCTAAGGCATAAGCGAGTCCCAAAACGATAGAAGGCAACCTTTCGTCGCTGTTCGCCCGCGCCGAGGAGGTGATCGAATAGGTCCCGCCAAGTCCGTTGTGGGTCAGGCGCGTCGTTCTGAGGGTGCGGCGATGACGTCCAGTCTGCCCCCAACATCAGACGTTTCCGGCCTCGGTCGGCACTTCGCATTCGTGCCACTAGCGGAAATTCCTCGGGTGGCTACGCGCGCTTAAAGCCGCCGTGAAGCGCTAGAACAAGTCTGCCAACGAGAGGAGGCATCGAATGACGACTCGCCCCTGGATACGTTGATTTGGCTTTCAGCGATCGCGTTCAGCATCCTCCACGTGCTTTCCGGCTTCTAGCGGCAGTGTTTTTGGCGACAATTGGGAGCTTTTTGCCCTGATTGTCGTTTGGTTCGAATGGCCTTTGAGAAAGAACGCCTCGCCTATTTGGCGCAGGTCGTAATGAAACCCCTGTCTCGTCGTCGCTCGCTGGTGGCCTTGGGCTCCGCCTGCGCGGTTCCGATGATCCTCGCATCCCTTGGGCAGGCCCAGACCATTCTTCCCGACAAGCCGCTCCGACTCCTCGTGGGCTTCGCCGCGGGCGGGGGCTCGGAACTCATGGCGCGGGCCATCGCGCCAAAACTCGAGCGCCGACTCGGACGTCGTGTGACGGTCGAGAACAAGCGCAGCGGCCCCGGGATCGACGCCCTCGAGTTCTTCAAGAAGGATCTCGAGCAGGGGTTGGTCGTGGCGTTCATGCCGACGACGACGCTTGCCCTGAAGCTTGCCGGCTCTCCCTTCCCGTTCGACTCACAGAGCAAGCTTGTGCCGCTCACGACAGCAGGCACATTCCAGGTGGCGCTTGCCGTCTCGCCCGATATCGGCGTTTCGACCTTCGCCGAGTATGTCGCGTGGGTTAAGGCCAACCCGTCAGAGCGCGCGCGTCTGGGCACCACGGCAACCGACGACTATCTCAAGATCTATGCAATGATGATCGGTCGCGAGATCGGCGTGCCCCTGGAAATCGTCCCACATCTCGGCGCGGCGCGGCTGGTCCATGCCATAGTGGACGGCAAGGTTCCCGCGGGGCTGGGCAGCATCACGACGCTTATGGAGCACAACTACGGCGGCGAGGTGAAGGTTCTGATGACGTCGGGCCGCAAGCGAGTGACCGTGTTGGGGGACGTGCCGACTGCCGTCGAACTCGGATATCCGAACCTGGAATTGACGGAGTGGTATGGCTTTTTCGCGTCGTCGGCGTCGCCAAGCCCGATCGTCGCGGAATGGAATCGACAACTCCGCCTCGTTCTCGCCGAGAGCGAAGTCATCGCGGCGCTCGCGCAGCTTGGCCTGGATGTCGAAACGTTAACGCAGGAAGAAACGGCCGCTCGCTTCGACGTGCATCTGAAGACCTGGGAAGCACGACAGCAGTCGTTCGGCATGAAGACGGTCGACTAGAGCCGAATTGCGTCCTCTATTCAGGGGCGTTCAATGTGACTGTTCAAGATCCGGTAAGCGGATCCACCAAGTCCGTTGTGGGTCAGGCGCGTCGGTCTTAGGGTGCACCGATGGCTTCCGGTTTGCCCCGGTGAACAGACATCCGCGGTGTCAATCCGCCGGTTTCAAACGTGCCAACAACGGAAATCCACGACGAGACCAAAGGTGTTTTGTTGCATTAGTCTTAGAACGATCGGGCATGTACTCGTCCTTGGCGATGGCGAAGCCCTTAGCCCGGTCGCCGCGTGATAGCTCTTCTGCCGTTGAGCGCGCGGCACGAACTTCTCGATGTCGACCATGCGGGTCCCATTGCTATCGTCGGGCGCCCGGTGCGGACTTTCCGGGGGGCAGGTCGAGCGTCTCGACCAGCATTTCTGCCACCAAGGCGTTCAGCTTTGGCGTCGGATGTCCGTCGTGCGGGATGAAGTACGACGACCAATCCGCGAACGGCTGCAGTTGCTTGCGCACGGACACCACCGGAATGCCGAGCGAGCGAAGGCCGTCGAACGCCGGGAGGTATTGCAAGTCGACCTGGTTCGCCGGCTCCTTCTCCGGACCGTTGCTGAGCACGATCAGCGGCGCGCCATAGCGCTGTTTTACCAACGCCGCCAGACGCGCCATTAGCGCGACATAAAGCCCGGTCCGTTCGCGCTCCAGCCCGGCCTGCATGGCGCGGTCGATCAATGCAATGTTGGAGCGCGCATGATACGCGACGCCGTTCCACGGATGAGTCCAGCGATAGTGATCGAAAGTACCCGACCAGTGCAGCCCGCCGTCGCGGCCGAAGTCGTAACGCGGCGAGGATCCGAGCCAGCTCGCGTCGCCGGTAACGCGCCACAGCAGCGATGTGGTCGCCCAGACGAAGACAGCCTCGACTTTGCCCACGACATACTTGTCGTAGAGCCCCAGTTCCATGGCGCGCACGTAGTTGGTCGGCCCGTAGCCTGGGACGCCGAGATTGACGACATGCGCCGCGGGCTGCATACCGCGCGCGAACATCGACGGCAAGGTGTCCTCATCTTCTACGCCTTCGGAGAACATGTAGGAGTCGCCGATAAACATCCAAGTCGGCCCCCTGCCGACCGAGCCCGGCACGACGCGGCCGCCTTGCGCGTCGATCTGATAGGCCACCTTGTAGAGGAGCTCATCGCCATAGCGGGCGGCTGCCGCGACAGTCACATTGGGCCGCAGTTTAAACCCAACCGCGGGATCCTGTGGATACCAGTCCGCCGGCGTCTCAATTTTGACCACGCCGACATTGGGTGCGCTCGGCACCAGAATCCGGAAGCCCAGCTCGACGGCGACAGTAGAGAGCAGGAGCGACGCCATCGTCAGGCAAGCGTTTCGCAGGAAGGGTGGCATGCGAAACCGGACCACCCCCACCAGACACCAGAGCGCGCCCACCACCAGTGCCCAGTTCAAGGGGAGCCAGATCAGCGACGCGAGGAGGGTGACGCCCATGATGAAAGCGGGTGCCGTGCGCTGAAATTTTTCACCGACCAAATTCATAGGAGGCCGCTATGGTTCGGCGAGCAGTTAGCCGCGAGCGCAGGCAGTGAAACGCTGATAAGCACAGTCACAAGAAACCACATGACATCTTACCCCGACGGTTGCGCTGCGATGCGTGCTGCGCTGCCATACTCTTCAATGATGATTTTCCTAATCCGCGGGGTCAAGAGCGTCAGCTTGCGGGTAATTTCCTGGTAGCAGCGCTGTAGCCGCGACTCTGTGAATATAGCTGCTCCGCCATGTCCGTTATGGGTCCAGGCTGTGTGAAAAC
>PLYQ01000200.1 GCA_003153415.1 Rhodospirillales bacterium | reverse complement strand
CGGAATCGCTCAGGCGCATTCCGCCTTCGGCGGAATCGCTCTAAGCCCTTACGCGCCCTGCACGATCGGATTGCGCAGCACGCCGATCTTCTCGATCTCGACCTCGCAGACGTCGCCTGGCTTCAACCAGGGCTGTGGGTTGCGCGCCGCCGCCACGCCCGACGGCGTGCCGGTGATGATGATGTCGCCCGGATCGAGCGTCATGACCTTGCTCAACTCGTGCACCAGGGTTGGCACGTCGAAGATCAAGTCGTCGGTGTTGCTGTCCTGCATGGTCACGCCGTTGACGCGGGTCATGATGCGCAGCGGCGCGCCGCCCTTGGGCAGCTCGTCGGACGTCACGATGTCGGGGCCGAAGCCGCCGGTGCCGTCGAAGTTCTTACCCAGCGTGAACTGGCCGCCGGACTTGCGCTGCCAGTCGCGCACCGAGCCGTCGTTGAAGCAGGCATAGCCCGCGATCATGCCCAGCGCCTTTTCCTTCGCCACGTTGCGGCACTTCTTGCCGATCACGATGGTGAGCTCGGCTTCCCAGTCGAGTTGCGGCGAGTGGCTCGGCACCGGCATCTTGCCGTTGTGCGGCGTCAGCGTGTTGTCGAAGCGACAGAACACGACCGGATAGGGCGGGATCGGGTTACCCGTCTCCTCGGCGTGCTTGCGGTAGTTGAGCCCGATGCAGAGGATCTTTCCGGGAGCGGGAATCGGCGGCAGGTACTTGGCCGACTTCTCCGACACGGTGGCGCCCTTCTTTGGCTTGGCACAGGCCTTCAGCACCGCCTTCTGGACCTTGCTGCCGCCGGCCAGGATCTCGACCACCGATTTGGGTCCACGCGGCATCTGCTTGGAAAGATCGACGATCTTGCCGTCGCCNNACGCCAACAGCGGGCTTGCCGCCGCTCAGGATAGTGCAAAGACGCATGGTGTTTCCCCCTTCGAGAATCTTTGTAATTCGGACGGGCCGTAAACTCCTCCCTCAGGCGCAGGCGGTCAAGCGCGGCGCGCTCTGCTAGTCTCACGCCATGCGCGGCCTGCTCGTCATCGCCTGTCTTTTCCTCGTCACCCCAGCCGCGGCCCAGCTCGTGGTACCGCTCACCACCCCGGACGGTCGGGTGGCCTGCTCCCAGGGCATGACCGGCATCGGCCGGGCGCCGGTATGGAAGGCGATCGCCGATCCGGGGGCGCTGGCCGGCTGGGCCCTTGCCGAAACCGCAGGCGACGCCACCGATCTGCGGTTTCCGCTCTGCATATCGGAACAAACTGTGGCCCGCGACGTCGACGCCACGCTGCGTTTCAAGCCGGTGTCGGGCACGCACGCGCGCTCCGCCGGGCTAGTGCTACGGGCCCAGAGCGCCAACGACTACTACGTGGTGCGGGCGGGAGCGCTCGACAGCTCGGTTCGGCTGTACCGCGTCCAGCGCGGACGGCGCAGCCAGATCGCGACTAAGGACGTAGAGGTCAAGACCGGCGAATGGCAGGCGCTCCGCGTGGTGCTGGTCAACGACCGTTTCGAGGTCTCGCTGGACGGCACGACGCTGTTCGAGGCGACCGACCGCAGCCTGACCCAGGGTGGCGCCATTGGCGTGTGGAGCCAGGCCGACAGCGTGACCCATTTCGGCTCACTACTGGTGGCACCGGCGCGCTAGCGGCGAGCCTCGATCAGGGCGCGCGCCAATTCGACGAAGCCCGCGCCCGAGCGCGCCGAGGTAATCCAGCGCGGCAGATGCGGCATCGAATCGGCGAAGTCGCGGACGTTGGCGACGCCCACCGCGTTGGGAAAGAACGCGAACATTGGCGCATCATTGGGCGAGTCGCCTGAGAAGACGTAGTGCTCCGCTACATCGTCGAGATCGATACCGAACAGCTCGGCCATCATGGTTTGGCTAGTGGTGAGCTTGTCGTAGCTGCCGAACCAGCCATTGACGTGGATCGAGCTCACCTTGGCGTGCGCGCCGTACTTTTCGAAGATCTTCACGATGCGCTCGACCTCGGGCCATGGCAGGGCGGGCACATCCTCGCAGAAGTCGATGGCGAGATCGGCCAGGCGGTAGGGCTGGTCCGACGCAATGGCGGTACCTGGCACGGTGCCCAGCACTTCCGCCTGCACCTCCTCCAGCCGGCGGCGGCCGTCGGCGCGCCCGGCGTCGGACTGAATGAAGCGAGTACGAAGCTTGCCCACCTTGGTGTCCTGCCACATCCAGAAGGCGCCGTTTTCACCCACCACGGCGTCGACCGGCCAGAAGCGGGCGATATGATCGCACCAGCCGGCCGGCCGGCCGGTCACTGGAATGACCAGCAAGCCAACCTTTTTCAGCGCCTCCAGGGCGCCGTAAGCCTCGGCAGTGAGATGGCCGGCAGTCGAGACGGTTTCGTCGATGTCGGTCAGCACGCCGCGAATGGACGCGAGCGTGTCGCGGGGGCAAGAGGCCAAGGGGACGAGGCGCGGGGTCATGGCGCGACACTTCTAACATGGCATTGGCGGGGCTTCGGGGCTAAAAGCCCGCACATGATCCCCCGCTATTCCAGGCCACAGATGGCGGCCATCTGGGCGCCCGAAAACCGTTTCCGCATCTGG
>PLYQ01000175.1 GCA_003153415.1 Rhodospirillales bacterium | reverse complement strand
TGCAGGCCCGACGAGCAGAAGCGGTTCACCGTGGCGCCCGAGACGGTGACCGGCGCACCGGCGCGCATCGCCGAAACGCGCGCCACATTGGAGCCGGTCGTGCCCTCGGGGGCGGCGCAGCCCAGAAGCACGTCCTCGACTTCGGCGAGGTCGAGCTTGGCGCGCTCGGCGGCGTTCTTGATCACATGCGCGCCCATGTCGGCGCCGTGGGTGTCGTTGAAGGCACCGCGGAAAGCCCGGCCGATCGGCGTGCGGGCGGTTGAGACGATGACGGCGTCAGCCATGATGATTTCCCTCCTTAGAAAACCTTGTTGTTGCCTTCCCCCTCCGCCCTTCGGGCACCTCCCCCATAAGATGGGGGAGGAAGGAAAGATCATGCCTCCCCCATCTTATGGGGGAGGTGGCCGAAGGCCGGAGGGGGTAAGCGCTAAATGGACATCAAACGCTAGAGAATTTCTTGCCTTCCTGCACCAGCTTCTTGAGCAACGGCGCGGGCTCCCAGAACGGGTCGCCGGAGGCGTCGCGGTATTTGAGAAGCGCGTCGTGAATGGTCTTGAGTCCCACCACGTTGTCGGCCCACCACATCGGGCCGCCGCGATAGACCGGCCAGCCGTAGCCGTTGACCCAGATCACGTCGATGTCGAGCGCGCGCTGGGCCATGCCTTCGGACAGGATCTTAGCGCCCTCGTTGACCATGGGATAGAGCGCGCGCTCGAGGATCTCCTGGTCGGAGATGGCGCGGCGGGTGATGCCGAGCTTCTTGGAGGTCTCCACGATGATCTTCTCGACCTCGGGATCGGGGATCGGTGTGCGGTCGGGAAGGTTGTACTTGTAGTAGCCGCCGCCGGTCTTCTGGCCGAAGCGGCCGAGTTCGCAGATCGCGTCGGCGACGTAGCCTGTGTAGCGGACGTTGCGCTTTTCCTTCTCGTTCTTGCCCTGGCGGATGCGCCAGCCGACGTCGTTGCCGGCGAGGTCGCTCATGGCGAAGGGGCCCATCGGGAAGCCGTAGTCGTAGACCACCTTGTCGATCTGCTGGGGAAGGGCTCCTTCCTCCATCATGTAGGACGACTGGATGCCGCGCATGCGCAGCATGCGGTTGCCGACGAAGCCTTCACAGACGCCGACCAGCACCGGAATCTTGCCGATCTTTTTGCTGAGCGTCATGACGGTGGCGATGACGTCCTTCGACGTCGCCTTGCCGCGCACATTCTCCAGGAGCTTCATGACATTGGCCGGCGAGAAGAAATGCATGCCGATCACGTCGCCCGGCCGCTTGGTGTAGGTCGCGATCTGGTTGACGTCGAGGCCCGAGGTGTTGGTGGCCAGCACCGCGCCCGGCTTGGCGATGGCGTCGAGCTGCTTGAAGACGCCTTCCTTCACTTGCATGGTCTCGAACACCGCCTCGATGATGACGTCGGCGTTCTTGAGGCCGTCGTAGCTCAGCGTCGGCGTGATCAGTGCCATACGCTTGTCGACGTCCTCGGCCTTCATGCCGCCGCGCTTGGCGGTGTTCTCGTAGTTGGTGCGGATGGTCTTGAGTCCGCGATCCAAGGCTTCCTGTTTCACTTCAAGCAGCGTTACGGGAATGCCGGCGTTGGCGAAGTTCATGGCAATGCCGCCGCCCATGGTGCCGGCGCCGACGATGCCGGCGGTCTTGATCTCGCGCTGCGGCGTGTCGGCCGGCACGTCGAGCACCTTGGCGGCCTCGCGTTCGGCAAAGAAGTAGTAGCGCTGCGCCGCCGACTCCGACGAGGTGAGCAATTCGAGGAACAGCTCGCGCTCGCGCTTGATGCCTTCGTCGAACGGCAGCTCGCAGGCCGCCTGCACGCACTTGATGATGCTCCACGGCGCCTTGAAGCCGCGCGCCCGGCGGGCGATCGCCTTCTCGGTCTCCTTGAACAGGTCGGGCGATTCCAGCGTCGCCTTGAGATCGCGCACCTTGCGGCGCGGCGCCTTCTGCGCCACCAGCATCTGGNNAGGCGCGGCAGGCGCTGCGTGCCGCCGGCACCGGGAAGAATGCCGAGATGCACCTCGGGCAAGCCGACGCGCGTCGAAGCCAGCGACACGCGGTAATGCGCGCCCAGCGCCGTCTCCAGCCCGCCGCCCAACGGCGTGCCATGCAGGGCGGCCACGACGATCTTGGGGCAATTCTCCATGGTGGCGATGACGTCGTTCAGGTTAGGGCCCGACGGCGGTTTGCCGAACTCGCGGATGTCGGCGCCAGCGATGAAGGTGCGGCCGCCGCCGATCAGCACGATCGCGTCGATGTTGGCGTCCTTGCCGAAAGCCTCGACGCCTTCCTTGATGCCAGCGCGCACCGCGGCGGCCAGCGCATTCACCGGCGGATTGTTGACGGTCAGGATGCCGATCCGCCCCTGGGTGGAGCGAAGCACTGCGTCGTCGGTCATGGTCGTTCTTCCCTCGAAGAGATGAGTTTCAGTGCGCCCGTCTTAGCAATCCCGGGGCGCGCCGCCCAGCGAGCGATTGTTCCGCGGTGCGGAGAAAATCTAGCGCCGTGGCGCAGAGGGACCGAACAGCGGCCAGCCCGACGCCACTCCCGACGTCACTGGGGCCGGCGCCGGCTGCGCGATGGGGTGCGGGCGGACCGCGATGTAGATCGGCGTCGCATAGTAGACGGGCGTGTAGACGATCTCGTGCACGACGATGGGCGCGAGCTCGGCGGGAGGCGCGGCCGGTGGCGGTGCGGAACCCCCGCGCAGGACCGTCACCTCGGCAAGAGCGGGGCAGGCGCCCGCGACGCCGAGTGTCGTCGCCAGAAGGAGCAGGGCAGGAAAACGCATGGTCGCCTCGGCGGCAGGCTAGCACTGCCGACGCNNCGATCACCATCGTGGTGAACTTTCCGGCCGGCGGTCTCACCGACGGCATCGCGCGCGCCTTCGCCCAATCGGTGACGCAGTCGACCGGCCAGCAGGTCATCATCGACAACAAGCCCGGCGCCAGCGGCAACATCGGCGCGGCCCTGGTCGCCCGCGCCCAGCCCGACGGCTACACCTTCCTGCACTCGGTCTCGAGCACGCTGATCCAGAACAGGGTCATGTTCAAGACGATGGGCTTCGACCCGGACAAGGACCTCACCATCGTGGCGGCGATCTCGTCGGGCGTGCTGCCGGTCGTGGTCTACAAGTCGGTGCCGGCCAGCAACCTCAAGGAATTCATCGAGTACGCCCGGACCAACAGGGTGAACTTCGGCTCGTGGGCGCTCGGCTCCTCGGCGCATATTTTCGCCCAGGCGCTGAACGAGAAGTACGGGCTCAAGATCGAGGTCGTGACCTACAAGGGCGAGGCGCCGATGTGGCAGGACATGGGGTCGGGCTCGCTGCAGGCCGCGATGGGCAGTCCGCAGGCGATGAATGCGCTCCTGCTGAAGGGCGAGGTCAAGCCGATCGTGGCGCCCTCGCGCGTGCGCTTGGGCAAGCTGCCCGAGCTGACCACTTCGGTCGAGCAGGGCTTCACCGAAGACGTCTTCACCGTGCGCGGCTGGCTGGCGCTGGCCGCTCCCGCCGCGACGCCGAAGGAGATCGTGCGCCGGATGTCCGACCTCTGGGTCGCCGCCGCCGATTCCGCGCCCGGCGCCAGGATGATGGAGAGCTTTGGCCTCACCGAGAAGCCGATGCCGCACGAAGAGGCCATGAAGGACTACGAGGTGCTGAAGGCCACGCTGATCCCGCGCATCGTGGCGCTCGGCATCGTGCCCGAGTAGGCTGACGGCCTGCAGAGGAGGGGCCGTGGCGATTTCGAAGGAAGAGGCGGTCGCGCTGGTGAACGCATTTCACGAGACCACCATGATCAAGAAGGGCAATGCCGCCGAGCAGGGCCGTTTCTTCCTGCATCCCGAGCCCCGGATCATCATCACGCATGGCGAGGACGTCTCTCCGCAGACGAACTACGAGATTCATCAGAAGCTCACCGACGAGAAGCACACGCCGGTCAGGGATTGGGAAGTGACACCGCTCTGCGACTCGCCCGAGCGGGCACGTATCGTGGGCGCGGTCTTCTGGGAGGGACGTCTGGTCGATTCGGCCGATGGGGCGACGATCAAGTGCTGCGTCGGCGAGGATTGGATCGTGCAGCGCGTTCCCTCCGGCGAACTCAAGATTGCGCTCTACATCAACACCTTTCATCACTTCCTTCCAGACTCGGCACCGATCTCGTTCAAATAGACAGCCCAGGAGGCAGCCCATGGTTTTCGCCGGCATCAACTATCTCGCCATCGTCATCGCCGCCGTGGCGGGCTTTGCCTGGGGCTCGGTCTATTACATCAGCCTCTCCAAACAGTGGCTGGCGGCGGTCGGCCTCACCAAGGAAGAGGTGGCAGGCAAACGCTCGCCGACGCCGTTCATTATCCTGATCGTGGCGCTGCTGCTGATGGGTTGGGTGCTGGCCGGTTCGATCGGCCATCTCGGCATGGGCCAGGTGAAGGCCAAGAACGGCATCATCTCCGCCCTGTTCATCTGGGTGGGCTTTGTCGTGGGACCCATCGCGGTCAACTACGCCTTTGCCCGCCGCAAGCCGAGCTTGTCGGTGATCGACGGGATCCATTGGCTGGGTGTCCTCGTTATCCAAGGAGCCATCATCGGCGCCATGGGAGTGAAGAGCTAAATGTCCACCAAGCGACCGCGCATCGAGGGCTACGCCATCATCTCCAAGGAAGGGATGATCGCCCGGTCCGACGGCTCCTTCCCCGAGGAGATCAAGATTGCGGCCGACCACGAATTCTACCAGGCCTCGCTCGACCGCGCGGCTGCGGTGGCCAACGGCCGGCACTCGGCCGAGGGCGGGCCGAAGGAGAAGCAGCGGCGGCGCATCATCCTGACGCGGCGCATCAATGGCGTGGTGCCCGATCCGAAGAACCAAAAGGCTCTTCTGTGGAACCCGGGCTCGGCGCCGTTCGACGAGGTCTGGCAGCGGCTGGGCATTGCCGATGGCATTCTGGCGGTGGTGGGCGGCACCGATGTGTTCGGCCTCTTTCTCGGCATCGGCTACGACGCGTTCTTTCTGTCGCGTACCGATGCCAGCATTCCGCGCGGCCGGCCGGTGTTTCCCGGCGTCGGCAACGGCGTGACGCCGGAAGAGGTGATGAAAAAATACGGGCTGGTGCTGCGCGACAGCCGCGTGCTCGACCCTGAGACCAACACCCGCGTCGAGGAGTGGGGGCCGAAGGGCTGACGGCGTCCCTAAGGCGCCTGTTGCAGGCTCGAGACTTCGTTGGTGAGCGTGGTGCGGCGCATGTCGCGCACCTCGGTGTGATCGTAGCGCCGGGCGCGGTGCATGGTCACCCGGTTGTCCCACATCACCAGGTCGTGCGGCTGCCAGACATGGGCGTAGACGAACTTGCGCTGGGTGGCGTGCTCGCTCAGGTCGCGCAGGAAGGCGCGCGCCTCGGGCACCGGCCAGCCCTCGATGCCGCCGGCGTGGCTGGCGAGATAGAGCGACAGGCGGCCGGTCGTGGGATGGCGTCGCACCAGGCGCTGGCGCACCGGCGCCCACTTGGCGCGCTCGGCGTCGGTGAAATCGGTGAAGCCCAGGATGCCGCGCGAGAAGATTTGGCTGTGCGCGCAGATGAGATCGTGCACCTCGCGCTTGGTCTTGTCGTCCAGCGCATCGTAGGCTGCGCGCATGTCGGCGAACTCGGTGTTGCCGCCAGCCGGCGGAATCTGGCGCGCCGACAGCAGGGAATATTTGGCCGGCACCGGTTTGAACGAGCTGTCGGAATGCCAGAGCTGGTTGCCGAGGCCGAACAGGCGGCGGCGATCCTCGCGCGGCAGCACCTCGTTGTTCTTGTCGAGGTTGGAGATGTCGCCGAGCTCCATGCCGAGGCGGCGGTCCTGCGGGGCGGCGATGTCGCCGGTCGCTGTCTCAAGCGGCCCGAGCTGGCGGCTGAAGGCGAGCTGCTGGTCGTCGCTGAGGTGCTGGTCGTGGAACACCAGCACGCCGAAGCGGTCCATGCCGGCGTGGATGGCCGCGACCTCGGCGTCCGTGAGGGTGCGCGTGAGGTCGATGCCCGAAACTTCCCCGGCAAAGAACGAACGGGCGACCGGATCGATGGGTTTGATGTCGGTACTCATGGCAGCAGTTTAGCGCGGACGTGCGTCGGAGTCAGGGCGCTCTTTGGGGAGCGCCGACCATTCGCGGAACAGCCGGCCGTTGTCCTGGCTGAAATGCTCGTCGAGCACCTTGGACGACTGGATGCGCTCGACACGGAAATTCCGATAGTCGGCTCGGAGCTCGCACCAGGCGCCGACCAGGGTAACGTCGACGTAATAGGCCATGGCGATTGGCCAGATGGTGCGGTTGGTGCGCCGGCCGCTTTCGTCGGCATAGGCGATGTAGAGCTTGGCGGAGTTGCGGATTGCCGCGCGGATCTCGGCGATATCGGCGCCGTGCGCCTCCGCCGCCTCGCCGGGGGAGACGTAGATCGGGGCGTCGGCGATGTGCGGGCGCAGGCGCTCGGGCAGCACGACCGAGACCTTGGCCAGCACGGCCTCCGCCGCCTCCTGCAGCTTGGGATCGCGCAGGCGATGGACCAGCCGCGCGCCGACGGCGATGGCTTCGACCTCGTCGATGGTGAACATCAGCGGCGGCAGGTCGAAACCCTTGCGCAGGACGTAGCCGATGCCGGGCGCGCCCTCGATCGGCACGCGGCGCGCCTGCAGGGTGGCGATGTCGCGGTAGACCGTGCGCGGCGTGACTTCGAGCCCTGCCGCCAGCGCCGCCGCCGTGGTCGGCTGGGCGGCCGTGCGCAGGCGCTGGATAATGTCGAAAAGTCGGTCGGAACGGCGCATTTGATCAACCTTTCCAGCACCTTATCACTACTGACATAACGTTGTCAGTAGAGAGCGCCTATAGCGTGGCCAGAAATGGAGGCCCGCATGCTGACAGACTGGATCCCGCGCGACTCTCTCACCGCCCTGAACGATGGCTTCGTCGTTGCCATCACGCTCGAGGCGAAGGAGGGCGAAGCGGAGGCTGTTGCCAACATCCTGCGGGTCATGACTCCGCCTACGATGGCGGAGCCCTTGGTCAAACTCTTTCTCTCCTATCGGTCGCCGACCAACCGTTCGCTGTTCTTCATCTTTGAACTTTATGTCAGCGAGGCCGGATGGGCGGCGCACGAGGCGACCGATCACTTCAAGGCGGCGGTCAAGGAACTCCTGCCGCGCCTCACGCGGCGCGAACGCGTGCCCTTCGTTCCCTTTCTGGCGTGACGCCGTGTTCGCGGATCCTGACTTGCGGAGAGCCCGATGATCGAAATTTCCAAGCCACGTGTTCCGGCGCTGGCCAAGTTCGCCGAACGCAATTCGGTTCCGGCATCGGCCGTCGTTCGTGCCGGCGAGTGGGTCTACGTCTCCGGCATGCCGCCGGTGAATCCCGAGACCGGCGGCTATGACATCCTGCCGATCGACCAGCAGGCGCAGCGCGTGCTGGAACATCTAAAGAGCTGTCTCGAGGCGGCGGGCTCGGGCCTCGAACGCGTCGTGAAGTGCACGGTCTACTGCACGAACCCGGCCTACTTCGCGACCGTCAACGCGATCTATGCCGAGTATTTCGGCGAGCANNGCCTGGCTCGGCACGCTTCTTCTGACGGCGTCGGCCGCCGCCTATTCGACGGCGGGCTTCTTCACGCGGTTGATCGAGGTCGACGCCTGGACGTTGCTGTTCTGGCGCGGCTTGTTCGGCGGTGCCTTCCTCGCCGGCGTTGCGGTTCTGCAGGAGCGCGGCCGGATCCTGCGGGCCGTGCGCTCCATGGGCATCGAAGGCATTGCGGTGGCAATTTGCTCAGCGGTCGCGACCGTCTGCTTCCTGAACGCGATGCGGCTCACGAGCGTTGCCGACGTCATGGTGATCGATGCCGCCATTCCCTTCATCACGGCGGCGATGGCCTGGCTGATGCTGCGCGAGCGCGAGAACATCCGGACGCTGCTGGCGACCGTGACCGCCTTTGCCGGCATGGCAATCATGGCGGGCCCAGCGGTGGCCGAGGGTCGCTTCGCGGGCGACCTGCTGGCGCTCGCCATGGCGACCCTGATGGCGCTGGTGATCGTGCTGATCCGCCGCAAGCGCGGCGTCAACATGGTGCCGGCGGTCTGCGCCTCGGCCTTCCTGTGCTCGCTGATCGTGGCGCCCTTCGCCTCGCCCCTGCAGGTCGATGCGGCAAGCTTCGGCCTGCTGGCGCTGTTTGGCGTCAGTCAGTTCGGCCTCGGCCTGTTGCTGCTGGCCTTCGGCACGCCGCTGGTCTCGGCGACGCGCGGCGCGTTGATCGGCGTATTGCAGACGCCGCTCGCCACGCTCTGGGTGTGGCTGGCCTTTGCCGAACAGCCGGCCCTCCTGACGCTGGTCGGTGGGGCGATCGTGCTGGCCGCCGTGGTGGCCGACATGATGCATAACCGCCCTTGACATCGGGCTGAAACGATACGACATGTGAACAGTTATTCAAATGTCGAGAACCCAAAAAGCCACCCTGTCCGACGACCACGCCGTGGCGCTGGCCGACCTGTTCCACCTGCTGGGCGATCCCAGCCGGCTGCGCATCGTCGTCTCCTGCCTGCGCACACCGCTTGCCGTCTCCGACATCGCCGATAAGCTCGGCCTGTCGGTATCGTTGGTCAGCCACCATCTGCGCCTGCTCAAGGGCGCGCGGCTGGTGCGGGCCGAGCGGCAGGGCAAGCAGATTTTTTACGGCGCCGACGATGTTCACGTACGGCGCATGGTCGAAGATATGGTCACCCACATACGGGAGCATTGACATGGGCGCCCACGGCCACAGCCACGATCATGGTCACGATCACAGTGCCGCCGCGGCAACATCGCCGGCCTACCGTCGCGTCCTGTGGCTTGCCCTGGCCGTCAACCTCGCCATGTTCTTCGTCGAGATCGGCGCCGGCTTTGCCGCGCAGTCGGTCTCGCTCTTGGCCGACTCGCTCGATTTCCTGGGCGACGCCGTCAATTACGGGCTGAGTGTCTTCGTGCTGGGCATGGCGCTGCGCTGGCGCGCCCGCGCCGCGCTGCTGAAGGCCGCCAGCATGGGCGCCTTCGGCCTGTGGGTCGCCGGCACGACGGTCCAGCACGCCCTGGCCGGCACGGTGCCCACGGCGCCGGTGATGGGCATGGTCGGCGTGTTGGCCTTTGCCGCCAATTTCGGCGTGGCGCTGCTGCTCTATCGCTGGCGCGAAGGCGACAGCAACATGCGCTCGGTCTGGATCTGCACGCGCAACGACGCGATCGGCAACGTCGCGGTGATGGTGGCCGCACTCGGTGTGTTCGGCTCAGGCACCGGCTGGCCCGACTACCTGGTGGCCGCCATCATGTCCGGCCTGGCGCTGTGGGGCGCCGCCCAGGTGATTCGTGGTGCGCTGGGCGAGCTACGCAGCCCTCACGCTGCCGGCAGCTTGTAGCCCTCGAACTGCTTGCGCAGCGCCGTCTTCAGGATCTTGCCGGTGGCGCCGTGCGGGAT
>PLYQ01000164.1 GCA_003153415.1 Rhodospirillales bacterium | reverse complement strand
TGCTTCCGGAATATCTGGACGATTATGTCTCGGAGGAGAACCCGGTCCGGGTGATCGATGTGTTTGTCGGCGAGTTGGACCTGGGGGTTATGGGGTTCGCGGGCGTCGTACCCGAGGCAACTGGAAGGCCGGCGTATCACCCTAGCGCGCTGCTGAAGATCTACGTCTATGGCTACATCAACCAGATCGCTTCGAGCCGTAGGCTGGAGCGGGAGAGCCAGCGCAACGTCGAGATGATGTGGCTGACTGGGCGCCTGGCGCCGGACTTCAAGACGATCGCCGACTTCAGGAAGGACAACGGCCCGGCGATCCGAGCGAGCTGCCGCCAGTTCATCGCGCTGTGCCGTCGGCTGGATCTGTTCGGCCATGCCGTGGCGGCGATCGACGGCAGCAAGTTCAAGGCGGTGAACGCCCGCGACAAGAACTTCACCAAGGCCAAGCTGAAGAAGCGGATGGAGCAGGTCGAGGCCAGCATCGAACGCTACATGGCGGCCCTGGAAACGGCCGACCGCCAGGAGGGCGAGCTGGCGCAGGCCAAGTCGGTCCGCCTGAAGGACAAAATCGCCGCGCTTAGGGAACAGATGCGGGCCTTTAAGGCCCTTGAGCCGATCGTGCAGGCCGCGCCGGACCATCAGGTCTCACTGACGGACCCGGATGCTCGGTCCATGGCGACCAGCGGTCGCGGCAGTGGTGTCGTTGGCTGCAACGTGCAAACCGCTGTCGATGCGCAGCATCACCTGATCGTGGCTCACGAGGTCACCAATGTCGGCAACGATCGCGCTCAACTGTCGAACATGGCCGGCCAGGCCAAGGCGGCGATGGCCGCCGACACGCTCGATGTGCTGGCCGACCGCGGCTACTCGTGCAATGTCCGCTTTTCACCGATAGCGACCGTACAGCAGACATCCCTGCACTTCCGAAAAGTGCCAACAGCAGACATCGGCCGTGAACAGATGCGATAGCTAACGCCGCGGCGTCCTTCCGCGTATGCGGTCGAAGCCCTGCTTGATCGCGGCGAAGCGCCTGTCGATCATGGCTTCGTGCTCGGTGTCGGTGAAGATGTAGGGCCAGTCATTTTCGATGGCCTCGCGAACCAGTTCGCCGACATAAAGCGGATCGATGCCATTGTTGGTCCGGTGCTGGAATGCCTTGATGGCATCGGCGACCGGTCCTTCTGTCGGCGGCAGACTGCCGATCTTCCCGGCGAACCGCCGCGGCACGTTGCGACGGAAATTCACGATCTGAGTGCGGACGACGCCCGGACACAACACGGATACCCCGATTCTCCGCGGCGCGAGCGCCTTGCGCAGTCCTTCGGACAGAGCCACCACTCCATATTTGCTCACGTCATACTGCGGACTTCCTCCAGCAATCAGCCCGAAGACGGACGCCGTGGAAACAATTTGGCCTCCTTCGCCGTGCGCCTCGATCAGCGGACCGAAAATCTCGATGCCCCAAATCACCGCCATCAGATTGACGCCGAGAACCCAATCCCAACCTGCATCTGTCCAATGACCATAACCCCGGCCGCCGGCGACCCCCGCATTGTTGACGAGAATATGGACCCTGCCGTACCGCGCCACGGTGGCGTCCGCTGCGGCCTGGAGTTCTGCTTTAAGCGATACATCCGCTCTCACGCCGTCAACGTCGGCGTTGGTCAATTTCAATTTCGCTACCGCCGCAGCTAACGCCTCTTCCTCGATGTCGCATAACATGACCTTCACCCCCGCCTGCGACAGCGCCGTGGCGATCCCTAATCCGATGCCTGAAGCTGCTCCGGTGACGAAGGCTGTCCGTCCGGTAAGGTCTTGCATGTGCGTGTTTCCGTTGCTTTTGCAATTGGCCTTGGCAGATACCATCTGGGTTCGCTGAGTTTACAGTACATAAGCTTAAAGGCGCGCCCGCTCTGTCCGGTTTGGGTCAGACTGCGAAGTGACGGCCTGTCGGCGTCATGTCCGGTCTACCCCGCAACAGCAGACTTGGCCGGACCGGGTCCCGACTTCCGAAACGTGCCAGGAGCGGAAGTGAATGCTGCACGGAACGCACGCTGCTCTACGCCATCAAATCGCGCGTGACGTCTTTGCCCGTTTCCATATCCCAAACCACGAACTCGGCCCCTTCCGCCTTCCATGCACTCAGGTTTTCCAGCGACATAAAGCGCTTGTGAGCAGGTTCGTAGAAGTCGCCGCCGGCATAAAGTGTTTGGTAGACGCCGCCGGCGTCGCCGTAGAGTTTGATGACCAAGGAGGGCGTGGTGGTTGGGTGCTTAGGCATCCCCTGATTGTGGGACGCGCGGCCGGTCCGTCAAGAGCGGCCGATTTCAAACTGATACAGGCCTCACCGCCGTTGCGTAGTTCGCGCCTTCTTTGGACGCACGCTCGGAGACTAGGGTCAAAACTCAATAATGTTCCGCGCGGCCCAGATTATGGTAGGCTTTCGTCAATGCACACGGTGCGGGCCGAAGCTGGTATCTCAGGAGGGAGTGTCATGCAAAAGGCTTCCATACTGTCCATCATAAGGGCTTCCATACTGTCCATCGTGATCGTCGCGCTTTCCGCGCCTGCGTTTGCCAATGACGCAGATTTAAAGAAGCAGTTGGAGCAGATGGGCTCCGCATACCTTGAGCGCTTCGACAAGCAGGATGCGAGCGGTTTGGCTGCGCTGTACGCGACCGGCGCTATCATCGTCGATCCGGTGGGGCCACACACGGACATCGTGAAGGTCTACGAGAGCGCGTTTAAGGCGGGAATAAATCACATGGAGGTTCACACCGATCTGATCTTGCCCTTGGGCGCCTCCGACACGGCGCTCGGGATGGGCAAGTACCGGGTCGCCGGCACGAACCCGAGCGGAGCTCCGATCGCAGAAGGGGGCCTCTGGACCGCAACGTTTGTCCGAGAAGGCGGAGAATGGAAAATCGGGATGCTGACAACAATTCCGCAGCAGCCGCCCGCCAAATAAATCAATCTGGATGCGCGTGATGCGCTCCCTTTAGCGGCGGCACTCCCACTTGGCCTTCACCTGTCGAGATCGCGGTTCAGCTCGCCGATCTCGATCGGGGACCAATCGAGTAATCGGTGCCGCCAAGTCCGCTTCGGGTCGAGGCTGTGTGAAAACCATTCTGCGGGTCATCTGGACGCAAGATTGATTCAAACCGCTCGCCTCACGCACATCAAATGATTGGCTGAGACTACGTCTTCGATTTCATTGTTGCGTCCCAACAACGGAGTCCAACGTTTTCACACAGCCTGGGTCATGAGCCGACGTGACAGCCTGCCGATGTCATGTCCGCTTCGCTTCAAGAAGCGGACATCCCTCTACGCTCACGTCGTGTCTTCGCCTCGCTGTCGCTCTAGCTGCGTGGCGGCAGATCGAGCTTGGCGTCCTTCAGTGCCTTTTCAAGCACCGGTATGCCGGCCGCCGTGTTGCCCGCCTTGCACTTGTCGATGGCGATCTGGGCGTCGATATTGGGACCCGGCATTCCTCGCGTCGACGTGTTGGCTGAGGCGCCTACATAGGTGCTGTATTTATTGGAGAGCGCCAAGCAGTACTGGCCGTCGCTCATCGTCGTCCCGCTCGTCTGCGCCAGCGCGACCAGCGGCAGCGCAAGCGACACTCCCACGATCGAGAAAACATGGAAACTCTTCATGCTATTTTCCTTCTGATCGGAGCATTAGCCGACCGATCGCTGTTCGATGGCGCCGGGCTTTTCTTTCACTCACCGTCGCTATGCGCATATCACGCCTGGCGGTCAAGCGCTCACGCGCCGAACGAAAGAGGATAGTGACGGCCACTGGTGACTTGGCAGCCACCCGTAAGCGGGCCCGCCACGTCCGCCTTGGGTCAGGCGCGTCGTTCTGGGGGTGCGCCGATGACTTCCGGTCTGCCCCGATGAACAGATATCTTCGGGGTCAGACGGCATGTCTCAAAGATGCTATGAGCGGACATTCCTCGGATAACTAACCGGACGCGCTTTCCTTTCTGGCAGCGTCGAGCGTGGAGAGCGTATGCAGGCAAGGTCAACAACATGGCTTTGGATGGTGTCAGCCTTCGCTGCAGCCGCAGTGCTCGCTGCCATCGTGTTGGCGGTCTTCGGCGCGGGCAAGCTCGGCACCGTCGTTGCCTTGCAGATATCGGCCCGCTTCTCGTTCCTGATATTCTGGCTCGCCTATGCCGGTGGCGGGCTCGTCGAGCTGCTTGGTCCCGCCGCCCAGCCCCTTCAGCGTCACGGCCGTGATTTCGGCCTCGCCTTCGCCGCCGCCCATCTGGTCCACGTTGCACTCGTTGTCTGGCTCTGCTGGATCGGCGGGACGCCGGCCATGGAGGTGTTCAAATTCTTCCTGCCGCCGCTCGCGACTGTTTACATTCTCGCGCTATTCTCGATCGGGTCGTTGCAGCAGATGCTTGGCCATACGCTCTGGCGAGTGCTGCGCACGGTCGGCATGACCTATATCGCCTATGCCTTCGCCGCCGACTTCGTGAGTGCGCCGCTCGGCGGCGATACGAAGCACATCATCATGTATTCCTCGTTCGCTGTCCTGAGCGTCATCGGCCCGGTGCTTCACGCCATTTCGTTTGCGCCACCCCTCTGGCGCGCGCGACGAGCGACCGACCGAGTGTAGATGGGACCTACGCCGCCAGCGCGAACGCCAGTGCCTCAGCTTCGTTGAAGTCGATGCCGAGTCGTTCGGCGACGTCCTGCACCATGCACCAATCGCGTAGACGACATTGAACGACGCATTCGCAGCGCGGCAATGGCGAATCTCGGTTCAGGGCAGCTGCCAACCATGGCGATCTCGGTTGGAACGCCTGGTTGCAAGGGCGATACGGCTGCGCTTACGCGCTGAGGGCCGGCGCTCTCGCTCGCGCCGACGAGCTGATTGAGTAGCCGTTCCGCCAAGTCCGTTCAGGGTCAGACGCGTCGGTTTGACCGTCTGACCATCACGTCCGGTCTACCCCGATCAGCAGACATCCTCGGTGTCAGTCGGCTTGTCAAAGGTGCCAGCAACGGACGTGTGCGGGCCTATTCAATCACTCGGGGGCAAGCACAAGCATCACATCGGCCGCCTACGAGTCGAGGCGCTGTGCTGCCTTGCCGGCTTCAAGATCAGCCACGAGAGCCGGGAGCCATGCCATGCGGGCCAGCCATTCAGCCGCTGTGGGCGTTTCTTCGGCTTCACGAAACAAGACCGACATTAACCCCAACAGGCGGTCGACATTCTCGATAGCAAAGGCCTCTGAAAATGCAGTGCCGATGTGCATTTCGCGGCGGTGACGAATGAACGCCCGAGCGAGCGCGTAGCGGCATCGATTGGCGTCAGAGCGACGTGCAAGACTCTGCGAGAAAGCTGCCAGATGGGCCGCACGGCCGGCGAGATCAGATGGATCAGGCATTGCTACCGGTGTACGCGCAAGCGGCGGCGGCGGATCACTTGGCATAGGCTGCTGCTATGCGACAATAGTCTCGTGGGAGACCTTGAAATTACTGTGTCTTTTAGGGCAAAACCCGCGTCATGCTAGTTCCCGCTCCTGCCACGATTGCCGGCTTGGCCAAAGCATCCGGCGTCGACGTCGAGTCCATCTGCACCTTCCATCGGTTGGGACTATTGCCCAAGCCGCGACGGCGTCAGGGCCGCTACGGCGATGTGGCCTATCATCGGGAACATCTCGAGCGGCTAACCTTCATCCGACGCGCTCAAAAGCTGGGATTCTCGCTCGACGCGATTGGTGAAATGCTGGGCCTGGCCGGCGGCTTGACCACGTGTGCCGATGTCTATCGGATCGCTAAACGCCACCTCGCAGAGGTCAGGGCCCGGGCTAGGCCGGACGAGATCAGGCGGCTCGAAAGGGCGCTTGTGCCGCTACTCGATGCCAGCCCTCAGAGCGGATTGGCCAATGACAGCCCCATCATCATCATGCTGTCGTATTCGCCCTGACGTGTTCATCCAGTTTTTCGACCACCAGCACAAGGTGCTGTTGACGCGACTCAGTGGGATTTTCGGCCAGGAAGACATCGCCGCGCTCTATGCCGTCGCGAAGCGTATTATGGGGCGCGAGGGTTCGTCGCTGCGCAGTATTCAAGACTTCAGCGCCGTCGAAGCCGTTGACGTGCAGCTCGGTCGGATCGCCCAGCATGGCTGGCGAGCGCAGATTGTGCCGGGTCGGCAGCGCGTCATGGTGGTGCCGCAGGCCGAGTTCCAGGATATGGCCCGGATGTTCGCCGCCTTGCAGAAAATCGCCGACTATGACGAGCCGCAGATCGTGCGGACCCTGGAAAAAGCCTACGCCTTGTTCGACCTCACCGACCCTCAGTTCGAGCCGGTCGAGTAGACGCTGGCGGACGTCCGCCCTGGGTCAGGAGCGCTGTTTTGACCTTCTGACCGTCGTATCCGGTCTACCCCCGTAAAACGACATCTCGGGTGACTGTCGGCATTTCTCAAACGTGCCATTTGCGGACCTCCGAGACCGGTGATCATCGCAGCCGATCCGCGTCAGAGTCCGTGCCTGCGGACCGATGATAGAGCTCGTCCGTCACTATATTTTCTGGGCGCGCTAACACCGAACCTAATCTCTTTTAACTTTCATTAGGCTTTGGCTCGCTTTAGAGTTGTTCCCGCCCGTTGCAGAATGCTTTGCTGCTTGGATCGTTCGATCAGCGACCTTCGATAACCGATCATGTGGGCCGACTATCTTCTATATGCTGCCGCTGCCATTTTTTTGGGCGGTATCGTTATCTGGGGTCCGCTAGGGTTCGCCCTCGTGTGCTTCAGGGGGGCGCTAGGCGCTGTGAGCTTTATCTGGCGGTCATTGTCACGCTTGCGCTCTAACCACTAGGATATTCTCTGAAAGAACTGGCATGAGTGTAAGATCTCCCGACGTTCGGACTACGAAACGGCCCGCGTGGTTATTGCCTGTACTGATTGTCTTCACGGTGATGTGTGCCGGATTGTTGCTGCCGGCAGGGGTAATGGCGATGATGTCGCCGATGATGTCCGACTCCGGGCTAAACGCAGGTGTATGGACGCTCATCGCGGGCTTTATGCTGGCACCCGTGGTCATAATCGTCAGTCCGCTGGTGGCTTGGATTGGCTTCTATCGCGCGCGCTATCGGCTCTCAATTTGGGCAATGGCAGTACCACCGATATTCGCCCTCGGAATCATAGTTCAATTCCTGCTTTTGGGCAGCGGGGACTAGCGGTCATGGTCGGATAAGCGGGCCCACCAAGTCCGTTGTGGGTCAGACTCCGAAGTGACCGCGTGTCCGCGTTATTTCCGTTTTGCCCCCAATAACAGAAGCGCCGGCGCCTCCGCTTCAAGCCTTCGGCTAAGAGTGCCTAACCGCCCCCGAAGTAGTGGCTCGCGCCCAATCGCGGATATTCACGGGATCGGTGCCGACGTTCCGCGTCGGGAAGAGGGCGTTCAGCAATGTCGAAGAGTCCTTTGCCGCGATTTCCAGCGGTCCCGTATAATCGAGCAGGGGAGAGAGTTCATGATCAAGACACGAATCGCGGCGTTTGGTCTGACGCTTATAATCGGCATCGTCGCATCCGGCCCAGCGTCGATCGCCCAGCACATGAACGCGCCCGACGGGCCCTGCTCCGGGAAGGGCTCGTCCGGGACCGCGACATCGCAATGCTTTGCGATGGCCCACCGGGAAGCCGACAAGAGGCTGAACGACACTTATGAAAAGGTGCTGAAGACGCTTCCGCCCGATGCCCAGAAGGATTTACAGGCGGCGGAACTCCTCTGGATACGGTTCCGAGATGCCAATTGCGCGGTCGAGCACGGTCTCTACAAGGGTGGCAGCGCCGCGCCGATGGTGCTGAGCGCCTGCCTCGAAGCGGTGACCCGGCAGCGCGCGGACGACCTGATGGCAATGCTGGGCTACCGCCTACTGAGATAGCGCGATGACGTGACAATGCCCATGCGCCCATGAAAGGGCATCAGTCGCACGGACATACGAAGTCCGCCTCGGGTCACGAGCGCCGTTTTGACCCTCCAACCGTCACTTCCGCTCTACCGCCAACATCAGACTTTTCCGGACCCGGTCGGCACTTCGCAGTCGTGCCACGCGCGGACATATGACGACAGTTTGTGCCAGAATGTGGCCGGAATGAAACGACGCGCCCTCCTTGCCTCGACAGCTGCGGCCGCGCTCTTGCCGACGTTGGCGCGAGCGCAGAGCCAAAAGCGGCTGCCGCTCGTGGGTGTGCTGAGCCTGCTCGCCCAGAGCGATCCCGACGACCGTCGCCGCCTCGCGGCATTCGCCAAAGGGCTCGAAGCACTTGGTTGGATCGAGGGCAAGACGATACTCATCGAGCGATGCTGGGCTGGCGGCGATGTGTCGGCTGTTGCGCGCTACGTCGACGAGCTCGTGGCGCTCAAGCCCGACGTGATCCTAGCCAACGGCACACCCAACATCGTTGCACTCAAGAAGGCAACCACGACCATTCCGATCGTCTGCGCGCTCGTGGTCGACCCGGTAGGGCTGGGCTTGGTGGCGAACCTCGCCCGGCCGGGCGGCAACATCACGGGCTTCGCCTTCATCAATTCAGAGCTCATCGGCAAATACTGGAGCTTGCTCAGCGAGGTCGATCCTTCGATGCGGCGAACGGTCCTGCTGTTCAATTCGAGCATCAACGCGCAGTACTTCCGGTTCGTTGAGGAAATAGAGCGGCAAGGCGGACCCAGGATCGAACCTATCTCAGTGCAGACCGTCGATGCGATGCGGTCCGCGATTGCCGCTCTCGGGCAAACCAAGAACGCCGGCATCATCCTGCCGCCTGATGGCTTTCTGGTCGGTCACATCGCGGAAGTGGCGTCGCTCGCGATAGCAAATCGACTGCCCGCAGTGTCGGTTTATCAGCCCTTCGCCAGTGCGGGCGGTCTTATGTCCTACGGACCCGACACGGCTGACATCTTCAGACGCTCGGCAGGTTACGTCGATCGCATCCTGAAGGGCGTCAATCCCGCCGAGTTGCCAGTGCAGCAGCCCGACCTCTTCAACTTCACCATCAACCTCAAGACTGCGAAAGCATTGGGACTCGGCGTGCCGCCGAATATGATCGCCCGCGCCGACGAGGTGATCGAGTAGCTCGTCCCGCCAAGTCCGTTGTGGGTCATTCGCGCCGGTTTCGAGACTTTCTCACAGAGTCCGCTTCACCCCTGAGACCGGACTTCATCGGTTTCGCATAGAGTGCTTCACTTGTGGAACGCTCCGACCCGCAGAAGGTCTTGCACGGCGGCCCGGATGAATTCATGGCGGCGTCACTTGCGGCGCGCGTAGGAGAGGGCAAGGATAAGGTCAGCTTAGAATTGTGGGAGCTCGGGATGCGTCATCTTTCGTTAGCCGCTTTGCCTCTTTTGTGCATTTTGGGGACTTTCGGCTTTGCCTGTGAGGCGCTGGCTGGCGAAGCTGAAGCCTGGGCGGCGCTCCAGCGGGGCGGCATGGTGGTCATCATGCGCCATGCCTCCGCGCCCGGTCCGGAGCAGGGGCGCGAGGGCGATCCGTCGGGCTTCGTCCTCGAGGATTGCGCGACCCAGCGCAATCTCAGCGAACACGGCCGCGAGCAAGCGACCAGGCTCGGCGAGGCGATGCGCGCCCACCATATCGTGTTCGCGCGCGTGATGTCCTCGCCCTGGTGCCGCGCCAAGGACACTGCGATCCTGATGAACCTCGGGCCGTCGCTCGAGCTCAACCGGTTCCTGTACAATATCGGCGAGCATGAGGCAGGCGCGGGCGAGGTCAACAAGTCGATGCCCGACCCTAGGATGGCCATCATGCACATCCACGGAATCATCCGGTCATGGCCCGGTCCCGGCAACCTGATGCTGGTGAGCCACGGAAGAACGATCGCGGCGGTGCTCTATGGTCCGCACAGCAGGTCGCCCGAGCAGGCGGCGGCGTACGTGCTCGAGCCCACGGAAGGCAACAAGACGGGGTTCACGGAGATCGGCTCGATCCCGCCGCCGGGCGGTTCGCACAACTGACGGACGCCGCCTGCAGCCGGAGGCAGAGCTTCGACGACGCCTGGAGGCTGTTTCCCTCCCGACGCTTGCCGACATCGAAACCGCTGCCTTCGAGCTGGCCGTCAACCTCAAGACCGGTGATCGAAGAGACCGACTACTCCATAACCACGGACCTCGTTTCACCATCAGCCTGAAGCGCAGCACCAAAATCTTTAACTATCCACAAACGCGCCGGCCGATTACCCCATCTTTGGGCCATGAGCTGAAATGGTCTCGCCGAGCACATCTCGTCTGCAACGCCCTCAACAGTGGACGCGCGCGAATCGCGGGACACGCCGCGATAAGGGAGTGTGGCTGATGCCTGCCTTCTTACGCGAGCAGCCCCAGGCTCCTGAAGCTGGCGTGGAGCCCCAATCGCTTCTTTGTCGCCTTTGGGCGACTCCGTGCCGAGTTGGCAGAGCGCCATGAGAGCTTCGTCACTAGGTACGCTGTAAAGCACTATCCCGCCGATCCCATGCGAATGCCGACTAGGTGGCTGACGATGCGCGTCTTGCGCCACACCTGTATTACCGCGCTTCATGATGCCGGCTGCGTGCGTGAGCAAATACGCGCCATTACTGGCCACACGATCGGCAGCATCAATGAAGTGCTCGATCGCTATACGAAGCTGACGGCCGATCAGGCTGGGGCGGCATTGGCGAAGCGGCTGGCGCACGAGGGGCAGCCGGTCGAGAGCACTGTTACGACGTTAG